>NC_013943.1:966623-1288830 GCF_000025725.1 Denitrovibrio acetiphilus DSM 12809
CCGGACTCGCTCATGAACTTAAAAACCCCATAATGTCAATAAATCTCGTTATAGATTCCATGGTGCAGGACAATGCAAATGACCCTCAGTTTCTTGAAGATTATAAAATAGTAAAATCTCAGGCAGATAAATTGGTTTACCGCATAAATGAATTTCTGGAATATTCAAAACCTGTGAAAATTGAAAAAACTGCGTTTTCTTTGTTTAGTCTCGCGTCACAAATAAAACAGCAGAGTTATTCAGAAAAACTGATTGAAATAGATATGAAATTTGATATTCCGGAAGACAAAATTGTTTTTTCTGATTTAGAAAAAATAGTTCAGCTTTGTCAGATCATGCTCCATAACTCTATACAAGCAAACGCTTCGCAAGCTAACATCGCCATGACTGTTACTGACGACAACTTCAGGATGGTATATACCGATAACGGTAAGGGGTTTGCTGATGCCGATATCTCAAAAATAATGCTTCCTTTCTATTCAACAAAGAAAGAAGGAGTTGGGCTGGGGCTTGCGATATGCTCTACTATACTGGATGCCATTGACGGGCAAATTGAAGCAGACCCATCATATAAAAGCGGAGCCTGTTTCATTATCGTATTCCCTGCTGGTGAGAATCAGCAGCTGTAGTCCCGTTCTTCAGCTTTTCTGGGAGCTATCAGAAATCTTATGATCTCGCTTGCCCTTTCTGTGGTTATCTCAATTTTTATTCTTTCTTTTTCAAAACAGAAATTATCAAAATAGAGTTTACCCCCCTCTTCAGAGGAATAAAGACCGTCAGTTTCTGTTATACCTTCTGTGTTCGAAATAGTCATACAGGACTTATTAACGCTGACAGAAAAATCTTTTGTTTTATGTAGTTTTATATAAAAATTTTCATATTCTCTGACAGTCTTCGGTGCATCAGCGATAAAGTCTCCTGCATAAGACCAGCAGGGGATAAACAGGACTATTATAAGTAGGAGATTTCTCATTATTAACCTCAAAATGTTAGGCGGAGGGTTAACCTCCGCCTGTTTAAATTACGCTTTTACAACTTGTATTTTTGTATCATAAAAGGATGCGCTCCCCCCAATTTTGTCTGTGGGGCACATGTCTCCGAGCACAGGATCAACAGCGTTTACAGCATTACTGCAAAGTCCTGCTGCTCTCTTTGATTCGCCTTTGATGACTTCACCATCGAGAATGATGTCAGAAGCACCATATGCCCAATGACCGTAATGCCATGATACGGCAACTGTGCCGGGGCGTATAGCTTCAGAAACTTTAACGTTTCCAATCATAGGAACTTTTTTACCGTGTTTAAGATCCCAAACACCTTCCGGGTTAAAGGCAGACACAAGCTTACCTTTGTCACCGTCGCTAAAGCCCAGCCTGTCAGCATCTACAGAGTTCATCAGGATAAAATTCTCTGCCTGATGAAGCTCATTCTGCCAGTAATTTCCTATTGTTCTGGACTGACCGCCTGTGATTTCCTTATAGGTAATAAGGTGCAGATCCGCTCCTTTGAAGTCGAATGGTCTGTCAAACATATCTGCAGCTTGGGTATAAACAGGGAACCCTAAAAAGCGTTTGCCGGTCATAGAGTCTTTTGTAGTGGCCACTCTTGGAACATACAAGGATATCTTGTTCTTATACTGAGCAGCAACTTTGTCGCCTTTATATGCTTTTGTGAGCTGAGCGAATCTTCCCCCTCTATTCAGAACATATACTATGTTTGCCCAGTTTTTAGTAGAAGACTTAGCTCTTTCTATGTCAAATGCAGTAGGTGAAAGGTGTTTTCTCGCAGCAGCGAATACCTGTAGTTCATCTTCTGATGCAGCAGGTACACCGTCTCCTTCCATAGCAATGTTCTCTATAAGCTTCATAAAGAAATCATCTTCTCTCAGGTTGTCCATGCCTTCACCGAAACCGTCTTTACCAAATCCTGCTAGACCTAGTTTTTCAGCGATAGCATATGCCACAGCCTCCATAGAGAGGTGGACTTTCTGGTTGTATATCGTTGTTGTTTCAGTCTGTGGTTCAACCATAGGCTGTCTGATTTTAGATGACTTGGATGCTACATCGGGAGTGGTGTGAGATGTCCCCCAGCGTTCCCAGATAGCTTTGTCGGGGAAGATGTAGTCTGCATACATACTGGTCTCTCCAACAACTATATCAGATGCTATAAACAGCGGAAGAGCTTCAGTGTTACACAGCATGTCTATAAATACATTACCAGCGGGAGAGGCGTAAGCCGCTGTTCCCATATGAGTGAATAAACACTTTATGCCATAAGGAAATTTCTCATGTCCTGAAGGTATTATCTCCTGATATACGTTTCCGGTAAAAGGGTAGAAAGGACGTTTTGCAGGATATCCTGAGAAGAATGATGTTTTTTCATAATGAGTTTTTTCTCTGGTCACAGGGTATCCGAATTTTCCGAGTTTGTTTTTAACCAGTTTGCTCATGTTGTAAGGATTGCCTTTCTTGCCGCCGTACTCATGCCAATGGCTTCCGCCCAGCATCATGCCGCCTTCCCAATCAGTGTTGCCGAGCATCACATTGAGAGCAATGATAGCTGTTGCGTTATAATAACCGTTAGTATGCTGCACCGGACCACGATAGAAATCTATTGTCCCCTGCTTGCCTGCTTTCGCAAATTCGTCAGCTACATCTGTGATGTCGCGAACAGGAACACCGCATTCATCTGCCCAGTCGGAAAGAGACTTTGAAAAAGCGGATTCTTTATAAATAGTGAAGCCGGATTTAACCTTTATACCGTTGATAACAGTGTCCACCTCAAGCTCACCAAAAACAGAATCGCCTTTTTCAGTGCCGGCGAACGGCTTACCGTCTTTCATCACAACAAAATCGCCCTCAAGTCCGATTTCTGAAGGTTTCAGAATATCTGCCGGACCGTCAGCCTCTATTTTGACCAGCCATGTTGAGTTTGTGAAGTTTGTTTCATTTATGCTGTTGCCGGCTCTAAAGTTAGCCGCAGCAAGATATTTGCTGTCGAACAACCTTTTTTCTATCATATATCTTCCCATACCGAGTGCGTATGCAGCATCAGTACCGGCTTTTATAGGTATCCATCTGGTAGCTTTTGCAGCTGTTTTAGAAAATCTGGGGTCAACTACAAAAACTTTCATACCTCTTTCAGTAAGACCTTGTGTGATTTTTTCGCTGAGTGGTGGAGGTCCGAAGTTTGCTTCGAATCCGCCTGTTCCGAAATACAGCACGCATTTGGAGTTCATGAGGTCAGGCTTTAAGTGGTGTTTACCTTCAAACATTTCACCGTAGCCTATGTGGTGAGACTGCTCGCATATAGTTGTATGCTCAAAAAAGTTAGGAGAACCGAAACAGTCGTTCATAAATCTCTTCATGAATTCCTTACGCCCGTGTTCGATACGTCCCCCCATAAATACAAACTGAGCATTTGCCGGGCCGGCATCCGGATGGTCAGGATTTGCGAACAAGTCCATTTTACCTGCGTATTTCGCTTTAAAATCGGTCATAGACATTTTTTTATCTGCAACAGCCTTAGCATCCTCAGCCATCTGTTTCATAGTTTTTGCGTCACGGACTCTATAAATATCTTTGAGTCCTTCTACAAAGCGGTTCTCTTCACCGGGAACGTTGGAGAAGAGGTTTCCTCCGTCAACTATCTCATCAATAGCTTGCTGAAAATCTATGCTCACCCATTTGTTTTCGCCTCTTTTGCCTGCCCGTTTAAGAACCTTTGTGACTCTATACGGATCGTAAAGCGATTGTATACCCGCTTGCCCTTTGGGGCAGATTTTTGCATCAATTCTGGCGCTCCTCTCCAGAGGTTCGTCCAGATCAAGGTTAGGGTAAAGGTTTTGTGCAGCATATGGATTACCGTCAATCTTCAGAAGCACACCCTCTGCCACCTTACCTTTGATAGCGCATGCAGTGTGGCACTGCAAGCAAATTGAATAGATGACATGCTCAGGAGATGCAAGATCGTACTTGCTGTTTATGGAGTTGTCAGTCATTTTTTTCATTGCTGAATTCGCACATCCCAGATTGGAGATGAGCATGGCTGAACCGCCCAGAAGAGCCGAGGTTTTCATAAACCCTCTCCTGCTTAGTTCCAGTTTATTAAGTATCTTTTTATTTTGACTCATATTATTCCTCCGACCCTGTTATCCGTGACACTTTTTACAAAGTTCTACGCTATCTGTAATGAACTGTGTTGTTGGTAATGTTTTTTCGTCCTGCATATAAACGTACAAATTAAGCTCTTTTGCCTTTTGGGCGACGAGACTTTCGGGGTCGTTAATGTCTCCGAAATATGTGGCTCCGCCAAGGCATGTTGTCACGCATGTAGGCAGCATGCCGGATTTAAGCCGGTGCAGGCAGTAGTGACACTTTCTACAACTGTTTATTGTAGAGCTGTCGTCATTTCTTTTATACTTCTTGTCGTATTCGTAAACGGGGCCGTGCTCATATGCCTCGTTGCTGTAGAAGTCGCCTTTATCAAGCGATACAGCACCATAAGGGCATGCGTCCACTGCATTGCCGCCACAGCCCACGCACTTGGAATAATCGATAGCGACTATTCCGTCCTGCCTTTTATAAATGGCTCCTGAAGTGCATGCTGTTATGCATGGAGCGTTGTCGCACTGCATACACATGCCAGGCATAAATATTCTCATTACGTTAGGATAAGTGCCGTCTTCAGCTTCTTTTACCCATCTGTAGTTTACTCCTGGCGGAGTCTTATTTTCTGCTTTGCATGAAACTGAGCATGAGTGACACCCTGTACATTTTCTGACATCAATCAACATGGCCCATTTTCGTTTTGCTTCAGGCCTTAAAAGAGCTTTTTCAAGGTCTCTCTGCATCCTTACGATATTGGATTCGTTCATAATGGTACCTCCAGATATGTTCCAAATCTTAAATGCAATTCAAGTGCCAGTTATTAGCTTTGTAAGTTGTTGATAATTAGAATTGAAAGAGAAGAAGCGCCGGATTTGACTACATCGCTGTGTCGGTTTGCTGTACAGGTTAACGATTTAGTTTCTTGATTTTATCATAGAGGGTAGCACGGCTTATTCCCAGTTTTTTAGCTGCAAGTGTATGGTTCCCTGCGCTATCTGCAATGCATCTGTTGATCAGATTTGACTCAAGTTCATCGACTGATTTTTGAAGGAGGTTTTCACCGTTGTATTTCATAAAATAATCAAGGAGTTCATCAGAAGTGCCATATGAACTGCCTAATGCTTCCATAACCGTGTCAGCTCTTAATGCTTTAGAGTTTGTGTTAACTGCTAGCTTTGCCATGGTGTTTTTCAGTTCACGTACATTGCCAGGCCATTTTTGTTTTTCAAATACTTCTCGTACTGATTTTTCTATAAATGTAATATCTTTGTTTATTTCGGCAGCCTGAAGCTTCAGATAATGTATGCATAAAGGCCATATATCATCTTTTCTGAGCCTGAGCGGCGGAATACTTATTTCGAAAGCATTAATTCTGTAAAAGAGGTCTTCTCTGAAAAGCCCGTCTTTGACTATTTGTTTCATGGATCTGTTGGTGGCTGAAATGATGCGTATATCAACCTTCTGAAATGAGTTATCCCCTATCCGTTGTATTACACCGTCTTGCAGAACATGCAGGAGTTTCCCCTGAAGAGAGATAGGCATATCTCCTATTTCATCAAGAAAAATCGTTCCACCGTCTGCCGCCTGAAATTTCCCCTGTTTGTTTGCGACAGCACCTGTAAATGAGCCTTTTATATGTCCGAAGAATTCACTTTCAAGAAGATGCTCGGGGATGGCAGCACTATTTATGCTGATAAACGGCTTATCCTTGCGTGGACTGTATCTATGTATAAGCTTTGCAACGACATCCTTACCAGTGCCGCTTTCGCCTGTTATCAGCACAGGGGATCTCGTTGAAGAGATAACTGCAACTTTTTTCAGAACTTCTTTCATTGCAGCAGATTCAGCGATAACCAGCTCACTGTTCAATGTCTCCGGAAGCCTTTCGAAATATTCAGGGTCATGGCTGAGGCTGAAACATCCGGCGTATTTTTCGATTGCGCCAGTCAGTTTACAGGCATCTACAGGTTTGGAGAGGAAGTCAACAGCACCGTATCTTATGGCATCTATCAGGATTTCTGACGTGCCATGTGCTGTCAGCAGAGTGACCGGGACGTTTTCGTTGGTAGACCTGATTGTTTTGAGAACATCCAGACCGTTTTCATCATTTAGCTGGTAGTCAAGAAAGATAAAATCAATCTCTATATCTTTCAAAATTGCATATGCTTTAGATGAATCCAGAGCAGTAAAAACCTCGTAAGATTTAGATAAAGAACGTTTTATACTATAACATATCGACTCATCGTCATCTATCAGCAAAACTTTCAGCATACTATTAACCTTGAGACTCATTAAATAAAATATTCAGCCCAGCTAAGTCTTCATTTGCCATTTCTGATATTATTATAAACCAGCCTAATCAATTTTATATATATGAAAGTATAATTAGAAAACATTAAAAATCAATAACAACCACTTAACTTAAAATGATATTTTCAGGTCAAGTGTATTTCAGTAAAAGATATAAATATTGAACGTAAAGAGAACAATTACCTTGAACTGCTCCCTTTACGTATTTGTTTAAGTCTTATTCTGAACGGACAGCCTTCCACTTGTCGCTGTCCGGACCTACTACGCAGCATCCGTTCTGCCGCATAGCGAGTCTTCTTTTACAGTTCTCTATCTCCTGAGTAAACTCAGAGGTGGGGATACTGCGAACAGCCTGAAGCAGATTAGAGAAAAAAGGCGAGTCATCTTTGTTCAGTGTATAAAACACCCATTTGCCTTCACGCTGAGCTGTTACTAAACCAGCCTTGAGCAATGATTTGAGATAGCGGGATACATTATAGTGGGACTCACCCAGCACATCCATTGCTTCTGCAACACATATACGCTCGTCAATCTGTACCAACAGAAAGTAAACACGCAAGCGGCTTGGTTCGGCCAGAGCTTTTAAAGCATCCACATAACGTCCATCCATATCTATTTCAACTCCTTGCAAGATTTATGCATATTTTGTCCGGCTGTTTCTAACAGCATCCTTTACCTATGTACTCTTCGACAGAGTATGTCAAATGTCAATTATTTTTTGACAATCCTATGATCATCAGCACGAACCCTATCAGGATTACAAAACCGGAGTGTCCTGCCTGTAACAATAAATCGCTACGGCTTGCCCCTCCAAAATATGCCGCCCAGAAAAAAGGACAAAATATGCCTAGCAGAATCATCATTGCACCGGGGCGGGCAGAAGAGGGCAGACGGCGTTCTTGTACCGCTGTTTTTACTGCTCCCCATAGCACCGAATACGGGCAAAACTGCATAAGCTTCCGCAGACAGCTTTTATTTTGATGTTTCATAATAAGCTCCTATCAGTGCCTACAGATCAAAGTATAACCTGAAAAATAATACCGCCGAGAACAGCCGCTCCCAAAACAGTAACAATAAATGCTACGACAGCTTTCGGTTTGAGAACAGATGAGATTATAGCTATCTCGGGCAAACTTGCCCCCGTACCGCCGATAACCAGAGCCATAGCTGCCCCCATGCTCATCCCTTTTGCAATCAGCACCTTCAGCAGAGGTATAGCCATTTCTATACGCAGATATAACGGTATCCCGATAGCGGCGGCGATAGGGATAGAATACCATTTGTCTCCTCCGGCATACTTTTCCACTATTTCAGCAGGCAGGTACGCCGCTGAAACCGCACTGATGAGAGCGCCTATTAATACATATGGAATTATACGTTTAAACAGTACCCATGCGAATTTCATCGCACGTTTAAACACCTGTTTTGGTTCATCTGACTGCTGTGTGACATCTCCACAACATCCGCTTGGCTGTGGGGGTATGTCTGCACAGCTCTGACGGTTTGCTGTGTCCTCCGCTCCGCATGCGGGTGCAGAGCCTGAGCTTTTGTCAAGTTCAGCACCACGTTTTATCTCATGGCGCCATGGAGAACGTTCCATTATAAAGCCTGAAAGGACTGCAATGCAAAATGTTATGATGAAATATATTGCCGTCACCTTAAAACCGAAAACTGCCAGAATCATCCCTGTAACTACAAAATTACACAGAGGTGCCGAAATCAGGAAACCGAAAATAGTACCCATAGAAACACCCATTTCTGCCATTCCCATGGACACAGGCACCACAGATGCACTGCAAAAAGGGGTTAAAACCCCGAAAGATGCACCTATTAAAGAACCAAATCTGCTCTTTTTGGCGAGTTTACTCTGAAGCTTTTTCTGCGGGATATACTCGCGCATTACCCCTGTCAGAATAGAAACTATGGCGATGATGCCGACAAGAGCACCGCCCACATGAATAAACTCTGCCAGAGCTATTGCGAAACTGTCTTGCATTCTTATGCCTCCTTACAAATTATTTTACAGTTGGATTGTTTCGAGATCATACGCACATATGCGTATTTATGCAAGTGTTATTTCGTGAGTTGATAAAGAAAAATAAGTGGTCGTATCTTATCTGTCTGCTGGGGACAGATCATCGAGAAGTGGGCATATTTATTTTATGAAACAAATGATGGTTCAGGGAATCCTATCGGGTTTGTTGAAATGTCAATAGTTACTGTGTGGTATGTTTTCTTATTTTGTCAAGATTACCAGACACATAACGACTGAGCTGGCTATGTCGTACGTTACGCTGTCTATGCTATAATAAACCTAGTTTTTTCATCCTGTGCCTGAGAGTGTTTGGGTGCATCTTCAACAGCGAAGCGGCTCCTTTTGTACCACTGATTCGCCATTTTGTTTGCTCAAGAATTTTCAAAATATGTTCTCGCATCATATTATCCATATCTTTATTGCAAGCGGCATTTTTGTCTGGCTGCTTATGTCGCTCGGTGGAATCGAGATCAGATATTTTAAGTTCTATTGCTTGAGCGCTGCCGAAGTTTTGAATTATTTCTCTTTCTAGAAAATTTTCCATTTCTCTGACATTCCCAGGCCAATCATACTGTATAATTTTTTCCATTTGGTCGGGACTTATAACAGGAGGTTCGGTAATTTCCAATCTTTTACATATCTTCATTATGAGGCAGGTGATAAGATCAGGGATATCCTTTTTTCGTTCCCTTATTGGTGGAATTTTCAGTGGAAAAACATTTATTCTCCAGTATAAATCCTCTCTAAAGTCACCGTCTTCTATCATTTGGATGAGGTCTTTATTTGTTGCAGCGATAATCCTTACATTCACTTTTATTGTTTTGGTTCCTCCAAGTCTCTCAAATTCACCAAACTGTACTACTCTTAATAATTTTGCCTGACAGTTCAGCGGCAGCTCTGCCAGCTCGTCAAGGAATAGAGTGCCCTTATCTGCCAGTTCAAAGCGTCCTTTTTGTGTCGAGTCAGCACCAGTAAAAGCCCCTTTTTCGTGCCCGAAGAGTTCATTGTCTATTAAATTTTCAGGGATTGTTCCGCAATTAACTTTTATGAAAGGTTCATTATTACGTGTGGAGTTTCTATGGATGTAGTTTGCAAAGACTTCTTTTCCAACGCCGGTTTCACCTGTAATTAGAACTGAGGTTGAAAATTTCGCCACATTCTTAGCTGATTCGAATAAATTATGCAGGCACCCTTCATTGATGGTGTTTTCATCATTTTTACTTTCTGGGAAAGTGTATCTTTTGTCCCTGATGGCCATATCTTTTAAAGTTTTGGCAGTGATAGTAGTAGAGTTATAGCTGTATATATTTTTGTTTATGACCTCACTGCATAAAACTTTAGTGAATGGTGAGATAAGAACTCTTACGAGCTCTTTATGTTTTTCTGTATATATGTTCTCTCCTTTGACCCCGAGAGATACGAATCCAAGGCTTTGGTCTGCATATGTGCACTGCAGAACAAGAAAAGAATAACCATGTACAGGCAGAGAAGTAAAAAGATCATTTCCACATAAGTTCTGCGCGTCAATGTCTGTGAAAACATTATCATATGGATACTTGTCTTTAGCGACTTTAGGAAGCTGTAATGCAGTGTCCTTTTTGAAAAGTGTTTTACCTACTGAACATAAGTTGAAAAGCGAATGGGATTCTTTGAAATAGCACTTCATGCTTATGAAATCGACAGGAATCTGTTTCTTCATTTCCGACAAAGTGTTATCTAAGAGTGTTTCTGTATTGTCGAAAATAAAAGCTCGTGAAATGATGTCACTGATAAATATGTTTTGATTCAGCATTTCATCCTCTCATCTCATAATTATTAAGTATATGGTTAAAAATGTCAAGCTCTATGATTGGTCATAATTTTCGATTCTTGCAGTGTTTTATTTTATTTTTTTTATAGTCCTTGTGGATTTCACCATATATCGTGAGTTTGGTCATTATGTTTATGTTTATTTTTCACAACTCAAGCCTAAAGTGTTAATAATTATAGTTTTTAAATTTGGCAAGCTTTTTGCATATCAAGAGATAGTGTTCATAACTTTCTGACATTGTTACGCAATTTCATAAATAATGATGTTTATATATAGCTTATGTTCTTTCAGATAGTTGTGATGTAAAGAAATATTCAACAGGAGGTGTGTTTATTATGAGTTAATCTTAGTTGTTTAATTTATATATTTTAAGGAGGATTAATAAGGAGAAAATTTATAAAAATTATTTAACCCTCATTTTTTGACATTTTCTGGCTTCTATTAAGCAGTTGTGTGTCAAAAAAATAAACCCTGTTGTTACAGGGAGTTCATCGTTGTGAGGGTACGTATTATGTACATTATACTGCCAAAGCTATCATGGTGTTGAAGTCTATCTTTATAGACACTATCAGCACAGAAAACTTACTTAATAGGATTAGTCTCAGCATGGACGAGGTGCAACTTTTGGTGAATTTTACCGATACGCAGCTTCAGCTATTTGGAGATTATCCTGGATAAATAATTACGCAGTAATAGTCTTAATTTACTAAGGAGTATTAGATGGGCAACAAAGATAATAAATTTGAAAAAGGCGGCATCACCCGCCGGAGCTTTTTAAAGTACGGAGGGATCGCTGCTGCAAGCCTCGCTGTTGCATGCGGTGGAAGCGGTGGTTCCAGTGGAAGCTCAGATTCATCTGGTTCTGATAATGGAATTTCTTATAAAGTCTTTTCAACTGATTTGCTTTTCATAGGTGGTGGATTTGGTGCGATGTCTGCTGGTTACGAAGCAGTTAAAAATAACAAAAATATCACTATACTTGACAAAGGTCCCTTCAGAGCCAGCGGAGGAGCCGGTATGAACTGGGATGTCCAGTATGTCTGGTATCCCACTACAGACGATAATAATGGTATAAACATTGCTGGATATAAAGCGGACTCAGGATTGAAATTTGTCACAAACAAAAAGGCAATCCAGAATGCCGACCTTACGGATCCTAACAGGTCTGCACTGGAGTTTTTTGGTAACAGAGGCGAACTTTTTCCATACCGAGAGGAAGATGGCTCTCTTGAATATGATCTAAATTATCCTACTATTGCTATGGTTCCCGGTGGCTATCCACGTCATATACAAGATGAGCTTATTAAATCAACGTTAGTTAATGTAAGCGATAGAACAATGGTCACAAGCCTTCTTATGGAAGACGGAGTGTGCGTAGGAGCTGTTGCTGTCCACCTGCCAACCGGTGAGTATCGTATTTATAAAGCTGATGCAGTAATACTCGCAGCAGGTGCGAACTGTTGGCTCAATGGCTGGAATACAGTTGCAGCTAACAGTATGAACTCTCCCGACAATACATCTGATGTAGAAATGGCTGCATATCGTCTTGGTGCCAGAGTCGGTGAGTCTGAATTTGGATCTTACGACCTGATATCCATTTATCCTTCAGGCATTGCGTATTCGTTTAATGCAGGTCTCGGAGCAGATGCAAACGAGAACCAGTATATTCTCGATGCTGATCATGTAGCATTTCTTCAAGATGCAAAATATGATCAGACCCGTTTTCTGACTGACCGCCCGTATTTCAACCAATGCGTTGGTGAGTACATGACTGACGAGAGTAAACTGACTCCGAACGGAGGACTTTACCTTGACCTGTCAGATCCTGCTACTCTTGAGGAGATACGTCCTTGTTACTCAAGAAGTGCACAGCTCTGGAAGGATAATTTTGACATAGACGTTACGAATGGTGCCTATGTGGAAATTGGTTTTGAAATGTATGAACATGGCGGCGCGCCTGTTATTGATGAAAAAATGATGACAGATATTCCCGGACTTTTCTGTACCCGTGGTGCAGGCATAAACGGTGAAAGAGGGGGAACCGCAGAATATATGAATATAAGAATGGGATCCTACACTCTGCGCTCCGCACTTGAATATATTGATGGTTATTCGAACAATACATCTGATTATTCCTCAGCGATAGAGGAGTTTGAAAGATTGGAAGAGATAAGAAAGAGGTCAGCAAAAAGTGGTCTCCGCCCTCACGTAGTACGTCAGAATATTCAGAAGGCTGTAGGACCTGCATTCAGTGTTGTTCGTACTACTGAAAAACTTGAAGCTGCAAGTGCTGAACTTGCCAGGATTAGAGCGGAAGATTTGCCAAATCAGATTTGTGCTGATAATTCAAAAACTTATAATACCGAGTGGAGAATGGCTATCGAAAACTACAATATGATTGAGATTGCAGAGATGGCAATTAATGCAACTCTCATGCGTGAAGAATCCCGTGGTTATTACCGTCCAGAGTATCCCGATAAGGATGATGAGAACTGGGGATGTATGCTCGCTGCCAAGCTTGTTGACGGCGAAATGGAATTCGAAAAAGTCTTTTTTGATGACATCTCTTGGGACAACGTTACCTGGGAATCTTAATTATAAGTTTGAAAGGAGATATAAATGAAACTGGAAATATACAAATATAATCCTGATGTTGATAATTCAGCTTCGTATGTTTACGTAAATATTGACTATAAAGATAAAATGACCGTTCTTGAAGCGATTCAGTTTGCACATGAGAAAACACCTATCCATTTTGATTACAGCTGCCACGGGCGTGCCTGCGGAAGATGCTCTGTTGTGTATGACGGCACACCTGTTCTTGCCTGTATAACACCAATAACAGATGGGGATCATACTATTGAGCCGATGAAAGGACACACTGTCCTGCGTGACCTTATTATTGATAAAAGCGAGGCTCATGCAGACCTTAGCCAGCGTTACAGAAGAACCAGAGCGGTTAACTTGACTGAAGAGCAGATAGAAACAATCTATGATACAAGTGTGGCGGAGCAGATTAGCGCTATTGAGTGGTGCACAAGATGTATGATGTGTACTGCCATGTGCCCTGCTTATAAAGCCAACCCTTCAACGTATGTAGGTCCTGCTGCAATGCTTGCAACAGCGTATCGTTATTATGACCCTTATGATGAAGGAAGCAGAGTGAATGAGGCCGTTCAATCAGGTCTCTGGAACTGTATAATGTGTGGACAGTGTGACTATGTCTGTCCTCAAAAAGAGATAGAGAGAGTCTCACAAATATGGAAGGACCTCCGTGAAGCCGCGACAGATGCGGGGCTTGGAAACGAATCTTAATAGACAATATTAAGCTTTCTAACGTGTAAGCCGGTGCAGCTACTTAGTAAATATACATAATTAGTTGCCCGGTTGTTTACCAAAAATAGTGAGGAGGTTCACTTGAGACACTTGACCACATTTAAAAAACTCTGTGGTGTTGCTAATAAAGGTCTGCTAAAAGGTGCTTTTGTTATTTGTGCAATAGCGATACTCATTCTTCCGGATTTCTCCTTTGCCGTGGACTTGCAAGCTGATTCGAAGCTTATGCTTCGTGCCAGACAAACCGCAGATGAAAAAGACTTATTACCTGTTTATGACTATATGAGCTTGGCAGCAACAAATATTCTTGATCCAAGATTATCTTTTTATGCCGGCGCATGGCTGAGATTGGATTTACATGATAAAAGCTCTGATGATTCAACTGAAGGAGAGCTTCAGTATGCTTATCTTAACTTTCACTCTGACAATAATAACCTTGTTGCTAATCTTGGTCGTCAGTTTGTTACAGAGGGTGGAATCTCAGAGAGGATTGACGGAGCTTATGTAAGCTCAGATCTTCCTGCCGGATTTGGTGTTGCTGCATTCGGAGGAGCACCTGTCACCACAGATACTGATGAAGATGGCGGAGACATCATTTATGGAGGCAGGTTATCACACTCTGATTCCCGATGGTATACATTAGGTGTGAGCTACTTGTATGTTGGTGAGGATGGTGACGATTTCCGTGAAGAAGAAGCTATCGATTCATGGATTCATCCTATCTCTCAGGTGGATATCACAGGACTGTCATCTTACAACTCAATCACAGACGGATGGATGGAACATGACTATCTCGTGTCCGTTACGCCTCTGGACGAGATCAGCATCGATGTTAATTATACCAGGATAAACTACGCTGATTACTTTTACAATATGACATCCAATGTATTTAGCCTGATCACGCTGTCTAATCCTACAGGAACAATGGATTCCAGAGAAGAGATGCGCAATATCGGTGGTTCAGTGACATATTCACCAACGGAACTGGTTTCTCTGACTGCTGAATATAAGAACTACGACTACGAAATCGCTGGAAGTGCTGATCTCTATGGGGGAAAGATCCTGCTTAGTTTCAGTTCTATTAATTTATCCTCCGGTGCTTCTGTCCACAGGATGGAAGGTGACACAGATGAAACCTGTTACTGGGCATACAGACTTTTTACTTCTTATAAGGCTGATAAACTCATCACAACATTAGATTTTCTGAATATGGTGTTTGATGAGAGTATTAGCGGAGTCGATAACTCTTTTGTAGCTGTTGCTTCAGCTTCTTACAATGTTAATTCCAGTCTGAAAGCCGGATGCAGCGCAGAATATTCTGAAAGCCCTGAATTCGATGACGAAGTCAGAGGTATGCTGTATTTATCTTATCTGTTCGGGAGGGCTGAATAAAAATGAAAAATATTATTATATTATTGATGTTTACGTTATTGATCGTGGCTTGTGCCCACACAGTTAGCATTCCGCGGGAGCACCCTGAGAAGCTTGATGCTATGCCTAATTGTGCAGACTGTCATGACAATGAACTGCAGGCTTTCAGCCATACTAAGCCTGCATTTTTCAAAAAACACGGTGCATATGCAAAGCAGGAGAGACTTGTCTGTAATTCTTGCCATACTGAATCATACTGCTCTGACTGTCATACAAACAATGACGAGCTTAAGCCGAGTGAGAAATTTCCAGACGCTCCTTTGAGAAACAGCCCACACCGAGGAGACTATCTTACTCTTCACAGGATAGATGGAAAAATTAATGCGGCACCTTGTGCCAAATGTCACGGCAGACAAAACAATGAAAGGTGTGCAACATGTCATCAATGAAAAAAGCAATAATCTACATATGCATGACTGCGGCAATGGCTTTTATAATCGCAGGCTGTGGTGCGTCCAACGATGATAATGTTTTTTCGTCCACCAGTGATGAAGCACACTATCAGGATAACTGGCTTGAAACTAAACACTCTGAAGCGGCAGTAAAAGACCTCGAAGGTTGTATGGATTGTCACGGTGATGACTTTGAAGGCGGTATATCCAATACAGCATGTACTACATGTCACCTGGGTGATGCAATTAACATGCACCCGGTTGACTGGGGAGATAAAGCATACGCAAAGCATTACGAATATATTAAAAATACAGGATATATCGAGGCACTGCTGAGCTGTAATGATTCATATTGTCACGGCGAAGATTGGCTGGGTGGCGACACAGGTCCTTCATGCAGAACATGTCATATGGGGGGAGTCGGACTCATTCACCCTATATCTGATGTCGTTGTTTGGGCGAAAGGAACAGAAGATGATGAGTCCCACGCAACATATGTTAAGAGCAACGGAATATCATCTTGTGCTCTCGCGTCATGTCACGGGGTAAACCTTGAAGGCGTCGCAGAAACCGGTATGAGCTGTATCTCATGTCATCAACAGAATTGGTAGAGTGGTGATAGATAATGAGAATCTGCTTTCCGGTATGTTGTAACATAGGTCTTGACAGCCTGCTTTTTGACAGCTTTTCCTGTGCTCCAGAGTATGTGATAGCTGATACAAAAAGCATGAAGGTGATAACTGTTAGCAATATTGGACAGATATTACAGTATGGGACATGTGATCCTGTTGAAGAACGCGATGGCTTTGAGATTGATATAGCCATAATAAAATCCATAGGGGATGCATTGCTCCACAAACTAAATAGTGTGGATATAAGTGTATTCCAAGCACAACGGGAAGATGTTGGCGGTAACATTAATATGTTGCTGACCGGAAATCTGGTACAGCTTATCTCGGATAAAGGATATCAACATATTCATGTCTGAAAGACTGTATTCTGCATAAATTTTCAAAGAGGGCGGTAATCTTCCGCTCTCTTTAAAATTAAGTATAAATATCTGCAGATATAATTATGTATATTCTGTCTAATCTGTGTACTGCTTATCACTTTAGGACAATACGTATGGCGCAAAAGAACAAGTAATGACTTATTTTGAAGATCAGAAGATGTTGGCATAAAAACGCTCATAAAATACCTTAAAGAAATGCATAACAGAGATTGTGGGTTTTATAAATAAGCTTTGTGTCAAACCTTTAGCCAATTTTTTGCTGCTTTGATTATAGCTGAAAGCCCTTTATTTGGATCCCGATATCAATGAGAGCATGAAGTTCCTCCTCTCTCACTGGTGTTAATAGACAGCTCTGGTCTATATATGACCGAGCTGTCTTTATTATTAGTTGTGAATTAATAATTTATACTTGTGTTAGTGCAAAAGATATTAAATATGAATCAAAGGCTTTTACCCTGCCGCCTGAAGACTTAGAAAAGTTTTAAAAACAATATTCATTATTATTTTCAATTCGTATAAGCTGTAGTTTAATGTATAGTATAATTTTTATTCAGGTGAGAACCTGTAGATGAAAGTGAGCTTGACACCCATTTAAGCTATAAGAACATATGCCGCCGCACCATATGGCATGCAGAGAAACGACAGTCGCAAGATCAAGCATAAAGGAGAAAGCATAAGGAGGAGTCTGTCGGAAACAGCCTGGCTTTTAACTGACTTATACTTAAAAAAGAAAGATTCTCTATGCGGTGAAAGTGTACGCATAAAAACGCTACACTGTTTGAAAGCTTCCAATCCTAATGTCCGAATTAAGCGATACAAGTACTTATTACAATATAAAGAGCCCTTGCCTTTTCAGTGGGGGTTCTTTTTTCTGTATCTGATCTGTGCCTTATATGCGTATAACTATTTTTGAAATAATTAAAATTCTCTCCAAATCCAGACTACACGCCCAATAATAGGGTTGGAGGCGTTTTCTTCGGATAAATTTACTACTATTGCATCATGTGTTCTATTTTCAGGGATCAGAGTTAAAAATTGTTCCTTTATCACTTTTGCTTTTTTGAAAGTGTAGCCAGTACCGTAGTTGTCATCAAGCTGACAAAAATAAATAAATTCAGAATTTAAAGAGTTCAGGTCAGGTACTGCTTTGTATATGCAGACCCCTGCTATGTCGCCCTTACATAAGTGCGGCTCCATAGAGTCGTCCCTTATGTGAAATGCTTTTAATTCACAGAATTTATTTGATGCGCTGTTTGGTACGCATACCCACCTGAGAGTTTTGTTATTTGTTATTCTCATTACAGATGAGCCAGCTAATGATTCAGTTTCACGCACTGGGATAAACTCAAAAGCATTTTTATTAATAACATCCGGCGGAATATTGCCGTAATAAACCTGAACATCTGAGGAGACAAGAGGTGACGAGTATCGGTTTTTTGCCAGGCTAGCAGGTGTTTCCAGGTCAAAGATAGTGTTGTAGTCAACCCCCAATGCATTAGCTATCTTGATAATTTTGTGTGAATCGAAATTTCCTGTTTTTTCATGATGTTGATAGGTTTGATAAGTGATACTGAGAATATCTGCAATTTTGACTTGCGTATAATTCTTAATTCTTCGTAAATCTTTTATTTTTTCACCAATATGTTTGTACATTTTAGTATTTTATCATGCAGATTAAACCTGTATAAGCAGAAAATACCTGCTATTTTTAGTTGACTATTAATTAATATGCAGATATATTCTGCATTAATAAGCATATGTTTGTAAGTTTGGGCATGGGTTCATATTCATAAGAGAATAAATGAAATAAGTGTTTGCTGTAACAGCATAAAATATCAGCCTTGATAGAACATAAAATAAGTTGGTTACAATAAACTCATGAAAAATACTACAGGAGATTCTTATGAAAAAAGTTTTGATACTAACTTTTATGGTTCCTTTTATAGCGGTTGCGTCTATCGGACCGTCAGAAATAAATCTCAGGGAGACATGGGGTGTCCAGGGAACCAGAGGAGATGTCATTTTTAAACACGAGTTCCATCAGGATAATAATTCATGTACTGACTGTCACAAAACCGATGAAGGCGGGAAGTTTAAACCTGAGGGTGAAATCAAAGGTATGACCAATAAAAATGCTGCACATAAATTTTGCTGGACATGCCACCAGTCGAAACATCTCCCCGCTGTAAAAAGATGTGACAAATGCCATACGAAATAGAACCATTATTTTAGAAGGAGGTTTTTATGTCGAAAGTTAGGAATGTATTTTTGCTGTTTTCTCTTTTTGTCTTTGTGACAGGTGCTTCAGCCAGCACATTGCAGGATATTATGAAACAGCGCAACCTGTCAGAAAAGGATATTCTGGCAGCAGCAAAAACTTATCAACCTTCTGGTAGAAAAGACGAATTTATTACCTTTTCTTCCGGTGGTCAATCAGGTCAGGTTATAGTTTATGGTGTTCCCTCTATGAGGATTTACAAGTACATAGGAGTATTTACACCTGAACCGTGGCAGGGTTACGGCTATGATAATGAATCCAAAAAAGTTTTAGAAGGTGGCAATTTCAGAGGGAAGAAAATTACATGGGGAGATTCGCATCACCCTGCTTTGACTGAAAAAAATGGTGAATACGTTGGTGATTACCTTTTCATTAATGATAAAGCCAACCCCAGAATTGCTGTTATTGATCTGAAAGATTTTGAAACAGTTCAGATTGTAACAAACCCAATAATGAAAAGTGAACACGGAGGTGCCTTTGTCACCCCTAACAGTGAATACATTATTGAGGCAACACAATATGCAGCACCTCTTGATGACCAATGGCATCCTATAGAGGACTACGAAAATTCGTTTCGTGGTGCTCTGACTATGTGGAAGTTTGATTATGACAAGGGCAGAATTAATACTGATAAATCTTTTTCACTGGAACTTCCTCCTTACATGCAGGATCTTTCAGATGCAGGTAAGGGCGTTTCCAACGGATGGGGTTTTATAAACTCTTTTAACTCAGAAATGTATACTGGCGGGATTGAAAAAGGTCTTCCTCCTTTTGAAGCAGGTATGAGCCGTAATGACAATGACTACCTTCATATTTTCAATTGGAAAATCCTTGAAAAACTTGCCGAGGACGAGAAAAACTATAAGATCTACAACGGTCATAGAGTTATTTCTATGGAGGCTGCTATCAAAGCAGGCGCTCTTTTCCTTATCCCGGAACCGAAGTCTCCTCATGGTGTAGACGTCTCTCCTGACGGAAGATTTCTGATTGTATGCGGCAAGCTTGATACTCATGCTTCTGTTTATGATTTCAATAAAATCAAAGGTTTGATTGATAAAAAAGAATTTATTGGTAAAGACCCTTACGGTATACCTATTCTGGACATGAAGAAAACACTTCATGGTCAGGTTGAGCTTGGGCTCGGGCCTTTGCATAGTTCTTTTGTGCCTGAGGAAGGTGTTCTTTATACCTCTCTTTACGTTGATTCTCAGATTGTCAAATGGGATTATAAGAATCTTAAAGTTCTCGACAGAATCAATGTTCACTACAACATAGGTCACGTTGATGCTATGGAAGGTAAATCAGCTAAACCTGCTGGTAAATATGTGATTGCACTTAATAAGCTATCCATCGACAGGTTTAATCCCGTGGGACCCCTTCACCCTCAGAACCATCAGCTTATTGATATAACAGGTCCGAAAATGGAACTGCTATACGATATGCCTATTCCTCTTGGTGAACCCCATGATGTTGTGACTATAGCCGCATCAAAACTTAAGCCTAAAAAAACATATGATATGGGTAGCGACTCGCGTACTGGTAAACCGCACCCTGACGCAACTCTTGCCGGCAGCGAACGGATTGAGAGAAACGGTAAAAATGTAAAAGTTTATGCGACCATGGTTCGTTCACACATAAACCCTGAGCATATTACTGTCAACAAAGGTGATGTTGTTACAATCGTTGTGACAAACCTTGAGAGAGCACAGGACGAAACACACGGTTTCGGTGTTGACGGTATGAACGTTCACGCTTCAGTTGAGCCGGGCAAAACGGCAAGTGTAACTTTTGTGGCAGATCAGGAAGGTGTATTCCCATATTACTGTACAGAGTTCTGCTCTGCTCTACACCTTGAGATGATGGGATATCTTTTCGTCAAAGATCCTGACAAAAAGTACGAAGATATCAAAAAAACTCAGCTTAAAAAGATGAGCCAGGAAGAGCTCATGGCTGAATATAAAAAGATAATAGCCACAAATAAAGCGACTGATGATGTCATCCAGTCTGTAGTTAAGTATCTGAAAGATAATAACTATCAGAAATATTCCAGCATTGAAAGGCTTGTAGTTGACGCCCTTGATCAATACGGCAAGATTCCTGAGGTAAAAGCGAAAGCAGATGATGCCTATAATAAAGGCAATCTGGATGAAGCTATCCTGTGGGAAAACCAGGTATGGCAGTACATGGTTAAAACCGCCGATGTCGGACTGCGCGCCAAAAATAACCTTGCGAGAACGATTGCCACTCCGATGAGTGATGCAGCAGCAAGAGGCGAGCTTGCATATCTTGAAGGCGGGTGTAACGGCTGTCATGTTATCGGTCAGGTCAGCTCCGGTCCCGACCTCACAGGTTCAATCTGGCGTACGAACGAAAAATGGGTTTGGGAATTCATCAAAGATCCGGCACCGAAATATAACGAACCTTACGTTAAGGAATACATCGATTACTTCAATCTCAGAATGCCGAACCAGAATATGTCCGACAAAGAGGTGGATGATATAGTGGAGTATATGAAGTGGATTGATGAAAACGCCGATTTGTTCTAAGCATCAAAGTGGGTTTATCCACGCCTAACATAACTATGTAGCGCAGAGGAGGACTCCTTCTCTGCGCCCCTATTTACCAATTTTGGAGCAGTAATGAAAAGGTTCAGAAAATCAAATATCTATGCAGGGATCGCTCTTTGCATACTGATTATTGCATTTGTATTCCCTGTGATGGTTTATCATAAAGTCCCTGAAAAGATCGCTTCAGGAAATATAGAGAGTATACCGTCCTATATTGCCCCTGTGTGGGATCTTTACCAGACCGGTCGTTATGTCAGTCCGTATACTCCCCAGGGAGCTGAAAAGGATTTTAAAGAGCTTGTCAAGCGCAGGGCTGAAATAGGAGTTCCTTCTGTTCCGGTGTGGTTTGTCTCTCTTGAAGCACCGAACTATCCCAAAGAAGCTTTTCCAAACGGGATCCCGGTTTATTTCCATATGGACGGATATTCCGGGGATGTTCATGAAATGAACACAATCAACCACTTCATCGGTATGTACCCAATGGAAAGAGGGGGCAGGGTCGAACGTATTTTTTTGCCATATCTGCTGCTTTTTGAAGTTTTTCTTTTCCTGCTTTTTATGACCATGAAGCATCGTGTAGTTACGGTAGGAATGCTTTTGCCTGTTCTGTTTCCTGCTGGGTTTCTCGCTTTCTATTCAGGATGGCTTTATTGGTACGGGCATAATCTGCAGGAATGGGGCATGTTTAAAGTTAAGCCTTTTATGCCAACTGTCTTCGGAGACGGGAAAGTTGCACAGTTTACAACGCACTCATACCCATCGTTGGGATTTTATCTGCTGCTTGTAATATCTGCTCTTTCGATCCTTGCCATACTGTCACGCAGAAATGAATCTTAAAGGTCGAAACAATGGCTATACGTTTACTTTTCGCTGTATTGCTGACAATCACGCAAGCTGCTTATGCAGGTGTACTTCAGGAAGCTATAGATAATGCTCCGGAAGGCTCCACTCTTGTTCTGGGGAAAGGCACATACAGGGGAAACATAGTAATAAACAAACAAATTAATATTGACGGCATTGATGGCGGTGCAGTGATTGTTGGCGATGGAACGGGAACTGTTATAACAGTGAACTCCAGCTACGTTACGCTTCAAAACCTTTCAGTGCGTGGAAGCGGTGATAATCATGATTTTATAGATTCATGCATCGCCGTGAAAAATGCTGATGTAGTAAAAATACATGACAACAAAATATCAGACTGCCTGTTTGGTGTAAATCTTGAACAGGTCAACAGGTCTGTTGTTGAAAATAACAGGATCGAGTCAAAGCCGTTCAGTCTCGGACTGCGTGGGGACGGAATAAGGCTCTGGTACAGTCACTTAAACGTAATACGTTCTAACATATCAAATAATGTCCGTGATACTGTCTTCTGGTATTCCAGCGGAAACCAGATCGAAAGCAACACTGTTACAAACAGCAGGTACTCACTACATTTCATGTATGCAGACAGAAACGTAGTATACAACAACACTTTTAATGGAAATTCTGTCGGAGCCTTCTTTATGTTCAGCCATTCGTCAAGGGTTCAGAAAAACAAAATGCTCAGGGGAGTGGGAGCCTTCGGCATAGGGATAGGCATGAAGGAGTGCTCAGATTTCTTAATTACTGATAACACCGTTTTGTATAACGCCAGAGGCATGTATGTTGACCAGTCTCCCCATCAGCCGGGTATGACCAATATCTATAATAACAATCAGGTAATGTACAATTCCGTTGGGATACAGTTTCACGGAACAACAATCGAAAGCAGTTTCGAAGGAAATACTTTTAAAGGCAACATAACAGATCTCTCAAACAACTCGCTAGAGTCAAAGCTTGAGCTCAACAAATGGCTCATGAACGACTGGGACGCATACGAGGGGTTTGACTTTGATGGTGACGGTTTCGGCGACACCCCTATGGTCGTAATGTCTTACGCTGATTCAATATGGCAGTACAGACCGTCAGCAAAGTTTTTCTATGGAACGCCGGCACTCAGTCTGCTTGATTTTCTGGCTCGGTTATTACCCTTTTCTGAGCCTCAGATTTTAGGTGTTGATGAAAAACCGGTCATGGAGAGAACTTATGAGTGAGCTAAGCAGAAGAAGATTTATATGGTATGCAATTGCAGTTGCTGCGGGGGGCGGTGGATTTTTGCTCCCGTCTGTTTCACATAGTTTTTATGGTCTGAGACCTCCTGCGGCTCTTAAAGAGAGCACCTTTCTGGCTACCTGCATCAAATGCGGGCAATGTGTTCAGGTCTGTCCTTATCACAGTGTCACTTTGCTTGACATGAACTACGGAGTGGCGGCGGGAACACCTGTAATAAAGCCGGATGAGCGTGGATGTTATCTTTGTGATTTATTGCCATGCGTGCTTGCCTGTCCTTCAAGTGCACTTGACCACAGCGTGGATGATGCTTTCGGTGTCTCTATGGGCAAGGCTTATATAGATAATATAAAGGACTGTTTGTCATATAAAGAAAGTCGGCTGACAGATGAAAATATTGCAAGTCTCACTGATGGCAAGCCGGAGAAAACAGATGTTGAGAGAAAACTTAATCAAACGCTGAAATCCCGTGTCTCGACAGACTGCGACCTTTGTGAAAGGTATTGTCCATTTCCTGAGAAAGAGAATGCGATAGGGTTTGTTAGCGAGAACGGTAAAAGAATACCGGAAATAAGAGAAAAATGTGTGGGGTGCGGTGTCTGTGTGGAGCTTTGCCCTGTAAACATTATTAAAATAATACCCGTGGACAGGAGGGTTTAATGAAGCATTTAGTTTTTGTTTTTTCTTTTTTGCTTCTTATAGGCTGTACAGAGGAAAAGCAGAATCTCACTCCAGATGAACCGGGGGAAGTACAGGTGATAACCGGTGATATCACAGATATGTCGAAAGACATCTTCTACGGCTATAGCTCAAAAGGCGAGCATATCGTTAAATATGCCCCTGACGGTGAAGAGAATGCAACCACAAGAGCAGTGGGCGCTGTTGTTACAGCAAAAAGTACGCCTTATGGAAGTATAGGTCTTAATATGATCGAAAAAAAGCTGGGTAAAAGTTACGTGGTGAAATGTGCTCCATGTCACGACGACTATGCTAACGGGGTTATAGGTCCGTCTCTGCTGGATAAAGACGACAAGCAGATTTATCAAATGATAACTAAATACCGGAAAAACGAAGAGAAAAATACATTGATGCAGAGGTTTGTCAATAAAATGACAGATGAAGAGATACGTGAAATAGCAGTCCGTATCAAAGAATTTAACGATGAAGTCAAACGGAGCGGATTATGAATAAAACTATGATAATAATAGGTGTTTTGCTAATACTTGCTTTTGGTTTCTTACTTGTTCAGGAGTTTTCCTCTGTTGAAAGTGAAACGGTGGTTTCCCAGCCTGAAGCGCAGGAGGTGGGGCAGAGCTCAGAGCAGCCTTCGGTCACCGAGGAAAGCCTGAAAAAACAAGTTGTAAGTGAGCTCAGTAATGAGCCAGGCAGAGCCGAGCGCAGTAAAAATTATCTCGTTAAGTGTGCTCCCTGCCACAGTCGCGACGGTTCAGGACCAGTGGGGGCAGCTATCAAGGGTATGAAGAAGGATATTTTACTGAAAAAACTCAATGACTATAAACACGGCAGAGTTGAAAACTCCATGATGAGCGGACTTATGAGGAATATGACGGATGAAGAGATAAACGAATTGGCTGAGGAGATATCAGGGTTTTAGATATGGATAAATACAAAAAAAAGGTAACATTGAACAATACTGGTCTGGTGGACAGTCTTTTCATAAGACATAACGCAAAGACAAAACTTTCTTTACGTGCTTTCCGCTGGCTGTCAGTTTTTCTGATTACTATGCTTTTTGTGCTGTCATACCACGCTGATATTCAGATGCTTGAGGGGACATTGGTTGGGTCGCGGTTTATCGGATTTCACCTGATAGATCCTACTGTTTTTTTGCAGTATATGTTTGCCTCTCATATGTTTCCTGTAAATCTTGTCATAGGAACGTTTACTATTGTTTTCTTTTATCTGATCTTTGGCAGAGCGTTTTGTTCGTGGGTTTGCCCTTACGGATTGATCAGCGAGCTTGGAGAAAAACTTAACAATATACTCGTTACTAAAAAAATAGTTAAACCGCATACTCCTCCGAAATATATGAACGCCGTATTTTTTGCGCTATTCATGTTGCTGAGTTTTGCGACAGGATATTTGATTTTTGAAACAATCAACCCGGTGGGGATAATAAGCCGGGTTATTTTGTACGGCACATGGGGCTCAATAGTGATTCTGGTACTGATATTTATGCTGGAAATATTGGTCGGTAGACGCATTTGGTGCAGAGCTGTTTGTCCTGTGGGTTTTGTCTATGGGCTTCTGAATATAGTCTCCGCAGTGAAAGTACATTATGGCACTGACTGCGATAACTGCGGTTCATGCCGGTCTGTGTGCCATGTTCCGCATGTTCTTGAAAGCACAGGGAAAGGCGTGGAAAAGTATATCACCCATATCGATTGTACCATGTGCGGCAGATGTATTGATGTATGCCACAACGATACTCTGACATATAAAAGCAGACTCAAAAAACTGGTGTAACATGATAGAGATAAAAGAACTTGTAAAAAAATTTGGTGATCAGACGGTACTGAATAGTATAAATCTGACTGTTTCCGATAAAGAAAAACTGATGATCCTCGGACAAAACGGAGCAGGGAAAACTACTCTGATGCGCTGCATTTTAGGCGAATATAAACCTGATGCCGGAAGTATTGTAATTAACGGCTATCAGACAATTGAGGAAAGAGTGAAGTCTCTTGAAAAAATATCTTTTGTCCCTCAGCTCCCACCTCCTCTGAGGCAGACTGTGAGAGAGCTTATTAACTATTCTTCAAGTCTGACAGGTTTTGACAAAGGGAGCATTGCTAATTTTTGTCAAAAAATGGATCTGGATATTGAGCCTCATTACAAAAAACCATTCTTTAAACTCTCTGGAGGGATGAAACAGAAAGTTCTTATAAGCATAGCGCTTGCCAGAGATTCAAATGTACTGATATTTGATGAACCCACAGCGAATCTCGACCTGAAAGGTAGAGAACGGTTCTATGATCTGATAAATGAATACTGCATGGATAAGATACTTATGTTTATAAGTCACAGGGTTGAGGATCTTGCCGGGCTTGCCAACAGAAAGATTGAGCTTGATATAGGAAAGATTGTCAGTGATGAGAAAATTTAAATATTAACCATAAGGAGGGTGAAATGCTTAGTAGAAGGAAGTTTATACAAACCACTACAGTTGCTGCAACTGCCATGTCTCTCGGAATAATAGGGTGCGGCAACAGTGAACCTAAGCCTTGTAAAATCAACTATGACCGTGATGCATGTAAAAGATGTTTAATGCTTCTCAGTGATCCCAGATTCTGCGCTCAGGTTGCACATAAAACAAACGGCACCCATGAAGTTTTTGAAGATATGGGATGTGCGGTTATATGGCTTGATGAAACAAAAGGGTGGGACGACTATGTTATGTTTGTGCCTAATATCAATAACCCGGAAAAAGAGTGGATAAAAGCTGATGATGCTGTTTTTGCGGACGGATACCTCACTCCTATGTCGTACGGGATCGCAGCCCACAAAGAGAAGTCAACTGTTGACCCCGAAAATAACATTCTCACTAAAGAGGAAGCCTTCGCTGTAATCAGAAAGATAGACAGTAAAAGAGTTGCTGCCGGACAGCATTATTCTGCGGAGCAGCATACTGAGCAGAAAGCAGAAGATGGTGTGAAGCTTAGGAAGATTGATACCGGAAAAGATGTCTGTAAAAAATGCAATATGAAGATAGAAGTTCCTGCCTTTGCCGCGCTGACACTGAATAAACACAACAAGACACAGGAAGTTTTTGACGATCTGGGGTGTGCTGTTGTTTGGCTGGATACTGTAAACGGGTGGGATGACCATATGATTTATGTCCCAGATCTCGATACCCTTAAGTGGCTCAGTCTGGATGAGGCTGTACTGGCGAAAGGCTACGTCTCACCAATGAATTACGGGATAGGTGCACATCGGGACAGGTCTTTTGTAGAGTCTGGCAAAACGATTATAAATAAAGATGAAGCCATTGAGTTTATAAGAGAAGTTTATAAAAAGAAGATGGCGTCCAAGAAAAATAAAGGAAGCAAAAAATGAATCCTTTTAAAGTTGTGCTGAGGGCAGAGCTTCAGGAGTCTATGCGTTCAAGATGGTTTATAGGTTACACACTCCTTTTCAGCGGCTTTGTGTCTATGATCTTTATCGCTGGTGTGACAGATAGCTATGTCCTTGGTTTCACAGGACTTACAAGGCTTCTTCTCATCTTCATTCAGGGGTGCAATATCGTTTTGCCTATATTTATTCTGATGACGGCAGTTCGTGTTATAGCCGGAGACAGGGATTCACATATTTTAGAGTATATGCTTTCTTTCCCCGTTTCGCTGAAGGACTATTACTGGGGCAAACTCATAGGCAGGTATATTGTAGTTTTTCTCCCGCTTGTTTTTGCGATGATCCTTGCAGTCATCATAGGTTTATTCTCCGGCGGAGTTCCCTGGGGGCTAGTTGTTTTGTATACAATGCTTTTACTTTGCAATTCATTTGCCTTTTTGGGGATAGGGTTCTTTATTTCCGTCAGAGTCCGCAGTCAGGAAATGGGAGTTGCCGTTTCACTTTTTTTGTGGCTATTCCTCATTGCTCTTATTGATGTGACACTTATAGGTTTTATGATAAAAAGCCGCATATCGCCGGAATTGATTTTTACTATTGCTCTTACTAATCCCGTGCAGGTTTTCAGAGTTGTTGCTATCTCTCTGTTTGACCCTACATTAACTGTTATAGGACCTGCGGCGTATTTTATTCTGGACAGAGCCGGCAGGGTTCCTTTTATTACGTTTGGTCTTGTTTATAATATGCTAATCGGATTAAGCTTTGCTGTTGCAGGATATTTCAGCTTTAAAAAGAAAGATTTGATATGAAACTTATTTACTGTAAACGTTTATAACAATAAAAAAACCGGACATTTCTGCCCGGTTTTTTTAGTTAGCTTATTTCTGAAAATACAAGATTGTCAGCAAAAAGATATGTTAGTATCTTGAGTTGCCGCGATCGTTGTTTTTAGGTTTTGCTTCGTTTACAGTGAGGTTTCTGCCGTCAAGCTCTGTTTCGTTAAGCTTGTCGATAGCTGCTTTAGCTTGATCACTGTTTGCCATTTCAACAAAGCCGAAGCCTTTAGAGCGGCCAGTGTCTCTGTCTGTGATGATTCTTACTGAATCAACTTCGCCAATTTTGCTGAAAAGTGCTGAGATATCGTCTTCGTTTGTTGAGTAACTGAGGTTGCCTACATAAATGTTCATATTATGCTCCATATAATTTTTTTTGTCAAAACATGCTCTGATCGATTTCGGAATTTGGTATAAACTAGTTGAAAGAGGTAGTTAACCTTTTTGAAGCATGAACTGAAGCAAATTTATTTGGGCATATATTGAAATATATCAATTGATAGGCTTAGTAAATCGTCGGCTCTGATTCTAAAATCCAATTTAATTTAATAACAACTTTTTGAAACTTATATCAAATATTGATTGACAAGGAACATCATACACTGATTGTTAGAAATAGCTAGAACTATTTTCATTAATATTAAATAAAATTATATTCATACTCTTTTTACTCTGATAACAGTGCTGTTAATAGCCTGAGATGGACACATGAACCAAAGGTTATCTGTAGATGTTTTTCCGGTATTCTCTCGGCATCAGCCCCGTGCTCATTTTGAACAGCTTCGAAAAGTGTCCGGCTCCGGAGTAACCCACAGTACGGGCAATCAGCCCTATGGGCAAGTCTGTGGCCGAAAGCATATGCTCTGCCTGTCCGATGCGCTTTTGTCGTATATATTCGGTGACTGTGCAACCGTGGAATTGTTTAAAGGAGTATTTGAATTTTGTAGTGCCCATACAGGCAATTTTAGCCAGTTTTTTCAGAGGCAGTTCAGATGCGAAGTGGTCGTTGATATATGCAGTTACGTTCTCAAGCCCTTGTATATCAATGTTATTGACTCTTTTCTTTGGTTGTTCAGATACCTTTGCTCTGTCTATGACCATAGAGACCGCTTCTGCAACTTTACCTTCGTAAAAGAGCTTTGAAGCAAAGCCGCTTCCTCGGTAGTTTTTAACCTGATTCAGCAGAAAAAGCATCTCCGGAAAATTACTTGTTTGCTCTACCTGGTGAAAAGCTTCATAAGCATTTATATTTTCGTCAGGATACTGTTGTTTCAAATAGTACTCGTAGTAAGCAGGCATTATCTCTATTCCGACGGATCGTATTGGTATTTTCTTATGTATTAATATCCTGTACGGATTGTTCCCACCTATGAAGCTTTTTATACAGTCTGCACTCAGGCGGCGGTAAGGCGAGAGTTCATCACCAGAAATTGATTCATAGTGAGTTATACTGAGACATTCAGGGAGGTTGAATTCCATAAATGTATCTTCAAAAAAATAGAAGTTGTGTATTTTTATGTCAAATAGATCTTTTCTGTCGTATATCCACAGATAGCCGCTTCCGAGTTTTTCCGAAAGACGCCAGCACTTACCAACAGAATTTACCTCAGAGTGACCTTCATCCTGGATAAACCCTCTCTTCTCAAGATCGTCTTTATAATACATGTCGATAATATTGTCTTTGATGCCGGTGCTCCTTTGTAACGATCAGACGAACTTTTGCTCCGAAAAGCCGAAAGTACGCTGGTGATATTGCAAATCAATATCATATCAGTATATCGTCATTATCAGCTGAATGAAAGAAAGAAGTTACAGGGAGATTCATTTATGTGTGCTAATAAATCCAACTATAAAAAGAGAGGGTTAACAACAAAAGATTTTGTTGTCACAGGGGTGTTTTCATCGATATATGTTGTTTTTAATATTGCCGGAGGAATAATATTTGCCCCTAATCCCGTTTTGACATTTTATACCCCCATAGGGATGGCTCTTCTCTGTGGTCCTGTTTTCTTACTCTTATCTGCAAAGGTGCCTAAATATGGCGCTGTGACTATTCTAGGCATTATAATAGGCATTTTATGGTTTGCCACAGGGATGCACTGGGCTTTCGGCACTGGGGCGATTGTCATGGGAGGGCTTGCGGATATAGTTTTAAGATTAGGCAGATATAAGAATTCAGTGTTCGGCATTGTCGGGTATATGGTTTTCTCCTTAGGTCCTGTAGGTACTTATGCTGTTTTTTTTATGGATCCTGCCGGCTGGTCTAAGACAATGATAAGCTATGGCACATCTGCGTCTTATGTGGAAACTATGAATACTGCGGCATTTTCAGGACTCTTGCCCATAATTGTTATCGGGACTTTAACTGCTGCGCTACTCAGTGGGTTAGTTGGCAGAAAGATGCTGAAAAGGCAATTTGAAAAGGCTGGAATTACAGCATGAATAACGCTTTTGAAGCTGGTATTTTAAAGTTTGATCCCCGTACAAAAATCTTGATTCTGATATTGTGTATACTGTCGGCGGCAATGTCGCCGTCTCTTATTTATAATCTGGTGCTGGTGTTTTTCATTGCACTGTTTGGTATTGTCAGCGGTAGACTTAAATATTCTGTTTACAGCGTAGTGTTTTATATCTTTATCTATTTTGTCACTATGGCTGCAATATCTGCACAGAATAGCCTGCAAACTGTGTTTCTCGCTTTTTTCGGTCTTTTTCATAAAGTTTATCCGTGTGCAATGATGAGCGGTATAATCATTTCCACAACAAAGGTTAATGAGTTTCTGTATGCCGTTAACTGTGCACGGTTAACTGAAAAAATAAGTATCCCTCTGGCAATTATGTTCAGATATATCCCCGCTATAAAAGATGACTGGATGTTCATAAAGGACGCAATGAGAATGAGAGGAGTGAACCCCTCCTTTAAAAATATTTTCACAAACCCTTCGGAGACAATCAACGCAATTTATGTCCCGCTCATGATGTCTGCCTCGAAGGCGGCTGACGAACTGACTATTGCTTCCCTGACCAGAGGGATAGAAAACCCTGCCCGCAGGACGTGTCTTGTTGCTATACGAATGAGTATGAAAGATTATTTTGCACTTATTATATTTTTATCTTTTTTCGCGGCTGGTCATTTTTATAGGGAGTTGTTTCAATGATTAAGCTGGAAAATGTCTCTTTTGAGTATTTCGGTAGGAGAGCAGACAGCATTAGTGATGTCAGTCTGGAGCTTAATAAAGGGGAATGCCTCCTTTTGTGCGGAAGGAGTGGCAGCGGGAAAACAACCATAACAAAACTTCTGAATGGTCTTATTCCTAATTTTCATGAAGGCAGTATGTTTGGAAGAGTTACTGTGGGACATCTCCAGGTTAACGAAACTCCTATGTATATGATTGCAGAAGTTGTTGGTTCTGTGTTTCAGAATCCGCGTACCCAGTTTTTTAATGTCGACACAGACAGTGAGATTGTTTTTGGTATGGAAAATGCCGGGATTCCCGCTGACAAGCTTAAACTTCGCCTGGCGCAAACAGCAGATGATCTTAATATTTCAGATCTTCTCGGCAGAAACATTTTTGAGCTTTCAGGCGGGGAGAAACAGAAGATCGCTTTCGCATCAGTTTATGCCATGAATCCTGATGTTTATGTCCTTGATGAACCTTCGTCTAATCTGGATGCTGCTTCTGTTAATGAATTAAAGAAGATTCTGAAGCTTATAAAACAACAGGGGAAAACTGTGATAGTGGCTGAACACAGGCTTTATTATCTTTTAGATATTGCTGACAAGGTTATCTGTATGAATAACGGAAGAGTTGACAAAGTGATATCGCCTACGGAGCTGAGACGTTTTCCAGCAGATGTTAGAAGCCGGATGGGATTGAGAGCCGCAGACCTTTCAGCGGTTACTCCTCTGAACGCCGGTAAAATCGATTCTGAGCCTGTTATTGAGATCAGAAATGTTTCTGTCAGTCATAAGAAAAAAGTCATTCTGAAAGGGCTGAACCTGCAGGTCGGACGTGGTGAGATTATTGCCGTGGCAGGCAGAAACGGAGCGGGTAAAACGACATTCAGCAGAGCTTTGTGCGGTCTGCATAAAGAGTATACGGGGGAGTTTCTTCAAAATGGGAAATCACAGAGCGCAAAAGCGCGTCTGAAAAACTCATACATGGTTATGCAGGATGTGAATTATCAGCTCTTTGCAGAGAGCGTAGAGAGTGAGTGTTCATTTGGTATCAGAAATGTTCAGATGGAAAAGGTAGATATTGCTCTGGAAAGATTAAACCTTACTCCGTATAGACACTGCCATCCGAATACTCTGTCAGGCGGGCAAAAGCAGAGAACTGCTGTTGCTGTTGGAGTTGTGTCTGAAAAGGAAGTTATGATTTTTGACGAACCGACCAGCGGGCTTGATTCCGATAGTATGTTTCAGGTTTCAGAATTGATCAGAATGCTTTCGGAAGAGGGCAGGATAGTGTTTGTTGTTACACATGATTTTGAGTTTGTATGCGCATGTTGTACGCGTGTCCTGCATTTTTCAGGAGGAACAATGGCGGATGACATAAATGTTACAGCCGAAAATACAGAGAAGCTCAGAGAGCTGTTTTTGGCATGAATATATTATCAAGGAGACTGGTTTGAAAAATAAAGAACTGATAATGCTGTTGCTTAAATGGGCAGGCAGAGACAGGTATTTACTGTATCTTTCAGTGATTCTGGCATTTATAAGCGGACTCTTTACTATGGTTCCGTATTACGCAGTTTACAGGATTATGGTAGCAGTTTATGCCCGGAACCTGACACAGCATGTCATTGTTGAGAATAGTATTATAATCCTTGCTGCAATGGCTTTGCGTTTTGCAATTTTCGGAGCGGCGGGGGCTGTTTCTCATAAGGGAGCATACAGAGCTTTGTTTAGAGTTCGCTGTATTGTTGTCGAGCATATGGCGAAAATTCCGCTGGGGGCTTTGAATACAAGAAGTATAGGGGATGTTAAAACTGTGCTTAACGAAGATATCGAAAAGCTGGAGCTGTTTCTTGCTCATCAACTCCCTGAGTTTGTCTATTACCTCATAGGTCCTTTTGCTGTGTTTGTTTATCTTTGTTTTGTCAATGCGCCCCTTGCTCTGGTCTCTCTGCTACCTTTGATTCTCGGAGGTGTAGCCATTGGGCTGATGTATAGAAGCTCCAGCGGCATGGTAAACCGCTTCAATGCCTCACTGGTGAGCCTTAACTCTGTGATGATAGAGTATATAAGCGGTATGAAGCTTATAAAAGCTTATAATATGGGGAGCAGTTCTTTTAGAAAATACGCCGATGCTATACAGGAAGAAAACGATGTGTGGATTGAAGGGGCAAAAAGTATGGGACCTCCTTATGCTGCATTTGTCGTTTTCATAGAATGCGGCATGATATTCATGGTTCCTTTTGGAGGCATGTTTTTCCTTAATGGTTCGATAACTGCCAGCGTATTTATACTGTTTATGTTTGTGGGAGGGATGTATCTGACCGAGGTGAGACCTCTTCATGAGCTGGGCAGTAACTTTGCAGATGTGCTGAAAGGCATTGAGAAAGCCAGGGAAGTGCTTGAAATTCAAGTCTTTGAAGGCGGTGGAGAGTTTCCGGAGAAGCATGATATAGAGCTTAGAAACGTAACATTTTCATATGATGGCAGCAGCAATGTGATACGTGATTGTAACCTGCAGATTTCTGATGGTGAAAAAATAGGTATTGCAGGGCGCTCCGGAGCTGGTAAAAGCACCATTGTTGAGTTGATATCCAGATTTTATGACGTTGATAAGGGGGAGATCCTTATCGGAGGCAAGGACATCAGAGATATCAATTATGAAATTCTTCTGCAAAACATTGCCATTGTTTTTCAGAAAACATTTCTTACCCGTGACAGCGTTTTTGAAAATATACGCATGGGTGCAAATGCAACTTTAAAAGAGGTTCGTGAGGCTGCTGTAAAGGCGCAGATTGACGATTTTATCATGTCTCTTCCTGACGAATATGACACTAAAGTCGGGAGTTTTTCTACGAGATTTTCCGGTGGAGAAAAACAGAGAATAGCAATTGCAAGAGCTATTTTAAAGAATGCACCTATTCTCATTCTTGACGAGGCGACCGCTTCATCAGACCCTGAGAATCAGCTGGAGATAGACAAGGCGATATGCAACCTCTGCATGGGTAAAACCGTTATCATTGTTGCTCACCGCTTAGGAGTTTTGAAAAGCTGTGACAGGGTCGCTGTTATTGAAAATAGAAGAGTGACCACAATTGGATCTCATGATGAGGTGCTGAAAAATAATGATTATTACAGACAGGCTTGGTCAGATTATGAAATTGCCAGAAATATTACTTATCAGTTATGAAGAGGGGGCTGTAATGAGTAAGAATCCATTTAGGAAAAATAAGCATTTTTACGTTGGCGTTGTATTGAATATTCTGGAAGGCATACTGTCGGGATTTAATTTCTATTTCCTTTTTTCTGCTATGCAGATGCTTTGGGAGGGAGATGTCACTCTGGATAAAATCATGAGTCTGGTTTTGCTGCTGCTGTTTATATATGTTGTCAGGTTAATTGTTTACAGTACCGGATATACAATGTTTCATATTGGCGGGGCATTTGTCAGCAGACATGTTCGTCTGTTTCTGGGCGAGAAAATAAAGAAAATACCTCTTTCATGTTTTACTCAGAAGCAGACAGGGGACTACATAAACGCTGTTACGAGTGATGTAAGTAACTATGAGAAAATTCTTACTCATAAAATCGGTGACATTATAAAAAACATTTCTCTTTCACTGATGTTGGTTGGTTATGTTGGTGTCGTGTTGTGGGCTCCTGCGGGGGCAATTTTATTTCTTATGGAGCTTATGCTGCTTCCTGCTTTATGGATGTCGTTTCGTATGGTCAGAAAATACGGCGTATTTAAGAATGAAATCTGTGTCAGGAGTGTCAGCGGTATTGTTGAATACATTTCGGGGATCCAGACTTTCAGAGCCTATGGTATAGGCGGTATTAAAAATAAAGATGTGATTTCGGCGATGAAGGATTTCAGTGACATCGGGTATATTTATGAGTCGAAGATAATTCCGATAGGTTCATTTTTCGGTGCGTTTATATGGGGGAGTGTTTCTCTTGTTATCTGTGCCGGAGCTGTTCCTCTTAAGGGGGGCGCTATAGATCCTGTTACTTACCTGATGATTATTATGCTTGCTGTTTTTCTGTCGAAATTGTGTGTAACGCTTTTCGTTGATCTGACATCTTATAAGCATCTGGCTGTATCAAAGGGGAAGATTATATCTGTTGTTAATGAAAAGGAAGAAAAAGGTATCGTTAAACCTTTTCAAACAGCCACTCATGAAGTTGTATTTGATAATGTCTGTTTCTCATATGTTGTGGGCGAACCTGTGCTGGAGGGAATTAGCTTCTGTGCTCCTGATAAAAGTCTGACTGCAGTAGTCGGTGATTCCGGCTGTGGTAAATCCACCATTATGAATCTTATTTCTAAATACTATGAAGTTGAAAGCGGAAGCATTTCTTTCGGAGGTAAAAAGATTAACAACATTGCTGCTGAAAGAGTTTTGGAAAACATATCTATGGTGGATCAGGATGTTTTTTTATTTAATGATACTATTCGCAACAATATAAGATATGCACGTCCTGATGCTTCCGATAAAGAGATAGAAAATGTTTGCAGGGAAGCTGGGTGTGAAGGGTTTATTTTAAATATGAAAAACGGTTATGATACTATGATCGGCGAAAATGGGAATCTTCTTTCAGGGGGGGAGCGTCAGCGTCTGTCTATTGCACGGGCGATATTGAAAAACAGCCCGATACTGATTCTGGACGAAGCTACCGCAAGTCTCGATATCGAAAACGAACTTGCTGTGAAACAAGCTGTTTTGAACCTGCTGAAACAGAAGAAAACGGTTATTATGATAGCTCATACCCTTGCTATAGTTAAAAATGCTGATGAAATTCTTGTTGTTGCTGACGGAAAAATAGCAGAACACGGCAAACACGCGGAGCTTATAGAAAAGAATGGCAAGTATGCTGCTATGTGGGACGCAGAACAACAGCTTTCTGCATAAGGTTTAATATAAAATAAACAAAAGAGAACCCCGGGGGATCCCGGGGATTCTATCTTTTAACTGTATCCGTTGGAGAGTTCCTAGTTTAATTGATTATCAGAACCTTAAATTTACGTTGGCTCCAACAGTCAGAGGGTTTCCGCTTCTGCCATACCAATTTCCGCTCATCTCAAATGCTCGTGTGGCGTATGCCTGATCAAGAAGGTTGTCGACCCAGACATATACATCAAATCTTTCTGTTTCGTATCCGACTTTTGCGTTTATGATTTCATATGAAGTTTGTTCTTTCGAGTTCGCAGCATTATAATAAATTTTTCCTGTACCGTTGATTTCAGCATTTACAAACCAATGATCCATAAAACGCAAAACTCCCCCGAGAGAATATGTAGTATCCGGTGAGTTGGTAATTTTTTTACCTGAATAGTCCACACCGTTCAGGGTATAATCGTCAAATTCAGCATCCACATAGCCGAAGCTTCCGTATAGATTCAGCCACGCAGCAGGGAGGAATCTTGCTTCCAGCTCCAGACCTTTACTGGTTGCTTCCGCTGCATTGTCAATTATGTAGTCAGGATATGACGGTTGTTCCACCTGCATATCTGACCAGTCTATATAAAATGCCGCAGCGTTAACTACAAGTTTTCCGCCGGCAAGTTTGTTTTTAATGCCTACCTCATAGTTCCACGTATATTCTGAGTCGTATGATTTTCCAGGTTCTGAGCTGATGTTGAAGCCGCCGCTTTTAAAACCTTTGGCAATACTTATGTAAGATTGTGAATTGTCGTTTATGTTATACATCAGAGCAGCTTTAGGGAGGAGAGCTGTAAAGTCTTCTTCCGCAGAGCCTTTTACAGGGGTGTAACCCACCATTGCGCCTCCGGACCACTCATAGTCGAACTCCTGATGTTCATTTTCATACCGAAGCCCGGCGGTTAATACAAACTTGCCTATTTTGTAGTCCATTTGACCAAATAAAGCAGCACTGCTTTTCTCTGTTTTTCCGTATTGGCTGGATACCACATTGTAAGTGAACATTGACATATCTATATTTTGTTTCTCTTCACTACTGTATAAATATGCACCTGTTCTCCATTTGAGCGGAGAGTTATCTTCTGAATTCAGTCTGAACTCCTGACTGAATATTTTAGAGTCTTTGCTCGTTTCCAGTTTCATCAGTTTATACTGGGTGAAATCCAGATCATTGTCATTGGAAGTATCTGCCCTTACGGCTGAGGTTATAGATGTGAATCTGACTTTCCCCATACCATAGTCGATTTTCAGAGATGAATTATATGTGTTGTTGCTCATGTCTCCAGGGTCGTCCACATTTACTTTCATGTCTCCGTCCATAACACTGTCGTATAATGCAAATTCTGCATAGTTCGCATCATATTCCTGATAACCGGATTTGAAATCTATAGTAAGGTCTGACGTTGGTTTGTATTTCAAAGAGAGCTTGCCATCGAAAGATTTGCTTTTATCTACGTCGTCACTTCTGTCTGCATCATTTTCAAAATAGCCGTCAGATGACGAGTATTTGCCAGTTAACCTTAGAAAAAGTTTATCGCGAATAATTGCTCCGTTACCTGCGACAAACAAGCTCTTTGTGTTAAAACTGCCGTAGGATGTGTTGATGTCAGCACTCCATGTGTTTTTTGGTTCTTTGGTGATGATATTGATTACGCCTGCTTCTGTGTTACGCCCGTAGAGAGTCCCCTGAGGACCTCTCAAAACCTCGATCCTCTCTACATCTGAGAAGTTTATGTCGTAAAGCGGCTGGTAAACGTCATCAATATAAAAGCCGAAGACTGAACCTCCGGTCATAAAAGATGTTATCCCTCTTATTGAAGCAATCTGGTCACTGCTTCCTGTTTGTCCCATCTTTGTGAAATGCATATTGGGGATTCTTTCAAAGATGTCTTCTGTGTTATTAATAGACCTGTCGCTGATATCGACAGACGTGAGAACAGAGACAGAATCCGGTATCTTCTGCATATCTTCTTTTGTTTTATTCGCAGTAACTGTAACAGTATCCAGAGAAATTAAGTTATCAGGTTTAACAGTATCTTCAGCAAAACCGACAACAGCTGTCACCAGTGTAAAAAGCATTATTAACAGCTTTTTCATTAGTAACCTCCTTATTATTATGTCTGCTGAGGTTATGCCGGTTGACGGTTATAAAACTACCTGTAAGCGGATAAGAAGTGCTGTTATACGGATGATATTTGACTATAGGTCTTTTTCTGCCTGACAGAGCCTAGAAATTTTCCCGGAGTGACTCCGTAATATTTTCTGAATACTGAAATAAAGTGGCTGACATTCGTGTAGCCAATATCCCAGGCAACATCACTGACACTTTTTGTTCCTGTTTCGAGCATTGCTTTTGCGTTTTCTATGCGCTTTTCAAGTACATACCCGTATACTGTTTTACCGAATAATTCTTTAAATCCGGTTTTGAGTTTAAATTCATTGATTCCGGCTTTTTTGGCTATCTGTCTATGAGAGAGAGGCTGATGGAGGTTTTCCTCTATTATGTTTTTTATGTAATGAAATTTCTGGATATCTTCAGGTTGTATAGAGCATTTAGTGCATTCGGGGGACGTCAGGAAAAGTCCCATTAATATGTTAAAAAGAAGTTCCTGAGCCTTATTTGCCAGAATCAGATTTCTAAACGGGTGCTCTTTGCTGCACTGAGAGATGTTTTTAGCTGTTGCCATAACAGCCTGAGGCATTTTTGCAGTTATAAATCTGTGTGTATGCTTGTTTTTATAAAGACAGCTGTGGTATTTGATGCTGCAGTTCCCCAGAGTATTTCTGAGCATTATCTGAAGAAGGTGTGGGTCTATGAAAAGCTGTATGAATTCTACAGGTGTACCTGCTGATTTGTGACAAAATCCTTGACCGCTGGCTGTTGCTCCAAAGATAATATTGCCCTTTCTTATTTTTTCAGACCCGTTCATTTCTGTATTTTTGTAAAAATACTCAACATCTCCCTGAAGCCAGCATTCAAATGAAAAAGGTGCTTTTTCAATATCGAAATGCATATAAAATTCTTTATCTGCGGGTATTTTGATAATATTAAGAAGCATGCCGGGCTGTACTCTGATAGTTTCTACATGTTGCGTCATTTCATTTAAAGAAATGCATGGGTCGTATATGTTTTCCGTCGATCTATGTTCGTGAATCCTGTTTTTTTCAAACAAGTTATATTCTTGTGAGGTCGTAACGCTTATGAACTTTGATTTATTTTCCATGAAGCACCCTCCGTGCTCTTTACCATTAGTAATGCAGAATAGCAGTTATTGATAATGATAGTCAATATTAATTATATAGCGTATAATGACAGTGATTTAAGGGAGTAATTTATTGGCCAACGTCTTAAGATAGTTTAATAAAGGGAGGTCGTGAGCTCCAGCTCGGGCTGTTTCTATTTTATAAATAATCTTTAAGTTTTGGCTGTCAGTTCCGGAGCTTTTTGTCTTTTGTTAATATTTCTTAATATTAGCCGTTGCTGACATGTTTGTCTTATGTGAATGTAGATACACAAATTTGAGGTAGTGGAAAATTATAGCTATAGAATATTTTTTCTTATTACTTCATGCTTTTAGTGTTGTGTGGTAGATAATGTTGATATTTTATTTCAGTTAAACTGTCGTAGTGTGAATTTTGTTTATATGGCAGAATCTGTCTAATATGCTCGTCTTTAAATTAAATCTATAGTGTAAGTTTATCAGTAGTTAAATCATTTTTGTGTAACGTTAATGTAAGTCATTAAATGATATTGATTATCAGTATATCTGTATGGGTTAATTTGTTTGTGTTTAAAGATAAAATGTTAGATAAAATGTGGATATTTGGTTGTTTTATACACGTTTTTACTTGACTGTGTGAGTTTAATGGTATATTGACTTTTTGTATCAGAGAGTGCTTCAAGCGCCGAATATTTTCAGAGGATCTCCGAATCCCTATAAGAATATACTTATCACTTAAAGGAGATACCTATGAAGAAACTTTTGTTATTCATGATTCCTGTAATTATGATAATAACAGCCTGTGGCGGCGGAGGCGGAAGCAGTTCCGGCGGCGATACAGGCGGAGATACGGGCGGCGATACAGAGCCTACCACTAAGACCATTGGCGGTCTTGTTTCCGACCCGGCAATATCAGGGGCTGTAGTTGAGCTTCGGTTGAAATCAGACGATTCTGTCGCTGTTATATGTGGTACTACAGGTTCGCTTCCTTGTAAGACATTTACAGACGAAGATGGCTTGTTTGACATGATTTTACCGATAGGCGCTGACCTGACAGCTTATTACATAAAATCCTTTGGCGGTTTTGATACTGTAACAAACATCAACATGGAGTCCTTCTCTTTCGAGTCCCCGATAGAAGCTTTCTCTGAAAACACAGATAATATTGTAGTTTCGCCGGTGACAACCATCATGCGTGCAAGTTCAGATACTACTGTCGCAGGGATGAAAGCTCACGCCAGAAGTGTTCTTGGTCTTTCTGATACAGCGGATCCTGCCGCCGACCCTGCAACTGACGGCGAACTCTTTAAAAAATCTTACATGCTTATTACGCTCGCCTCAACATATCGGGACATGTTGAGTGCCTCCGGTTCTTCAACAGCAGGAGAGCCGTTTTCTGTAATATCTGCTGTGACGCTTAGCGGTGCATTATTTACTGCCGATTCAGAGCTTGATGATACTTCTCTTACAGAAATTTATAAGAGTTTTGCCGGCAACGATGGTTATGACGATGATATTGATGAGCTGAAATCTACAGCTGTATCTATAGAAGACGTTGACAGTACAGGAGATGTTGTTGCCGCTCTGATTGACAAAGAGATCAACAGGCTTTTCAAAGTCGCTGTTATGACTCTTGCGGATGATACTCCTGTAACGGTCACTGATACTTTCATTACTAATATTGAAGCATATGTTGACGCTGTGCAGTCTTTGTCCGAGGGGCTTGCGGCCGATAGGTTTATGATTAACCAGATAGCTAGATATACCATGCTCAGTGATTACGGTCTTACATCCTATGCTGATTTTACTGCCGACACTTTCAGTGCGAGTCTTTCTGCTATGATCGCAGATGATGCTTTTGGCACAGCAGTGACAGCGGTTTTAGAATCCGGTCCTACTTATATAGTCAGTGTTCCTCTCAGTGACAGTGACCTCCCCGGTGACGACAACGCAAAGAGAGCTGCTTATTATTACAATTCAAACCTTGATGTAGGTTATAAAGCGAGGAAGCTTGCAAGTGATATCAAAGACGATGATCTGAATGATGACATAAATCTTGTCGCAGTCAGAAACTATGCACAAGCAGGGCTTAATGCTAAGGCAAAAAGTATTGCTGATTCGCTGATAGTCAAAACACTTAATCAGTCAAATGCTTATCGCAATATTGCAAAGAATAATACTACGCTTGGTGGTGATCTCGCTGAATCCGTAACTTATTTACAGAAAGCGGAATCACTTATAAGAGGTCTCCATGATACTGCGACTGCAGAGCCTTTTACAACCAGCGAAGCTAAAGAACTTGCTGACATAATGGAAGAATATATGAGCGCAGGCGATTTGGAAAAAGCTGCTTCTCTGGAATCCTATATGGACACTGTACTCGCCGACTTGGATGAAAGCGAGAAAGGTAGTGCATACAGTGCTGTGGTTAGTGCTTTCAATTCGGTTGTTAAAGATGATGTGGAAAATGGCGAGCTGGATAATGTTGAAGCTATGACTGATAAGATTGTTAAATATGTTGATAATCTTTCTCTTGGAACCAAGGAAGGCAAGATTTATGCAACGCAACTTGTGTTTCTGCAAAATGCATTAATATTTTACAATGCCGTAGGTGCTTCGCAGAAAGTTGTAGATACTTACCATAATATTATTAAAGATATGATCACTTTCGACTCCTCTTCGGGTAAAACTAACTGGGAATTTTATGCTTCAAAAATGACAGGACCTCTCTATAGAGCAGGGGACAGTTCTGCTGCAATGGATCTTTTGGGGTCAATTACAAAATCTAACTATGCCGCAAATGCGGCGGAGTCTATAATTGTTGGCGTATATAAAGATGACTTTGACGAAGCTGTTTCGATTTATGAAGCAGGTGTGCCTATGGATACGGACTTCGACAACATAGCAGACTACATAAACTCATGGACTTATTTAGCTTCTAACCGTAGCAGTCAGGGGATAGCTATGTATGCCCTGAATGACGGTCTGAATGACCTTGCAGAGAAAGCTGTAGACTACACTGAGAGTAAAATGGATGCGGCGGTTCAGTATTTCAAAGATAATAATTCTGATTTTGCAGAATATCTTGTGAAAATGGTGACCTCACAAAATAGATTTTATGAAACAGGATATGTGAAGAATGCATATCTTTATAATGAACTGGGGCTGAAGACAAAAGCTCTTGCCTCAATACAAAAAGCTATAGACTATGCAGATTTGTGTGTTGATTCGGTAAATAAGGCAACGGCGTACAGTACAATAGCATACTACGCTATGCTTATTGACCCAGCCTATGATGCTTCTCCTCTGTTTGCAAAGGCAAGGACTGTTTTCGATAATGCTTCAGGTGATACGGCATTTTCTAATGATAATCTGTTTAATATAAAATTTGGTATTGCTGATGATTATATTTTACAAGGGGATACAGCTACTGCTCTTCTGACTATGGAAGAGGCAGTTAACTATGCTGAGCTTACTCATCAGCCAGGTGTTGGCACAGAAGAAGATAAAGCTGTAGTCAATGAGTCTGAGAACTTCAGAAAACTTGCGGAATGGTACTACACCATGCAGGACATGGGGAAAGCTAAGCTGATGCTCGAAAAGTCTGCGGCTGTGGCGCCTCAGCATTCAAAAGCGAGCTCGGTAAGTGGTCAGTACAAACAAATTCTGCAAAAGTATGCTCAGTTTGGTCTGTATGATCTCGGTTATGAAAAAGCCAAAGTAATGTTCCCTGTACGTGGTGACTTCATCAAAGGGATGGAGGATTTTATAGGGGCAATGCTTAATGTTGATGATTTCGATAAGATAGATGTTGCTTCCAGAGACCTTGACAAAGACGGCAAGCCTGACTTCTTTCACCTGTCTGCTACAGCGGAAGAGATAGCTGCATCCGGTCTTGTTCTCGATGATGACACTGACGGTGACGGCGTGGCTGATGTACTTGATGCTACACCGTTTTATGCTGATTAGGTAATATCTATGTTTAATACATTTGTTAATATGAGGGTGGCCGCTTATGCGGTCATCCTTTTCATTATGGTGACATTTCCTGTATGCGCAGAAGAAAAACAGGATACCGGGCTTTCCTCTGCTGAGCTTGAAAACATGCTTGTGATAGATGAAGTGGAAGTCAAAGGTGAGCTGACCGAAGAGTCTATAGAAGGCAAAACTGTTATTAATGAAGAAACTATAAAAATGCTTCCCAGAGGTAACGGCGACATAACAGAAGCTCTGCGTATTGCTCCCGGAGTGCAGTTTGATGATGATTACAGAGATTCTTTGACTGCCGGCGAGATCGAGCCCGGGCGGATTTCCATATCCGGTGGGAAGGATTACCAGAACCTTTTTATGCTCGACGGTATGAGCAATTCAAGTATTCTGAACCCCGCAGAAGAAAGTATTTACGATACTGATAATGTCTCCGGAAACCCTCAGAAGTTTTTCATAGATTCCTCAATAGTTAAAAAGGTTACAGTTTTCGACAGTAACGTTCCGGTGAAGTACGGCGGTTTTCTCGGCGGTGTTGTGGATGTGGAAACCATAGACCCTACTCAGAATGTATGGGGGAATATTTCTTACCGCACAACAAGATCTGAGTGGGCTAACTTTTATGTAGATGAAATTAAGCAAGACGATTTTGAAAACTCTAATGACTCGCAAAAGGGGCAGCCGAAGTTTGAAAAGCATCATTTCAATGCAACTCTTAATACCCCTGTAACAGATAAGCTGGCTGTGGTTTTTAATTATAAAAAGCTCGAATCAACTATACCTGTCAGGTTTTATAATAAGTGGCAGGATGAAGAGCGCCTTAACGAAACATTTCTGGTGAAAGGTCTGCTGAATATCAGCAGTTCCAGCTATCTGGATGCCACTGTCAGTTATGCTCCTTATAAGCAGAAAATATATTTCCCGAATGTCAAAAACAGCGGGTTTGATGTACATGGAGGCGGCTACTACGCTGCTGTGAATTATACAAAAGAGAGCGGTGACTCAAAGCTGGAAATACATGCAGATTATTCTGTGTCTGAAAACAGCAGAGACGCTTCAAATGTTTTCTATCACTGGGCAACGACATCGTCTAAAGACTGGGGATATATGAAAGACCCTAGTTCTGTAAGTGAAGGTAGCGTTGGCGGTAGTTATGAAGGCGGTTACGGCGACCTTTATAAAAGCGAATCTGTATTCAACTTTAAGCTGGATCATGATCCTTTCCGCTTTAAGTTTGGCGGTGACCATGTTGTTTCATACGGTTTTCACTATTCAAACATCAAAGGCATAATGGACAAAAGCGAATCAAGCTATCTGTACAAAGACCCGGTAGTGGATTCTGATGTTATATGTGGAGGGCAGCAGGGTGTGGACTGCCTTGAAGGGGAACAGTATTTTTCAGAGAAAACAATAGCACCTTCTTTTAAAAATGAAGCACTTATTAATACCGTAAACTTTTATGCGCAGGACGAATATGATATATGGCGTCTGAACTTCAGGCTTGGGCTCCGCTATACTTATGATGATTATATGGAGAACCATGACATAGCACCGAGAACATCTTTTGAGTATGATATTTTCGACAGCAAGAGAACAGTTCTGCTTGCCGGATATAACAGATATTACGGTACAAATCTTCTGGATAATAAGCTTCGTGAAGAACAGCCTGATGATCTGGAATATATACGCTCAACCTACCGCAATGAAGTGCAGGACTGGATTACAGTTACCCCTGCCGTAGATACTGTTTATAAATACAGCGATCTGAACACCCCTTATTCTGATGAATATATGGTCGGTGTTGCCCAGTACCTTTTGGGCGGAACACTAAATCTTAAATATATCACAAGAGATAACAAAGACGAGTTTGCCAGCGAGATTTATAGTGTCAATGGCAAGAAATACAGAAAGCTGAACAACAATGGTGAAAGTTCATTTGAATCATTTCAGATAAAATGGGACAGATCATGGAAAAATCACTATGTAATGCTTAATGCCATGTGGCAGGAGTCTGAAACTGCGCAGGATAGTTATGATGATGAGTATGATCTGGAAGACCTTGATAAAGATATCCTTTATAACGGCAGTAAAATAAAGCTTGCCGAACTTCCGAAAGATAATTTTAACAGACCGATTACCGTTAATCTTACTTATACAGGGAAATTTTTTAAACACTTAAGTGTTTCTCCCGTTATTAAATACCGCTCATCATACAGAGATATACGGCTTGTTAACGGTTCTCAGATTATCGGGACTACCGGAGAGACGGACCCTGAGACAGGGGCTGTTGAGTATAAAACAATCGCATCTTATAAAGATGTGACATTCAATCACAGTGTTCTCGTTGACCTGCGTTTTTCCTGGGAACAACCTGTGTATAAAACTCATACAATCAAAGTTTCCTTTGATATCAATAACCTTTTCGACAGGAAGATTGTGAAGGGGTACGGTTCAACATCTGATTCTGAAATGTATGAAGAATATGAGCTCGGAAGAAGCTTCTGGGCAGGGGTTGAATATGCATTCTGATAATATCGTAGAGATCAAAAATCTTGAGCATTCATACGGCAAGAATAAAGTTCTGCATGGACTCAGTTTTAATGTACGGAAAGGTTCAATCTTCGGGCTGCTTGGTAAAAACGGTGCAGGCAAAACAACCTCTATCAACATCATGATGGGCTTTCTGCGTCCGGACAGCGGGAGCTGCCTGATACTTGGGGAAGAAGCACACAGTTTGAGCAGTGATGCCAAGCGGAAAATAGGGCTTCTGCATGAAGGGCACCTTTCATATGAGTTTCTCAGCATTGCAGAGACAGAAGAGTTTTACGAAGGGTTTTACCCTGCATGGGACAGTGATGTTTATAACGACATGATAAATAAGCTGAAACTGAAACGTACGCATAAGATAAAAAACATGTCATGTGGGCAGAGGTCTCAGGTTGCGCTTGCTGTCCTGATGGCACAGGGTGCAGAGATTCTCATATTGGATGATTTCTCTATGGGGCTTGATGCAGGGTATCGGAGGCTTTTCCTTGATATGCTCACTCATTATTCAAAACAGCTGAACAAAACTGTGATGATTACCTCGCATATAGTGCAGGATCTGGAGCGCTTTGTGGATGATGCCCTGATAATAGAAAAGGGTGTTGTGCTTAAAAAAGCTCCCATTGGCGAGCTGAAACAGGGGCTGAACAAATTTTTCTTCTGCGCCGACAGTTTGCTTTCAAACATGGATGCAATGGATTTTGTGCATGATTATTCTGTGTTAAACAGAGGTTACGAGATCGTGACAGGTCTTGATGCTGATAAAACAGCAGAGAGACTTAGTTGTCTTACATCCGGCATGACTGGGTTCGAACAGCGGGAATTATCTCTGGAAGATGCTTTTATCGCACTTACAGGGAAATATTAGGTGAAACATGTTTAAAAGAATTTTCAAAAAAGAATATAAAAAACTGCGATATGTCGTACTGGGGGCGTTCCTCCTTAATGTTGGCCTGGTGGTAAAGATGTGTCTGAACACAAGGGCGGCATTTACTCTTAATCCGTCTGTGAATGTCTGGCTGGATATCATTGAGCAGAACAGCCTCTTCTTCAGCAGTGTTTCTGACGTTTTACAGGCAAGTGCTGTTATCATAGGCTTCATGCAGTTTCTGCCGGAGGTGGAGAAAAAACGTTTCCGGATATCCTGTCATCTGCCTGTGAGCGAAGCGGGGATGATATTTGCTATGACTGCCGCAGGTATAATATTTATCTCGGCTATCGCTCTGTTTGATATGGCGTGTATAAGCGCAATGGGCAGAGTATATTTTCCCGAAGATATAAACAGTGCTGTAACACCAATCTTTTTTGCAGATTTCATGGGAGCTGTCGTTTTGTATATCTATGCTGTGGTGATAACTCTGGAACCGCATAAGCTGAGAAAAGCTATGCTGGTGGTTATCCTTTTTCCGCTTACCGGCTTGTTTGCAGGAGAAGGCTATAGGATATACGACGGTGAGCTTATCCCTTTTGTCTTTTTAATGTGTCTGATAGTCCCTATCGTTCTCAGCCCTGCGTATAGGTTCAGAAAGGGGGATTTCTAATGAAATATTTATCAAGATATATAGTGTTGATAGTCGCTTTTCTTGGGCTGACAACAGTATTGCCATCTCTGTACAGAGTTGCATTTGCTGATTATAAACCCCATAGGTCTGTGACCTTTAGCCCAGTTGTTGATGATTTCTTCTACGTTTCCGTGGAGAAAAATGTTGGTGTCACATACACGGATGCGGCGGGTAATGAATACAGCAAGATTGACTATTATCATGCCAAACCTTTTCTTTATGCCAGAAACCTTGTGCGCTGGGGGACATACCCGACACTTATCGCCGGGAAGTATATTCCGGCTGATGAGGTAAGCAAAAATCTGTACTTTTTCGGCATAAGACCGAAGAGGGTTGACATAGAGCTGAACAGGATTCCTCTTTATCCTCTTTATGAGTCTTCAGGCGAGTTTACACAGCTCGAGATACCGAACGACCTCTTCCGGATTAGCGGCAGAATGGAGTTTATCAGCGGAATGACAAGGGGGGTTGATTCCGAAAAGAGCGAACTTTTTACTTCTGCACTGACAAAAGCCGGATTTAGCTTTCCTGCTCAGGGAATTTTCGGCAACACAAACTTTAAGAAACCATATGATTTCGGCTATTTTGCTGAAGACGCAAAAGGCGATATCTTTCATATAAAACAGCTTCACGGCAAGCCGTTTGTGAGGAATACAAATAAACCGGCTGGGGCTGATTTTGAATATATTTCTGTTTCAGAGGACTATGCAAACCCTTCTTATGGAGTGTTTGTAACTGAGTCAGGTGACGTCTACAGGCTGGAAAAGAACGGATACGAGTATAAGCGTTTTGATGTGGGACAGATAGATGTCCGTGAGCAGTATCTGCGTGTGTTCGGAGATCCTCTTTATACATATGTGACAGTGAGGGACAAGGACAAAACTGAAATGTATGTCTTCCACAAGGATGACACCCTTTACAAGAAGCACATAATTGAAGAAGTCAGTTCACTTTCACCTTTTTTCGAAGCCGGCTATGACGCTGTGTTCCCTTTTACTTTGCGAACTTTTGAGCCGAAAGCCTTTAAGCATCATCTGTATCTGGAGCCGTCTGAGAGGGTTGGGCTGGCTGTAATGTTTTCCGCTGTGCTGGCGATGCTGTACGCTGGAATCATGATGTTCAGGCGTAAAAGTATGAAGATGGCGGCAGCGGATTCAATATTTGTACTCATCGGCGGGCTGATACCTTTTGTACTGCTGCTTCTGATGGGGAGTGAAAGAAGAAGATGAAAAACATATTTGCAGTGATATTGCTTCTGCTTTCTGCGTCTGCATATGCGGAGACAGCAGGAGAGATACTGAATACTCAGAAAAGTATTCACAGCATAAAATCTAAGTTTTATGAAGAGAAAGAGGAGTGGGACAAAGACAAGCTGAATATGGAAGAACGCTATGGCGCTTTGACAAGGGCTGTGGAGGCACGGGAGGCATATCTTTTAAACCTGAAAAAGATAAATGAAGAGCTTGCGGGTGAGCTTGAACGGAAGAAGACAAAAATGACCTCTGCAAAAGGGGTTGAACGTCGCCTTGATATCCTTCTGGCTGACATGCTTATGAAGCTTCAGAGGCATATTGAGTCAACTTCCGGTTATACATATGACCAGCGTATGCAGAGTTTAGAGGAGATGATGCGCCTGAATGCTGATCCGGAGGTTAAACCACAGGAGAAGATAAGGCGTGTTGCCGAGCTTTTTATGGTGGAGGCGGATCTTGCCCGCTTTGCAGAAGTATACGAAGAGAAGGTAACTTTGAATGGAAAAGAGATCTCCGGGTATCTTCTGCGTCTGGGAGCTCTTGGACAGTTTTTTACAACACCGGATAAGAGAAGAGCAGCCGTTTATGACCCCGCACAGAATGGATTTACAGAGATAGATCAGAGGTATGCACAGGAGATCATGAAAGCTGCAAGGATAATAGAGAAGAAAGCTGCACCGGAGCTTGTGCACCTTCCTGTGGGGAGGCTTCAGCGATGAGAAAATTAACTTTACTGATGATAGTTTTTCTGTCTTGTTATTCCGTTTTTGCTGAGGATCTGCGCAAAGTTTATCAGGATGCGCTTAAAGAAAAAAATAGTGTTGAACATGAACTGAAGCAGAAAATAGAAAATTTGCGCACTGACAGAGTCGCTTTTGAAAAAGAGCTTAAAGCCATGGAAAAGAGATATGCGCAGATTGAAAGTGAGATAGATTCTGCAAGGAAACTGAACGAAAGCCTGAGAGAAGGAGTTGCAGAGGCTGATAAATTATCTGCTGAACTGAGCGGGGATATGCGCTCCATAGAAAATGCAGTTAATACCGCTGTGGATGATTTCCGTGCTGTCGGGGCAGCTTCAGGTATTGAGGCAGAAGAGCCGTCTGACGATGTTCTTTATGACCTTAACGTCCTTGCGGATAAATATATGCAGTTTTATAAAACTGCCGGAGCTGTAAGCAGGGGAACGAGTCAAGTTCTCACACCTGATGGAACCCAAAAAGATATGAATGTCTATAGTATTGGAAGCTTCGGGTATCTTTATGCAGAAGAAGATGCTGGCGGATATCTTCAGCGCAGTGAGAGTGGCTCCCTTGAAATAGTGCCGGGGCAGACAGCTGATGTTGTCAAAGGTGCAGAACGTTATCTGCATGGCGAATCTGAAACTGTAGGGCTGGACATAACTTCCGGTGCTGTTTATATGCAGTGGGCAAACAGGATTACGCCCGCCACGCAGATCAGAAAAGGCGGAGTTCTCGTACTGCCTATATTTATTGTCTTTGCACTGGCTGTGATACTTGCGGGTGAAAGGATATATAGACTGTATATCAGAGGGATAGGAGATTGCAGTCAGGCGGATGTCCTCGCCGGCTACCTGAGAGAAGGAAATGTCAAAGATGCTGAATCCACAGTTAAAAATATAGGCACTGTGACACCACTCGGCAGAGTCTTTAACGCTGTGATGTCATCTGCGGGGAAACCCCGTAATGTCCGCTCTGACATTCTTGAGCAGGCACTTATAAGCGAGTCTTCTGTACTGGAAAGGAATCTTTCTTTTCTGAGTGTTGCGGCGGCAGTTTCTCCAATGCTTGGTCTCATGGGGACAGTTACAGGGATGATCAGCACTTTTCACGCTATCACCGTTTACGGCTCATCTGACCCGAGAATGATGGCGGGGGGGATCTCCGAAGCTTTGACAACTACTATGCTTGGGCTTACAGCAGCTATACCTATTATGCTGGCAGTAACAATCTTTAACAGGCGTACAGAGAATCTGACTGACAGGCTTCAGGAGTGTGCCGTAAAAGTTTTTAATAATATGGAGCAGGGCGATGATGCCTGAGAATCTTTTAATGCTGGCAACAGAGAACCCTGTGCATACGATGATCTTCCTTATCACATTCTACATGTGGTACTGCATCTTCGACAGACTCATTGTTTATGCAGGTCTGTTTCGCAGGAATTCTGAGGGTGAGCGGAGTATTGCTGTTCTTACAAGGGAGCGCATCATGAGCCGGGGCTCGTCCGCCGAAGTTGAGCTGAATATCATAGGCAGAATGATTTCCAGAAACTTATCAGTAATAAAGGTAAGCACAGTGATAGCGCCTATGCTTGGTCTTCTGGGCACGGTATGGGGTATGCTCATCACTTTTAACATAATCTCCGACAACGGCACGGGTGACCCTGCCCTTATGTCGGACGGGATATCCAAAGCTCTTACGTCCACAAGGCTGGGGCTTACGGCTACGGTTTTCGGAATGCTTATGGCTGCGGTGCTGGAGCGTATGAGGCGCAAGCTGACCGCTTATGCCGGAGCGGAAAGTATCAGAAACGGCAGGTCGGTTATATGAGAAGGATATCCTCTAAAAAGAGTACAGGCGCAGATGAACTGAATATGACTCCGATGATAGACCTTATCTTTCTGCTTCTGGTATTTTTTATAGTTACCACCTCTTTTACAAAAGAGACAGGGGTAGACGTTGCCCGACCGGCAGCAAAAACGGCTGAAAAGAGTGAAGCTCTGACAGTTATGATGGCGATAGATGATACAGGAGCGGTTTTTCTTGAGAAAAAGCAGATAGATGTAAGAAGCATAAGAGGGAGGATGAGCGCTCTCTCTTCGGATAATCCGGATATTAGTGTCATGCTTGTGGCAGACAGGAAAGCTAATGTGGAAGATGTTGTTGCTGTTATGGATCAGTGCCGTCTTGCCGGAGTGGAGAAGATAAGCCTTTCCGCTGAAAAGAAGTTCTGAATATGGCTAAAAGTATTTTTCTTGCGGTATTAAAGTCTGTGCTGGCTTTAGTGATGACAGTAGTAGTCTTTACTGTCTTCCGCGGGGCAGACAATCACTACAAGCTGACAAACAATCCATCACAGGGCGAGCTGACAGTTCAGCGCCCCGCAGATGATGACCGCACGCAGGAGGAGATGAAAGAAAATCTTCTGGAACAGGAAGAGCAGGAGATTGTTCCCGAACCTGTGGAAATAATTATGGATGACATTCCGGTTGATATGGAATTTGAAACCGGCGATGTCTTTGTACCTGTTGCAGAGCCGCAGGTGGATGTCTCTGCTGTTGATATGCCTTCCGCACCGAGAGACCAGCAGGCTAAAAGTTCTGCTTCCGGCGCAGAAGGGCTTTATGAACTGAAAAATGTGGATATGAAACCCACCGTGGAATACGCAGTTAAACCCGAATACCCTATGTATGCTCTACGGAGCCGCATAGAGGGGAAGGTTTACGTAAAACTGAAGATTAGCACTGCGGGGGCAGTTATTGATGCCGAGGTCATGAAGGCTGACCCTGAGGGTGTTTTTGATAAAGCGGCTCTTAAAGCTGTGCGTAAATGGCGGTTTACTCCGGCATATAAGGAAAACAGGAAGGTGAATGTATGGGGTGTTATCGTACCTATAAGTTTTTCTCTGGAGCAGTAGCACTTATCTTACTGATGATATGTCAGCCTGTATTTGCCTATGATATGGAAAGAGGGCTTAAAGATTCAGCAAAAGGCGTTTATGCCGATGCTTATGATCATTTTGAAAAGAGTGACTACAGAGGTGCTCTGGAGCTGATTGAGAGCTATCTTGATGGCGGTGGAGAGGACAACGGTCTTCTGTGTCTGCTGGCGGGTAATTCACACCTGAAGGAAAATGATCTGGAACATGCCTACGGCTGGTATCTGAAATCTGCTGAACTATATGGGGATAACCCCGACATATATAAAACAGCAGGTTCAATTGCGTATCAGCTTAAAAAAGGGGGAGAATCCGAAAGATGTCTGAGCAAGGCTGTTCAGCTCGGTTTGCAAGATGATTCTGTAAGCAGGATGCTGGCAGATATATATGTGAAACAGGACAGGCTGGCAGAAGCTGAAACTGCCCTTAAAGCTGTTCGTGACCGAAATGAGAAAGACAACAAGCTGATGCTTTATATATATGCAAAAAACGGAAAGATCAGAAATGCAAGGCACATGCTGCATCATCTGGTGGATAATACACGCAGTGACTGGTGGAAGCTTTATGGGATGTATGTGATGGAAAACGACCCGAAAGAGGCAGCAGCAGCCTTTCGTGTTTACATAAAGACATCTGATGTTCAGCCGGACGAGATGAGAATGATATCGGGACTTTTAGCTAAACAGAAAGTTTATGATGAGGCATACGAGATTATGGATAGGATAGGTGTTGAAAAAACATGCAGTGATTACAGTACACAGGGGAGAATGGGGTATAAGCTCGGCAGGTTTGATGAAACCAGAGATGTCCTCGAAAAATCTATGGAAAAGGGATGTATGAAGGAGAGCGGTTTAACACTCGCCTATGTCTATTATCGAAAAGGGGAGTACGGACGTGCCGCAGATATGTTTGAAAAGTTCAGCAATAGACCGAAGATGGTCTATATGGCTGCGCTTTCCAGATACAAAAACGGTGAATACTCCAGCGCAGAGACATTGCTTAGGTCGCTGCCTGGAAACAGCAAACTGAAAAATAAAGTAAGTAAACTATATAAACTAATAGGGGACAAGAATGATAACTAAGAATCTGAAAATACTGATACTCGCCTTGCTGGTCGCTTTTACAGCTTCATGTGAGAAAAATAACGCTCAGACAGCAAAATACACGTCTGAGCCTCTGCCGGTAAGACAGGACATAGTGCAGGGGGAGCTGGATAACGGGCTTAAATATTACATTATGCCTAACAGTTATCCGGACAACACAGTGGAACTCAGACTTAATGTCCGCACAGGTTCCCTTAACGAAACAGATGCCGAAAGCGGGCTTGCGCATTTTGTTGAGCACATGGCTTTTAACGGGACTAAGCATTTCCCCGGTAACGGCGTGATAGATTTTATGGAAGAAGCCGGACTTACTTTCGGTAAGCACAGCAATGCATATACATCTACTAATGTTACAAACTATCAGCTCACAATACCCCTCGAGAAGGAAGGGCTTTTTGATAAAAGTTTTCTGATTCTGCGGGACTGGGCGGACGGGCTTTTGTTCAACCCTGAAGAGATTGAAAAAGAGAAGGGAGTTATTGTCGAAGAGTGGCGTATGCGGAACGACTATAAAACAAGGCTCCGCAATATGCGCAGGGACATCCTGCTTGCCGGGTCAAAATTCCCCGACAGAAAACCTATCGGCGACATGGATGTTGTGAAAGGCGCCACAAGGGAACTCTTAAAAGGTTATTATGACAAATGGTATACCGCTGAGAATATGTCTGTGATCGTTGTGGGAGATATTGACCCTGTTAAAGCGGAAGAGCTTATTAAAAAAGGCTTTTCAGATATGGAAAAGAAAAGTACGCCGGAGGCAGCATCACAGGATGTTCCCCTTTCTGATAGATTTCGTTTTGAGGTGATAACTGACGAAGAGGCTCCGAGTCTTTCGTTTTCCATAAATCATCTGAAAAAGACAAAACCTCTTGAAACTTATGATGACTATAAAACACATATACTTGAACAGGGTGTCACATTCATGTTCAATCAGCGTATGTCCAGAAAAAAACTTTCAGGAGATACCGACTTGTTTGCTTTTCGTGCCGGAGTGGGCAGAATAGCTGACACAACAAAGGATTATATCTTTTCATCTATGCTGGATGAGGAAAACTACATACAGGATATGGATGAGTTTTTCATGGAGATTGAGCGTATGAAAAGATTCGGCTTTACTGTGGACGAGATGAAGGAATTTGAAAAAGTGATGCATCAGCAGCTTGAAAGGTACTCCAGAGAAGACAAGGTCTTTGAGTCTGCTAATCAGGCGAGAATGATTATAAACTTCGATACCTCCGGAGGAGACCTCATGACTCCTGCACAGGAGCTCGCAGTTTTCGACAAGGTAACATCGGAAGTCAACATAACCAGCTTTAACAGGAAGTTCCAGGAGATGCTGGACACCAAAGACCGCGTTGTAATAGTCTCTGTTCCTGAAAAACTTGAAGGTGAGCTGAACCTGGATCTTCAGTCTGTGAAAGACTCTATGGAGGCAGCAGCGAAGGCTGATCTTAAGGAGATGACATCTGTTTCAGGAAAAAACAGCCTTATGGAAGAAATTCCTGAGCCGGCGAAGATAACTGCACAGCAGAAGATAGACCTGCTAGAAGCTGATATGGTTAAGCTTGAAAACGGAGCAACACTTTATATTCATAAATCAGACCTTAAAAAACACGAGTTCGAGATCATGGCGATTAGACCAGGCGGCTATTCTGTTCTGGACGATGAAGAATATATGGCGGCGTCATCACTCGGTTCTGTGATAAACACTAGCGGCTTTGCCGGGCTGGACAGAAACAGTATCAGCAGAATTCTTGCGGGTCATAAAGTCTCTGTGGATACAAAAACAACTGAGAATTATGAAACATTTTCAGGCGGAGGAGACAGTGAGGATCTGGAGCTTGCTTTTCAGCTTCTGAACAGATATCTCACATCTTTCGAGGTTACTGACCAGTCTTATTCTGTCGCACAGGAATCACTGAAAAAACGTATCGACAGTGACGCCAGAAATAAATTTTCAGTATATATGAGAAGCATTCTGACTGATCTTTACAACGAAAACTATCGGAGATCATATCTGGAGAAAGGCGATTTAGACAAGCTCGACAAAGATTTTTTTGCTGGCTTGTATAACAAACTCTACGGAGACATTGACGGGTATGTTTTTGTAATATCAGGTGATGTGGATCCTGCTGAGACAGCAGAACTTTTTGCAAGATACATCGGCAGCATAAAGCCGTCCGGTAACATTGCAGAGAGGACACAGTACAAAGACAGGAATGTACGCTTCGCTGCGAAATCAGGGAACTTCATAGGACAGGGTGATGTTGAGCCTAAAACCACAGTGATAATGAGGTTTGAAAACGATGTGCCTGATAAAGAGGAATATACTGTCGCAGATACTTTCGCTTCTCTTGTTTTTAAAAAGCAGCTCCGCAAAGAGGTTCGTGAGAAACTCGGCGGTGTTTACAGCATTACAGGCTTTTTCAGAAAAGATAATTTTAAAGAGCAGTATGCAAGAGGTATGGTACGTTTCACCTGTGACCCTGAAAGGACAAACGAACTTATTGCTGCTGTAAATCAGATTATAAATGCACTGCCCGAAAATGGCGTGAGCGAAGCTGATCTGACAGAGGCGAAAGAGCAGTTTAAGCTTTCCATCGAAGATTCGAAGAAGAGGAACAGCTTCTGGCTTAAAAACATAGCCTATCATGTACTTTTCGATCAGCCGGTTCAGTCCACCGAAGAGTATGTTAAATACATAGACAGCATAACTGTTGATGACGTTAACAGCTTTATAAGAGATTTTATGAAAGGGAACAGTGAATTTGTTGTTCGGTTTGAGCCGGAGGCAAAATGATGAAGCGACTCATTCTGTTTGCAGTTCTTGCGCTTCTGCCATTTCAGACAGTGTATGCAGAAATGACAAAGACACATGTGTATTCTCTTATCGGGGAAGCAAAATATGGTGCAGAATTTAAGCATTTTGACTATGTTAACCCTGATGCTCCGAAAGGGGGAACTCTCCGTATGGCTTTTTCAGGTACATATGATTCATTCAATAACTTTGCTATCAAAGGGAAGTCTGTTGTCGGCATAGGATATATCTATGACACACTTATGGAATCATCCGACGACGAACCGAGCAGTTATTACGGCTTGCTGGCAGAGAGTCTTGAATATCCGGACGATTACTCAAGTGTGATTTTTACCCTGCGTAAAAATGCAAAGTGGAATGATGGAAAACCTGTTACAGCAGATGATGTTGTTTTCAGCTTTTACGAGATTACAAAAGTCAGTCCATTTTACAGTAACTACTTTAAGCTGGTGAAGAAAGTGGAGGCTCTTGACAGATACCGTGTCCGTTTTGAATTTGATGAAACACAGACCAGCTTTGAAATGCCTCTTATCGCCGGACAGCTTACGATTATACCGAAGCACTTCTGGAAAGACAAAGATCTTTCAAGAGGAGGGCTTGAAAATATACCTCTCGGCAGCGGTCCGTACAGGATTGCCGGATATGAAGCGGGTAAAAATGTAGTTTACGAACGGGTTCCTGACTATTGGGGAGCAGATGTCCCTGTTAATGTAGGCAGATATAACTTTGACAGGATAGTCTATGAGTATTTCAGAGACCAGACAGTAGCATTTGAAGCTTTTAAAGCAGGGCATTACGATTTGCGAAATGAAAGTGCCGGCAAAAGATGGTTTAAGGGATATACAGGAAAATATTTTGACATGGGACTGATCAAAAAGATGGAGGTTCCTCATAAAAAACCTATGGGAATCGCAGGCATTTTTATGAATACGTCATCAGAATTTCTGAGTGATATTAACCTGAGAAAAGCACTGACTTATGTCTATGACTATGACTGGATAAATCAGAATATCCTTTACGGTCAGAATGTCAGACACACAAGCTTCTTTTCCAATACAGAGATGATGGCGGATGGGGAAGCCACAGAAAAAGAGCTTGATCTTCTGCGTTCCCTCGGGGCGGATGCAGAGAAATTCCGTCAGCAAGTAGAGATATATAAAACGAATGGAGATGGAAATAACAGAGCAGGGCTTATGAAAGCTGTCGAGCTGCTCACGTCTGCCGGTTACTACTATAAAGACGGAAAGATGTATACTCCTGACGGGCGCTATGTGTCTCTGGAGATACTAACGTCTTCTAAAACACTGGAAAAACAGCTTATGCCTCTTAAACAGGGGCTGGAGCGTATAGGCATAGATATGTTTCTGCGGTATGTCGATTCTTCTCAGTATGTTTCAAAGGTTCGCAGTAAGGATTATATGATGATTTATTCTCGTGTGAAACAATCCTTTTCTCCCGGGAACGAACAGCGGAATATGTGGGCTTCATTATCTGCCGAAGAAGAGGGGAGTAGAAACTATGCAAAAATCAAAGATCCTCTGATCGATAAACTTGTAGACCATCTTATCAATGCCAAAGACAGAGAGAGTCTGAAAATTGCTGCGAGAGCACTGGACAGAGTTCTCCTTAACGGGTATTACGTGATACCAACAGGATACAGCGATAGATACAGAATCGCATACTGGGACAAGTTCGACAGACCGGAAAAGATGCCTGAATACTCTCTCGGGTTCAGTTCATGGTGGATTGTGCCTGAAAAAGCAGCAGAGATTGCAAAACGGGTTAACAGATGACACCGTATATACTTCGTCGGCTGATTCTCGTTGTGCCCACTCTCATAGGGATTATAACTATAAATTTTTTTCTGGTGCAGATGGCGCCAGGCGGTCCTCTGGAGACTATGATTGCCCGTATAACCGGCGAAGAGGTTACAGCGGAATCGAGGGCGCTTCGTCAGGAAGATTCTGACAGCAGCCTTCAGATAAAAGGTGAGTCTGCACCGGCGGGAAAATCCGAAGGTGCAGAGAATATCTCGCCGGAACTCATGGAGAAGCTCAGGGAGCTTTATGGTTTTGACAAACCTCTATATGTACGTTATCTGACTATGCTGCGGGATTTTGCTGTATTTGACTTCGGCGACAGTTTCTTTATTGATAAATCTGTTCTGGAGCTGATAAAGGAAAAAATGCCTGTTTCCATATCGTTGGGCATATGGAGCACTTTGCTGGTTTATCTGGTGAGTATACCGCTTGGAATTGCGAAGTCTGTCCGGCACGGGAGCAGGTTTGATATATGGAGCTCGTTTGCTGTGATCATAGGATCTGCTGTCCCTGTCTTTCTGTTTGCTGTGATACTCGTGATACTTTTTGCAGGGGGGAACTATTTTGCGTGGTTTCCTCTGCGTGGGTTGGTTTCGGACGGTTTTGCAGACATGACCATTATGGAAAAGATACTGGATTATCTGTGGCATATGTGCCTGCCTGTTTTTGCCATGCTGATAGGCAGTTTTGCATCACTGACGATGCTGACTAAAAACTCTTTTCTGGACGAGATAGGTAAACAGTATGTCCTGACAGCAAGAGCGAAGGGGCTGAAGGAGAAGACTATCCTTTACGGGCATGTTTTCAGGAACTCTATGCTGATAGTCATATCCGGCTTTCCGGCTGCTTTTATCTCTATGTTTTTCACAGGTTCGCTTCTGATAGAGGTGATCTTTTCGCTGGACGGTCTTGGGCTTATGGGGTTTGAGGCAACCATGAGCAGAGATTATCCTGTGATGTTTTCAACGCTCTATGTTTTTACTCTGCTGGGGCTTGTTCTTAATATTCTAAGCGACATTACTTACTGTCTTGTTGATCCCAGAATAAACTTTAATGCTGCGTCGAGGGGATAGCATGTTTGAAATATCACCTTTAAATAAACGCAGATTCAAGAGATTTATGAAGAATAAAAGGGGGAGCGTAAGCCTTGTCATATTCATGTCGCTGTTTATCCTGAGCCTCTTTGCCGAGGTTATCGCAAATGATAAACCGTTGATGATAAAGTATCATGGCGAGTTTTATTTCCCTGTATTAAAGCAATATACAGAAAAAGATCTAGGCGGTTTTTTTGAAACAGAGGCAAACTACAGAGACCCGTATCTGAGAGAAATGATCGAAGAGGACGGCTTCATCGTTTGGGCACCTGTGAAGTACAGCTATGCAACCATAAGGTACGATCTGCCTGAACCCCCTCCGACACCCCCCACATGGGAAAATCCGCTGGGGACAGATGATCAGGGGCGGGATGTTTTTGCCCGTTTGCTATACGGTTTTAGGCTTTCTGTGCTTTTCGGTATAATGCTGACCATAGTCACGTCTTTTATCGGCATATGTGCCGGAGCTGTTCAGGGATATTATGGCGGTAGGATTGACCTTTTTGGTCAGCGCTTTATGGAGATATGGTCGGGCATTCCTATGCTTTACATGCTGATAATAATGAGCAGTCTCATACGTCCCGGTTTCTGGTGGCTTCTGTTTATTATGACAATTTTCGGCTGGATGGGGCTTGTAGGTGTTGTTCGTGCGGAATTTCTGAAAGGTCGTCAGCTTGAATATGTACTTGCAGCCAAGGCTCTTGGGGTTAGTGACGGCGGGATGATATTCCGGCACATACTGCCAAATGCCATGGTTGCCACTATGACATTTTTCCCGTTCATTCTAAGTGGCTCGATAGGTGTGCTTACGTCTCTTGATTTCCTCGGTTTCGGTATGCCTCCAGGTTCGCCGTCCCTCGGAGAACTGCTGGCAGCGGGTAAGTCTAATCTGTATGCACCGTGGCTGGGAGTTTCTGCATTTCTTACTGTTTCTGTGATGCTCTCTCTTCTGATATTCATCGGGGAAGCTCTGCGTGATGCTTTTGACCCGAGACACATAGGTAAATAATGGAAAATATACTTGAGATAAAGAACCTGAATATTGTTTTTGAAATGGAAAATCATGTTGTTGAAGCTGTGAGGGATTTCAGCTTTGAAGTCCGCAGAGGCGAGATATTTGCACTGGTAGGTGAGAGCGGTTCAGGTAAATCTGTATGCGCACACACCATAACAGGCTTAATGAGCTCTCAGGGGGCAAAGATCCGGAGAGGGAGTATAAAGCTTAATTCCAGAGAACTTTCAGGGCTTATCAATGATGATATGCGGAAAATAAGAGGCGGAGAGATCGCATATATCTTTCAGGAGCCAATGGTTTCACTTAACCCTCTGCATACAGTCATCAGACAGGTGACCGAACGTATGCGGGTTATAGATAAAATGCCTGAGAAGAAGGCAAGACAGAAGGCTTTGGGCTTGCTTCATGAGGTGGGCATCAGGGATATCGCTTCCAGACTGAGCCAGTACCCTCACCAGTTCTCAGGCGGTGAGCGTCAGCGTGTTATGATAGCTATGGCTCTTGCCGGGGAACCGTCTTTGCTGGTGGCTGATGAGCCGACAACAGCACTGGATGTTACTGTACAGAAACAGATCCTTGAACTTCTTAAAAAACTTAATAAAGAGAGAAATATGTCCGTACTGCTGATCACCCATGATCTGGGCATCGTGCGCGAATATGCCCATAGGGTTGCAGTGGTTAAGGATGGGCTTATGGTTGAAACAGCAGAGACTGAGAAGCTCTTTTCTGATCCGCAGACAAAATATGCCAGAGAACTTCTGTCTGATGTTGACATAGCCTATGCTTGCCCTCCGGACAGCCTTGAACCTGTTCTCGATATACGGAACCTGAACGTCCGTTACACAGGGAAGGGGATAAAAGGGAGATACGATGTACACGCAGTAAAAGGCGCCTCTTTTGTTTTAAATCAGGGTGCTTCTGTGGGAATAGTTGGTGAAAGCGGTTCGGGCAAGTCGTCCCTTGCCAGAGGCATTCTGCGGTTGACTGATGCGCACGGGGAAGCCCTTTATAAAGGTGTTGACCTGATGAAACTCAGTGCCGGAGACATGCGTAGCTACAGAAGGCATGTTCAGATAGTTTTTCAGGATCCGTTCGGAAGCCTGAACCCCAGAATGACAGCGGGGATGATCGTTGCGGAAGGGTTAAAAGCATCCGGTATGAAAGATAAGGAACAGATCCGCAAAAAAGTTCTTAAAGCATTTGACGATGTGAATCTGGACAGAGAGATGTTTAATAGATATCCCCACGAGTTTTCCGGAGGTCAGCGTCAGCGGATAGCCATTGCAAGGGCTGTTGTCATGGAGCCGGAAGTGATATTTCTGGATGAGGCGACATCATCGCTGGATAAGGTCGTACAGAATCAGGTGATAGAGCTTCTGGCGGAGATTCAGAACAGGTATGGCATTTCTTATGTTTTTATCAGTCACGATCTCAGTGTTGTTAAGTCAATATGCGATGAAGTTCTCGTCATGAAGGACGGTGAGATAGTTGAAATGGGACAGACAGAAAAGATACTGTCGACCCCTGAAAACGCTTATACAAAACAGCTTATAGAGGCTTCATATCTTTAGAACAGAGTACGTGTGTCGGGCTGAGAGCGCTGGGATGTGATGCTGTTACTTCAAATGCGGGAAGGGTGAGAGCTAGTTGTCAGAGAGCTGTGCTGAGTCTTCCAGCCATTTTATGACGAACCTGTAGGCTCTGTTTATGTTCATAAATTTTTCAACATTTCCTCCCTGGTCCGGGTGGTGTTTTTTGCATAATTCATGGAATCTGGTTTTGACAGTACGGCTGTTTTCGTGTCCGTAAAGACCTAGGGTTCTGTATGAGTCATCAAGGTTGTTTTCAGAGCTTAGAATCTCCCAGGCGCCGGATAAAAGGCTTTCCGCTGTGACACTGTTCAGCCTGTCGTAGTTCTTACCGTCGAGATAGAAGTATTTCAAAGAGATAGATTCCACTGCGGTATCTCCAAGCAGTTCGTTATGGAGTGCGCAGTGTTCGGAACCATCAGCAACAGCCTCTCCGCAAAATGACATTGTTTCGTCATGGAAGTAGGCGCACTGACCCTTTCCAGGGTAGTCAAAAACACCTGTGCGCATGAAGTGAACATGCAGGTATTTACCTATTTCAGCATATTCGTTTTGCAGTTTGTAGAGCTTGTGGAACAGGGCAAAGTGCAGCCTGTATAGTTCCACGGCGGGCATTCCTGTTATGCTTATATCGCTGAAGGATGTTTTCAGCATCTTGCTTTCATAAACGGTTTCAGTTTCGATAAGGTCTTTAAGTGCATCTGTATCTAGCTGTGTCAGAAGGTTTTCCAGTGTCATTATTCTTTTTCCATCAGAAATTCCTGTCTTTCCATCTTTTCGAGTATTTCCATTTCGATCTCGTCGATGCGCTCCTGTGCCTCTGCCAGCTCCGTATAGTTCGAGCCGCCTTTTGCAAGAACTGCCTGTTGGACGGCAAGCTCAGACTCCAGCTTCTCTATAGCCGGCTCAATGGACTCCAGCTCTTTCTTCTCCATATATGTCAGTTTATTTTTTTTCTTTTCCGGTTCGGGTGTTTGTTTTTCTTTTATCTCTTTCTTCTTCGCTGCTTCCCGTTCACGTTTCTCTTCTATATAGTCGTCGTAGTCACCGAAGAACGTTTCAATGTTACCTTCACCGTCAAAGATTAGCAGGTTGTCCGCCACACGGTTCATAAAACACCTGTCGTGGGAAACCACAAGGAGACACCCGGGGAAGCCCACGAGGAAATCCTCAAGAACGGACAGTGTTTTTATGTCGAGGTCATTGGTGGGTTCATCCAGAATGAGAAAGTTAGGGTTCTGCATCAGTATGAGGACAAGGTGCAGTCTGCGTTTCTCTCCGCCGGACAGTTTATGTACCGGTGTATGGTGCATCATGGAAGGGAACAGAAATTTCTCAAGCATCTGCCCTGCGCTTATTGATTTCCCGTTTGGGAGTATGATGGTTTCTTTTTCATCTTTTACAACATCTATAAGGCGTTTGTCGGGGTTGAGAGCTTTGCTGTGCTGGTCAAAAACCGCAAATGTGGTATTAAGCCCCTTGCGTAACTCGCCGGTGTCGGTAGGCTCTTCTGATGTTATCAGCCTTATAAATGTACTTTTCCCAGCACCGTTTGGACCGACCACACCGAGGCTCTCCATGTGTTTGAAAGTATACGAGAAAGGCTTGATAACCTGCCTGCCTTCATAGGATTTAGATATATCCTCCACCTCAAGAATCTGTTTGCCGAGGCGTTTCCCCTCTATCTCCAGTTCGATATCCTGCTGTTTCAGAAGTTTTGGTCTGTTTTGCATCTGTTCGATACGGTCTTTACGTGCTTTTTGTTTTGTGGATCGTGCTTTTGCGCCTCTTCTCAGCCATTTAAGTTCATTTCTAAGTATGTTTTGTGTTCTGTCTTCCGCACGGGCGAGGCTCTCTTCCATCTCTGCTTTCTTTTCCAGATAATATGAATAGTTACCGCCGAAGGTGAATATGCCTCCACGGTCTATCTCTATGATATTATTGCATATCGAGTCCAGAAAGTATCTGTCGTGGGTAACCATGAGGATAGACTTTGTCGTTTTGCTCAGGTGTGTCTGGAGCCAGTCTACGGTTTCTATATCCAGATGGTTGGTCGGTTCGTCCAGAATCAGCAGATTGCCTTCATCTATCAGAGCCTGTGCCAGAGCCGCTTTTTTTATCATGCCGCCGGACAGTGTACCCATTTTCAGTGAAACGTCATTTATCCCGAGCTCACCCAGTATGGACTTGACTTCATGCTCATACTGCCATGCATCGAGTTTATTCATCTCTTCCATAGTGTGGTCGAGGTCGTTTTTGTATTTATCTGTATCTGCAGGATTTGCACACAGCTCTTCGTAGTGACGGATGAGCTTTACAAGGTCTGATTCGCCGGACATAATGTAGCCAAGGATTGTGTCGTCCGGGTTATGCTCGGGTATCTGTGGGAGATAGTTGATTCTGCACTCTCTGTTGCGGGAGATTAGCCCGTTGTCCGGCTGGATAAATCCCGCTATCATTTTGAGCAGAGTGGATTTTCCGCAGCCGTTGACGCCAATGAGTGCTGTTTTTTGTCCTGCATCAATACCGAATGAGATGTCTGTAAAAAGTTCTTTGTCTCCGGCAGTTTTAGTTATTTTATCAACGGATATAAGGTTCATCTGTCCCCCTTTGGTCAGAGGGCATAATATCAAAAAGCAATTCTAACTTCTATAATTATTTACGTCCGCCCCCGTTGCCGTTTCCACCGCTGTGCCCATTACCGCCCGAACTTCCTCTGTTTCCGCCTGCCGAAGAGCCCATTGAGGACGCTCCTTTGCCGGAGTGTATGCTTTTACCCATTTGTTTGGCTGTGCCGGAGGCATTCCCGTATGAGGCTCCTTTTGCAAAAGCTTTACGATATTCATTAATTTCACCAGCACTCAGTTTTTTGACAGCTTGTATAGTAACTTTTTCAGTGGTCTCTTCGTCTACTCCGTACTGCATCATCTCTCTGTACAGATTAATGGCTGTATATGCTTTGTCCTTTTTCACAGAGATCTCGGCTGCAACTGTTTCAAGTTTTTGTGCTGTGGCGCCTGCTGTCATGGCGTCGGCCACTGCATCTGCAAACTGTGCGGAGGTCTTTTTATCCAGTTTGATTTTATCTGCTATTTTATACGCTCTGGAATATCTTTCTCTGATATTGTCCACGGCGTTTACAATGTTATCTTCGGAGACATTTTTTGCGATACCCTCTGCTATTTTTTCTGCCATTTTTACCGCTTCATTTGTTTTTGCTTCTTTTACAGCACTTGCAAGGTTGTCTATGCTGATTTTGCTGAATTGTCGCTCTCTTGTCTTTTCTGCAACAGAGACGGCGAGATTTTCCGGCACTCCGGCATTTTCGCAGATAGATTGCAGGTCGGTGTATTCATCAGCGAAGCTGTATATTGAAATGCTCAGCAGTATTAACAAAATAGTTTTCTTCATCTTATCTCTCCTCGTATATGCAAATCTGCCCGCCGAAATCGTCATTTTCTTTTTGTGGGCAGTTTGGCAGATATGTCCTGCCGTCGACAGTCAGAAAGTATCTGAAAGAGCTGACAGCAGGAATCTTTGTCTTCCATGAGTTGTTATCTTCGGTCATTTCTAAGCCATGATATCCGTTTGCTGATGTGTAAAGTATGACTCTGTATGCATCTTTTATACGAAAGTCCGCGGTCATATCCCCTTTTATGCGGTAAAAGCGTGCATCCGCACATGACATCAGCACCAGTGCCAGAAATATGGCTACTAGGTATTTCAAATCCTTTCTCCGACACTTATTACAGAATTTTCTCCGCCGAAACCATCGTTTTGCTTGGCATGAACAGTGGGGTCAGGTAGAGTGGTTCTGCCGTTTATAAGGTATGTATAAACATATTCACCCTTATTGAGAGGCATGGTTATCTGCCAATATCCATTACCTGCGTTGTACATGGAAATAGGCTGCCAGCCGGAGAATGTCCCGGTAACTTCAACCTGAGAAGCTTCTGGATGATAGAGAACAAACCTGTGAGCTGTTCTTATTTCCGGCATATGATCCGGTGCGAAAAAGAAAACTCTGAGCATTACGATAAGTGATGCGGCAAGTGCTGTGAAAGAAGCGATGCGAGTTATGTTCAGCTTACTCTTGGAACTTGCACTTATGTCAGGGATAGGCGGTGGTGATATGGTATGCGACATAGTCATCTCCATTTCAAGCATACCAAGTGCACTTGAAAAGTAGCTGTCGTCATTGTTCACCTCTTTTACAAAATCTATTTTTTCACTGATATTCAGTTCATTGTCTATGTACTGGCTGATCAGAATGTTTCTATCACTCATCTTCTGCCTCCATCATTGTTTTCAACTTCAACCTTGCTCTGTATATCCTGACTTTTATGTTGGCAACAGTCATATTTTTTACCTTTGCTATTTCTGAATATGCAAGTCCGTCTGAGCCAGCCATAGATAAAAGTTCCCTGTCTTCCTCCGGCAATTTCTTCAGCAGAGACAATATCCTTTGAGTTGCATTTTTGGATATAAGGCATTCTTCTGGACTGTTTTTGTTTACAGGTGCATTTTCGTATGAATTCGTCTTGTTTACTTTTTTGCGTATTTTATCTAAGAAAATATTTCTTGCTATAGTGTAAAGTAGAGCCGGACTTTGTTCCATAGGGTATTTGTCAGCATACTTGATGAAAGTGTCCTGAAAGATATCCTCTGCGTCCGGTCGGTTTAATGTCATTTTCATCAGATATCCAAACAGCCTCCCTTGGTATTCGTTAAAAAAACTCAGTAATTGTTTATTTCGCTTCATGGTTAATTATAGGCGGGATTTATAACCCCGCCTACATAATTATTATTCTGCCGCTGCTTCAGTTGTGTTTTCTGCGTCAGGTTCTGAGGTTTCGGCAGGCTCTGTTGTATCTATTGCCTCTGTTGTCTGTTCTGGTGCGGCATCATACTGGTATTGGCGCTGATATTGATGTCTATTTTGATGCATGTTTCCTGCCATCATTCCTGCGGATTCGCTTTCGGCTGCAGACTCTGACAGTTTATCTTGAGTGGAGATGCCGAATGAAGACCCTGAATAGTTTGACGGTGTTCCCGAGCAGTCGGCATTTCCCGTGCCGTTACCGTTTCCTGAACTACCGGAGCTGCCAGAACCGCCGTGACCGCCGCCGCCATTTCCGCCGCCTCTGGCATAAACTGTTGCTGATGAAGCAAGCATCATTACAATTGCTAAAAACATAATAATTTTTTTCATTTTTGCCTCCGTTTGTTTATCTACCTTCATAACGTATGAGCAGCTTAGAGGTTACAAAAAAGTGTCGAAATTAATTTTATTTGGTTTGCATGTAGATTTTTATAGCTAAAACGATTTGAATATATTATATAGTTTATAGAAACTTAAGCGGGTGTAGCTCAGTTGGTAGAGTTGCAGCTTCCCAAGCTGAAGGTCGCCGGTTCGAGTCCGGTCACCCGCTTTTCTTATACCCCCCTTAAATTTAAGCATTGAACTATCCGGCAAATTTACGATCTTTAGTGTATGATAAGATTAAATTAGTCCTTAAGAAGGAGAACTTTATGAAATTATTATATACTATTGCTGTAACTATACTTTTTGTAATGACGGCTGCCGCCGCAGGTGGAGTGCCGGTCAAATACAAGGTTGATGGTGAAAAATTTGAAGGTTATTACACTTCGCCTTCCGCAGATGCACCTCTTGTTTTTATGGTGCACGACTGGGACGGGCTGACAGAGTATGAAGTAAAAAGGGCCCAGATGCTGAACGACCTCGGGTATGCAGTTTTTGCTGTGGATATGTTTGGTGAAGGAGTTAGACCCACCGCCACAGCAGATAAGAAGAAACTGACAGGTGAGCTGTACAAGAACCGTGAAAGGATGAGAAAACTTCTTTACGGCGGGATGGCTGCTGCAAGCCAGATGGGGGGCGACATAAATAATGCTGTCGCAATAGGTTATTGCTTCGGCGGTGCGGTAATTCTTGAACTGGCTAGATCCGGCGCTGATCTGAAAGGTTTTGTGACATTTCATGGTGGTCTCAACACTCCTGAAGGGCAGAATTATGCCGATACAAAAGGTAAGGTCTTGGTACTGCACGGAACAGCAGATCAGGCTGTCAGTATGGAGGATTTTGCCTCACTCGCTGTCCAGCTTGAGGATGCGAAAGTTCCCCACGAGATGACAACCTACAGCGGAGCACCTCACGCTTTCACAGTGTTTGGCTCTCCGAATTATCACGAAGAAGCTGACATTAAGTCATGGGAGCGCTTTACAGGCTTCCTTGTTGAAACTTTTAAATAGATGCTGAAGTGCCCCGGTTATGATATGTGCCGGGGCATTACTTTCCGGAGAGTTTTCTTAAAAGTTATCAGAACATAACTACGCTCTTATTATCAATATTCTGTATTTTTATTTTTATTCCGTATGCTTCAGAAAGAGCATCTTCGGATAATCCTTCTTTCGAACCGCAGTAGATGGATTTACCGTCATTCATCAGCAAAACTTTAGTAGCATATCTGAGAGCGAGATTCAGATCGTGCATCACTATCATAGTCGCCAGTTTGCGTTTATAGGTTACATTGCTTGCAGTGTCCATGATCTCTAGCTGGTTTTTCACATCCAGATGGTTTATCGGTTCGTCCAGCATGAGTATATCGGCATTCTGTACCATCGCTCTTGCTATAAGGGTTTTCTGAAATTCTCCTCCGGAAAGTTCTGTGACGCATTTTTCCTGCATAGACTCAATGGCAAGTTCTGCTATCACTTTTCTTGTGAGTTTGTGGTCGCTTTCTTTCGGATGCCAGCTTATATAAGGCTTTCGTCCAAGTAGTACAGAATCGTATACTCTACATGGTACAGCATTTGTAGTCTGGGGGAGGTATGCAATTTTGCGTGCAATGTCTAGCCTGTTCATTACTGAGACCTTCCTACCAGAGAGGGAGACCTGCCCCGATGAAGGGGTTATTATCCCGTTAATAATTTTCATAAGAGTGGATTTGCCTGCCCCGTTGGGACCTATAACGGCGCATATCTCTGATGATTCCAGTTTAAAAGATATGTTATCAAGTATTTTTCTGCCGCTTTTTAGACAGAACGATAAGTTTTCAGCTTTGACCATTTTTCAATGACCTCTTCATAAGTATAAAAAGAAACATAGGGACTCCGGCAAAAGCCGTTATGACACCCACAGGGAGGGACAGCGGGAAGAAGATCATCTGGGCGAGAGTGTCAGCCCCAAGCAGAAAAACCCCTCCCAGAACAGCAGATGCAGGGATAAGAAATCCGTGGTCAACGTGTTTAAACATCATCCTGACCATGTGAGGGGCTATCAGCCCAACAAAACCTATTACCCCGTAATAAGCTGTTGCGAATGCGGACATCAAAGAAGTCATGATGAGAGAGTAAATTCTTATCTTTTTGACCTCAACGCCAAGTCCCGCTGCGTGCAGGTCTCCCCACTGGATTGCGTTATAGTCCCAGCTGTATTTCACAGAGAAGAGGATGCCTGCTGTCATAACGGCAAAGACAGTGATACCTTCTGACCAACCGCCTTTGCCAAGGTCTCCGAATGTCCAGAAAACCGCTGCAGCAAGCTGTGTGTCTGTCGAGAAATACTGCATAAGCATTGTGCAGGCACTGAAAAATGCCGACATTGCAACACCGACGAGTATAAGCCCCTGAGGTGTCATACCTTTCACGAATGAGAACAGCAGTATTATCAGTGACGATAAGACTGCACCTGCAAAAGCCCCTGCGGCAACTATACCAAGCCCACCGAAACCAGAAGCCCCGCCGGACATAAAGCCTGCTCCCAGAACAATAATAGAAAATGTTGCACCAAAAGATGCACCCTGAGACAGTCCGAGTGTGAAGGATGACGCGAGGGGGTTGTTCAGTATATTTTGTAGTATCACACCGCTCACAGCCAAAGCGCTTCCGACCGCCAGAGCGGCAAGTATTTTCGGAAGGCGCAGATTCCATATGAAATATATGAGGTCTTCGTTGCTGCCTGAACGAAACAGTGCAAGAATAGTTTCTGACCATGAATTTTGTACTGCCCCGTGTTTGATCCCCAAAAGAGTAAAGAGCGTCAGCATGAAAAGCATGACTGCCCAGAACACCAGCTTATTTCCCATCAGTTTGCAACCTTCAGGGACATACCTGTTTTTGTCTGAACCACCCTTTTAAATCCGCCTGTATCCTGTTTTATAACATGGTAAAGGTTTTGCCCGGTAAATACTTTTATTATCTCGCCTGCTTTCTCTTCGGCATCAAGCTCTTTGTAATAATCAGGATATGCGGTTTTGGCTATGAAAAAGGCATTGGCTAGCATCAGGTCAATATTTATGAAGTAATATGTATTTGCCGGAAGCTGATAAACCTGCCCGTTTTTAAAAGCTGAAAGTCTGCTGTAAAACCCTTGTTCTTTCTTTGCTTTTTCGGAGATTATTCCATAGCCGGCACTGTCGATAAATATCAGCTCAGGATTCATCAGGGCAAGGTATTCTTTCTGTAGAAAGATATGTCCTTTGCGCCCGATACTGTCCGCTGTATTTTCCACACCGGCGAGCCTGAAAGGAAGAAAATGCCCTTCTGTGCTGTCTATACCGTTTACCCCTTTATATGATAACCCGCCAACATAGGCTCTGACCTTTTTGTCGGGGCGGTAGTCAAGCTCCGTCTGTAGTCCGGAGATGTAGCTAATCAGATATTCCGCACGCTTTTGCTTATTCAGTATCAATCCTGCAAGGTTCAGTGAGCGGAAAACCGTCTCAAACTCCACCCCCTGATATCCAAAGCTCAGTACTACCACCGGCGTCTTCAGTTTGCGTTGAAGCATATCCGCTTCTGCCGGGTCAGATGTTATAGTAAAAACAACATCAGGCTTGAGTGATATTATAAGCTCATGACTGGGGCGTCCTTTCGCTCCGCCTTCGCTCACAATAGTTACATCTTTGAGTTTTTCTTTATTGTCATATACATAAGGTCGTTTTTCATAATCCTTTCTGTCTATGGCTTCTATGCCTACGACTTTATCCTGAGCTCCCAGAAAAGATATGAAGCTCATGCTGCTTTTCAGTGGTACAATACGGTTTATAATCTTGTCTGGTATTTGAACTTTTCTGTTTAGCAGGTCTGTGACGACAGCTCCGTATGCATCCTGAGAAAATAAAATACCCGTGACTGATACGGCGATGAACAGTATTAGCTTTCCCATATAATCAACTCTCTGCGGAAGTATGTTTTGTTTGTTACGGTTTTGCCGTCAGAATGTTTAGCTATTATGTTTTTAATAATTGTGTCATCAGGCTTTATTCCCGCCTGTTTCAGAATACTTTCAAGTTCATCACGCATCACATCTTCTGAAAGCCTTTTTATGAAGTCATTTTCGATAACTTCAGATGAAAATGGGATGTCCTGCTGTTTCAGCCAGCGTTTGACATCCGGTGTGTCGTTGAAAGGTTTTTTGCTGATATCATATATATTATACAGCTCGTCTGTTATAACTGAATCCTTTCTCCCTGCCCAGCCGAGGTATATTACATATTGCCGGGCTATTTCGGTAACTGTTTTGTAGTCTTCGGGTGATCTCACAGCGGGTGTTGTGGAACAGAAAACTATGTCAAAGCTTTCCGGTTTTTTTATATAGCTTTCCCAGTCTGTCTGCTGGGTTGTAATGTTATTTACCCCTTCATTTGCGGAGTCTTCTGTCAATATGCGCAGCATTTCATCTGAGATGTCTATACCGTGGACATCTTTTGCTTTTTTGCCCAGTCCGATGGTAAATTTTCCGCTTCCACATCCCACATCAAGTATGCTCATTTTCGTAAGGTCTATGCCTTGCTTCTGTATCTTGTAAATTACCTCTGCCTCAAATGCGTCTGGATTGTCAGTGTATCTGGGATATGAGAGTGCTTTTTTGTTCCACATGTTTTTTGTTTTGTTTTCTAATATGTCCATTTCAGGCTTACTCCTCCATTCAGTCCGATTGCCGGATATCCGTATTGTTCCTCGTAGTCTTCATCAAATATGTTGTCCAGATAAAACTCTACTGTTGTATTTTTGGCAAATTCCCAGCTCAAACTTGTGCCGAGAAGATAATATGGGTCAAGTTCTCTTGTTTTACTGTAGTAGAAATATTCTCTTTCGCCCACATAGATAAGTTCCGTATCGAGGGTGAGTTTGTCGTTTATTTTCCATATAACTCCTGCTGTTCCTTTTATATCAGGAATATAGTCAACATTATCAGATGAATAGTCTGCATATTCAGCTGTTACAGGGTCTCCGCTCTTTTCAGAGTCCTGAAATGCAACTCCTGCGTTGATAGATATTTTCGGGTTTATGTTATACCTGCCCTCTGCACTGACACCTTTGAAGACAGCATTGTCTATGTTATATGTTATACGTCCTTTGTTGGTTATAGGGTTTGATCCCATGAGAAGATAGTCGTCTATGTCATAGTAGAATGCAGACAGTTTAATATGTCCGGCATTATTGGCGAAGTTGTGTTTATAAGCGATATCCACTGCATCGGCTTTTTCCGGGGAAAGTTCGCTGTTTTCAAGGAGAGGGACTGTCTGTGCATCAACGAAGTGATTCATTTCAGGAATAGTGGGTGTTCTGTAGCTCTGGTAAATATAGACTGACACTTTATCATTGTTAGTTAATGAATAAGTTATTCCGGCTTTTGGGGTTATACTTTCATCATCATAATTAAGTCTTGTTCTCGTCCCCGCAACATCCTTGTGCTGAAGTGCGTCATACTGGTCGTATCTCGCCCCTATGTCAAATGTCAGCTTGTCTGTTATGTCCCATGAGTCGGAAAGAAATACAGCGTTTGTTCGGATACGGGGACCAGAGTCTGAGCTTGCTATACTGCCTGTCCATGGGGCAGGGGCGACATAGTCTACATCAATCTCACCTGCTTTCATGTTTTTTTGCTCGGCTCCGATGTTAAGCTTATGTTTTTCAAAGTAAATTTCAGTCTTTCCTTTAAAACCATAACTGCGGTCAACTTCAACTGTTCTGTCCAGCACAAGGTCACCTTCGCTGACAGTTACGCCTGCAGCTGTTGTTGTTTTATCTGCGTAATTTTTGTCCATGCGGTCTTCTCTGTTCATGAAAGTTGACAGCTCAACAAAAGCTTTTGTCCCTATATACTGGGTGTATGAAGCAGTGTACATGTGTTTGATTTTATCATAGTGGGCTCCGTCACCAATGACACTCATTGCCTGACCTCCTGCGCCTCCGGCAAAAGTTTCGCCAAGGGACAGTGGCGCATTGCTGTTTATTTTGTCATGATATCCCGGATCGTCAGGGTCTGAAGAAACTCTGTTAGTTTTTATCATACCTCTGTAGGTTTTAGTGTAGTCATACCCAAGGATAAGTTCTCCATCCCATGGTGTATCAATATAAAGCTTTGGTGCTATGTGTGTTGACCGGTAATCATTATTCCAGAGATATTCGTCAGCTTCCTGATAGCTGGCTCCGAGGCTCAGACCAACCGGACCAAATTTTTGTGAGTAACTGCCTCGTATGTTATTGAAACTCTCATCTTCGTCCCACCAGCCCATTGTGCCGTATAAGCTTATTTTGGGTTTTGTTGCCGGACGGAATGTATAAGCATTAATAACGCCACCGATGGCATTGTTGCCGTATTCTGCGCTGCTGCCGCCCTTGATTACTTCGATTTTTTCAATGTTGTCCAGAGGAATTGTGCTGAAGTCGATGTAATTACCGCCGTTTGTACCTGTGGAGTTCATGTTTCTGCCGTCCAGATTTAGCAGTATGCGTTGTCCGCTCTGTCCCCTTATAGTGAGAACATCACCACTGTCTCCGATAAGAGTTTTTCTCTTTAGGCTTATTTCTGGATCATCCTCTAGAAAATCCGCAATATTGTTGCTTCTTTTTACTTCATGAACCCTGACATTTGTACTTTGCATGTCTTTGTTTGATTCTGGTTCGCCTGTAACGGATATTGTGTCGAGATAGATTGTGTCCTGCATTAAATTTTCTGCTGAAACTGTGGTCGACATGGCAAAAAATATCATTGCCAATGCTATCAATGTTTTCTTCATTATGGACTCCTGTGTAACAGTTTATTTCTTAATCATGGTCTTTTAATAAAGCGATATTGTGTTTTTGTATTAAACTAATGCTAATAATCTTGACAATATTTAGCAGTTAATGATAATGAGACTTAACATCAATAATGGAGAAAAACATTGACTAGTATTAAGAAAGATAAAAAAGTATTATTAGTGTCTGATTTTTTGAAACAGAGGTTTCAGTGCACTGATCCTGCTGTTGTTGGAATGATAAGCCAGTGCAGTTCTATTATGAAAATAAATAAAAAAGAGGTTATTTTTACTCAGGGAGAAGCTCAGAACAATACTTTTTATCTGGTAAGCGGGTTAACAAAACTTTATCGTATAAGTGAACAAGGGAAAGAGATAGTATTTAAATATGTATTTCCCGGAGAGAGTTTTGCCAACGGAATAATGGGAGGAGACAGTCTTTTGTCTGCTGTTGCTCTGGAACATTCTGAATTACTTGTAATAGAGAAAAAAGCAGTTAAGCAGCTTGTTTTTGATAATAAAACCCTTCTGGAGAATATGTTTCGTGCATGTAAGAAAGAGTTTGATTTTTATGTTTCTTACATTGAAAACCTTGCATTGACCGACACCAGAGACAGGCTGGAAAATTACTTAAGTGAATATACAAAAAAGAAATGTTCAAAATCATTCAGACTTCCAGTTCCCAGATGTGAGCTTGCGGTTTTGCTTGGCTCCACTCCAGAGAATTTATCAAGGATATTCAGGCAGATGTCAGAAGAGGGGATGATCAGTATCAGGGGGAGGAATGTTACCGTAAATTTCTGATGGCTATATAAAGGGTATCTGCACAGATACCTGTACCTGACCTTTATCGTTGTTTACATTGATTTTGCCTTTGATGAGTTCTGTAATCAACTTACTGCAATATGTACCAAATCCTGAACCGCTGTTATTATGTCCTTTTACCCCGCGTTCAAAAAAACTGTTATATACATGTTTGTCCAGGGTACCTTTATGCAGTCGAAGACAGAACACCACGCATTTATGCGTGGATGAATGAGCCTTTCGGCGGTATAATCCGCTATGCAAGTCACTAAATCAGCTCACAGTTTATATTGTTTGAAATACCATGTTGTTTGGGTATGTAAATACCGGCGAAAGATCCTAAAGCCTGGTGTTTGTTCTTATATCAGAAAAACTTTGCCAAGTATTTTAAGAAGTATGCCGGGAGTAGAGATAGAAACAATTGGCTTTGATTTAGATCATTTGCACATGGTTATAATCATCCCACCTAAATATAGTATTGCTGAAGTTATGGGTAGACTCAAAAGCCAATTGGCTTCGAGGATGCGCAAATTCTTTGGTTGGCTTGATAAGGTATATTGGAAAGAAAATGTTGTTTGGTCGCCGGGATACTTCGTTAGTAGTATAGGGTTAGACGAAGACGTAATTAGAAATTACGTCGAGTTGCAAGGACAACAGGATTTAGGACAGCTCAAACTTGAGCTGTAAAAAAATCATGCGTTAAGCATGAGCGAAGCATAGAACCCCGGGTTTACCCGGGGGAATCTATTAGTAATTGTTATTTTTGTGTTTTCTTTGGTGTTCGTAATGGTTATGTCTACATTTGTCTGATCCGGTGCATATTTCAGTGCGTTGTTGATCAGATTTGAAAAAAGGAGATACAGCAATCCCTGATTATATTTGTCAGTGCGGCCGATATTTTTGTTATCAGCACATATAGTGACTTTAAGATTTTTCTGTTTGCTGAGACCTGCATAACTTTTAACAGCTTCATGGATAGTGTCATATATGCTGAAATTTACAGCATTAGCGAAATCGTTAAGCTGTATCGTAAGCTTCCCCTTGAGGAGGACAGTTCTAAACTAGAGTTTTCTGTTTCTTCATCATATATTCTATCGGTGTCATATCGTCAAGAGCATCGTGTGGACGTTCCTCGTTGTACTCAATCATCCACCAGTAGGTAACTTCCCTTACCTCTGCTAAATTATCAAACAGATACAGGTCAAGAACCTCAGTACGATAAGTTCTGTTAAATCTCTCTATGTAGGCGTTCTGGTTCGGTTTGCCTGGCTGGATATACATAATCTTCATTCCAGCATCTTCAGCCCAAGACACGAACTCTGCCCCCAGAAACTCTGGGCCATTATCGCATCTAAGTACTTCCGGTAATCCTCTCTCTAGGCTGATCTTCTCAAATACGCTGATAAGCCTTCTGCTTGTAAGAGAAGTATCTATCTCAATGTGCACTGCTTCCCTGTTGCAATCGTCTATGATATTAAACGTCCTGAATCTTTTTCCAGAATACAGGCTGTCACTTACAAAGTCTGCTGACCAAACCTGATTAGGCAGTTCTGGCACAAACAGAGAATTATTCTCCCTTTTAGGCAGTCTTTTCTTTGCCCTGCGCTTCTGATTAAGCTTCATCTGGCAGTAAACCCTGTAGACTCGTTTATGATTCCAAGGATACTTCTTCCTAAGCACCTTAAAGAGCTTCCAGAAGCCCCAACGAGAGTGCTTCTTTACAAGTTCATTCAGCGCATTTATCACAAGAATATCGTCTGTATTAACAACAACAGGCTTATAATAGGCCGACCTTGAGAGACTTGCACAACGGCAGCTCTGTGAAACAGAAAGACTATGCTCATTTACCAAGAAAGTAACAGCATCACGTCTTTCCTGCGGCCTTAGAGCTTTTTTTCTATTAAGTCCTTCATTGCTTTATTTTCTAAAGCGAGGTCTGCATACATCTTTTTTAGCTGAGAAAGCTCCTGCTCCATATCTTTCATCTTTTTAAGATCAGATGCAGTCATGCCTCCGTATTTAGATTTCCAGTTGTAATATGTTGCGTCAGATATACCATGCTTACGGCAGATATCTTTTACCAGCATTCCGGCATCCGCTTCGTTAAGAATCGAGATGATCTGTGTTTCGGTGAATCGTGATTTCTTCAAAATGAGCCTCCTAGCTTTTATAGTTTGCCAGAAAAACTCTAAATTTGGAATGTCTACTCAATGGGGAAGCTTACGGTATGTTGTTTTTTATGTCACCATATATTGAGATGATCTTATCTATGACCATGACATTCTGCTCTGACAAAGAGAGAAGCTCCTGAAAGTCGTCAAGTTCGTTTCCTGAGAAACGCTCAAGAAGACAGTTGTTTATAAGTGATAGATGGTTAAGTGTGTTTCTTAGTTCGTGAGTGATGATGCTGTCAAGGTCGTTCATGAGTTTTGTGTTTAGTGAGGTGTTGTCAGTGTCTGTAAAGAGAACTACATGTTTATCTTTGCCGTCTATGACAGTTTTAAATTTAATTACAAAAAGCTGTTTTTTAAGTGCTTTGCATTCAAAAACGTGAATAATTTTGTCTTTGTTGGTCATGTCAAGTCTTACAGCACTGTTTGCACAGTCTGATGTGTCAAGGCATCCGATTACTTCACGCAGCATTTTGTTTTGGTAATCTTTTGCTCCGGTGATATTCTGTAGTGAGTCGCTTATATCATAAAGGGTGTTATCATGAGGGTTCAGTACAGCGTAATGGATGGTGCTTTCGCTTCCAATAAGATCAAATAAGCTATTCAAAAGACCACCTCTCATGTTAAGTGTCCACGATTATAGCATATATATACAAAATGTATATATTAATTTTAACACATTGATAAGAGGGCTTGGCAGGGTTCTTTGCTGACAAATTATAATAGATAAGCAAGGGCACCGAGTTGATGCCCATTATTGCTTACTTGATGTTATTATCGTTTATTATATTGTTCAATTTCTGCATGAGATCTTCTGCTATTTGGAAAAGTTCGTATATGCTTTCTCTGGCACTCTCTCTGTTGCCTGCCTGAGTGTTGCTGACAACCGTTGCTGCTAAGGCATGTACACGCTGGTGTATCGGTTCCAGTGCTTTGAATTCGGGCAGGTTTCCGTGGATTTCAACCCCTTTGGAGTAATAGAATTTACCAAAAGCACAGCTATGGTGGTCAATAGTGATGTCCGCGGTTTCTGTTCTTGTTCCTTCGTATACTGCGTAAACTTTATTCAGATATATAAGGTGCTGAAGTTTTGCTATTGCAAACATAGATGACGTACTCTTAAGTTTATATTCACTGAAGAGACCACTTGTGTACATTATGTTTTCAATGAGGCTTTTTATATTGGCAGAGAGATATCCGAGCTCTTCTTTGGATTTGGCAGAAGACATAGACACTGTTTCTATACTGCTTGCTATCTCTGTTGTGACAGCGGACTGTTCGTCAACGGCACTGGAAACACCAAGAATATTATTGGAGAGGCTTTCCACAGCGCTCATGATATTGGAGAAATTTTCTGATGTTTGTGTGTCGATCTCTGACTGCTGGATAACGAGGTCAGAGACAATCACTGCTTCAGTGTTTGCTGTCTGCACGCGCCCCTGCATCTCTTTGACCATTTTACGTATATCTTCTGTTGAGTCCTGAGTTTTTTCGGCAAGTTTTCTTACTTCGTCGGCAACAACGGCAAAGCCTCTGCCTGCCTCACCTGCCCTTGCAGCCTCAATTGCAGCATTAAGAGCAAGCAGGTTAGTCTGTTCTGATATATCATTGATTACAGTAATTACATTTTCGATCTCTGTGGCGTGACCGGTAAGCTTATGTATTTCACCTGTGAGAGCTTCTATTTTCTGTCTCATGTTTACAGAGATTTCTTCAGAACGTTTGATTATTTCGCCCCCCTGTCTGGAGACATGGACAACTTCTTCGTTCTGGGCGGCGGCATCTGATGTGTTGTTCGCAATATCACTTATGGAAGAACTCATCTGTTCTGCAGCGGTTGCAACCTGTGATGCCATATCATTTGTTTCTTCGAGTGAATATTTAACAGTATCTGATGCCTTGATAATAGGAACCAGTGACTCTGCTGTTCCTGCGAGACCATGTATTAGCTGTGTAAAGCTTTCGTCCAGATTGTCCAGTACTTTGTTAAAAGAAATGGAGAGCTCTTTGGTTTCTCCTGTGCTGCCTGCATCAAGCCTTTTGGTGAGATCTCCAGAGCCTTCTGAAAGTTGCTTAAGGATGGCTGATGTAGAGCTTATGCTTCCGGCTATCCCTTTTGCTATGAAAATTGTAACAAATCCGCCAAGGAGAACCATTATTCCCGCTATGAACATTATTTTAAGTACGAGTTTGTTTGTTTCGGCAGCCAGCATTTTGGTTTTTTCTGCGATGGCGTCATCAATATCGTCTGTATATATTCCGGTACCTATTATCCAGTTCATCGGTTCGAACAGACGGACGTATGACATTTTGGGTTGTGGAGTGTCTTTGCCTGGTTTGGGCCAGAGGTAGCTTACAAAGCCACTGCCGTCCTTTTTAGTAGCGTTTATCATGGCTATAAAAATATTCTCATCACGGTTTGGACCGGCGACATTGTATTTTTTTTCTGAGAGCGGTTTTCCGTTCAGCTGCGGAGCTATTGGGTGCATTACCATTTTCGGCTCAGGCAGGTCGGTGTCATTTATCCAGAAATATCCTGTTCCGTTGTCGTACTTGTACTTTGCAACATCAGTCAGAATGTTAGAGATAGCGTCATCCACTGCGTCATCAACATAAACACCTGTCCCTATAACCCAGCCCCATGGTTCAAAAAGTCTGACATACGATAACTTTGGCTGGGGGGTGTCTTTACCTGGTTTAGGCCAGAGGTATCCGACAAAACCTTCTTTGTCTTTCTCGACTGTTTTGACCATTGCGCTGAACAGGTTTTCGTTATTTTCTGCGACATTATATTTTTCTGCTGAAAGTATTTGCCCGTCAAGCTGGTACGCTATGGGGTGCATGATCATCTTAGGGTAGGGTTTCCCTGTGTCATTAATCCAGATGTAGCCCGTTCCGCTGTCGTAACGCACAGCTTTGACAAGGTTCTGAGCTTCACTTTTAGCTTGAGATTCGCTTACTTCACCGTTCTGATAAGATTTGTATATCTGTTCTATCTGTGAAAACGTTGAGTCGATTACAGAGTTAAGTCTTTTGCCGTAAACGTTTTGTATGTATTCCTTCTGGGTAGAGTTTTCAAAAGTGCTGGTGACAGATTCAAATGTGACGTCAAGAAGACTTTCCAGCTTTTGTTCCACTCTTTTATATTCTGTTTGCCTGAAATTTTCGAGATTGATTTTTTCACGGCTTTTTATGCTGTAAATGCTGAGTGCTGTAACTATTCCTATGGTTATAATGATTAATGCAATTGTACTAAGAGCAATTTTGTTGGCTATCTTCATGTCTCTCCCCATGTCTTAAATGAGTTATTATAACATATGGTTGAGTATGTTGTTATTGTATTTAGCATTTTTTCTATGAAAAAAAATATCTGTTTTCTTGTGTATATGTATCCTTTCTGTTAGTTGTTTTTAGATGTTTTCTTCTTTTTTGAGCTTTGTAAGATCTTGATATAATAGTATAATTTATTGAGTGTGGACAAATTGATGTATTGTGCTAATATAGCGGTAGCATATATATATTCGGAGCATAAGATGGTCTCTCATGACAAATTGGGTGAATTAACTGTTCTATACGTTGAAGATGACGACATTACAAGGGAAATGGCGTACAGAATGCTGTCTAAATATTTTAAAGTTGTCCACCCTGCTTCCGACGGGAAAGAGGGGCTCGGTAAGTATAGAGAGTTCAGGCCTGATCTGATCATTACAGACCTCTCAATGCCAGAAATGAGCGGCTTTGAAATGATTGAAAAGATACGTGAAATCGATTCAGAAACTCCAATTATTGTGACGACAGCATATAGAAGCGAAGCTGAGTCTATTCAGGGCGTTAGCGATATTGTGTACAAACCTGTGAACAAGAAACTTCTGCTTCAAGCCGTTTGCGAACTCGAACTCTGATTTGCTTGAATCTCAGGTTCGAAATGAATTGTAATTAATTATTTTTGTCATTATATTGTAAGAAATATTTTATATCGCTGCGGGGAAAAATGGAAAATAAAGTTGATGTTTTTAAAGCACTAGGTGACAACAACAGGCTTCGCATACTTAGCATGCTAAATGTTCGCGAGCTTTGTGTGTGTGAAATTAATGCTGTACTTAAAGTCTCAATGTCTACAATATCGTCTCACCTTAAAATATTGCGTAATGCAGGTCTTGTAACTTCCCGTAAAGATGGCAGATGGATAATCTACAGGCTTGAAACGAGTAACGGTGAGAGAGCTGCGCTTATAAGACAGAGCCTTGGTTTTATTGCCGAAGAGCAGGATATCAAGGACGATCTTAAAAAACTGGGAACTGTTTCACCTGAAAACTGTTCCACAGTCTGAGCCATTCACATCCTCTTTGTTTTAGTATATAGTACCTTTTCAAGGAGGCTGATGTGAGTATGATTATACCTGGTGATGGAATACTTACCCTTGTTGGGGGGCTGCGGTACGGAGACCATGTGGTCTTTCAGACGGAAGAAGCACTCGGCTATAGATTAGTAGTGGAATCTTTGCTCCAGGATATTAGTGTTAATCACGAATCTATCCACCATATCAAATATTATCAGGGACCTGACAAACTCAGAATTGATTCTGACTTAATGCAGAAACATCTTGTAGATCCTTATAAAGGTTTTGAGTTTTTTGTTGAGGATACCTGCGCCTATATAGACACTCTGAAGCAGGGTGATATCGTTTTTATGGACTGCCTCACAAGCCTTATGGCGTTCTGGGGTTCTGACTGGCTGGCAGGATATGCTTACCACATGATAGTGGAAAAGATGAAAGAGAAGAATATTACCTCTTTTATGAGCATGATCAAGAAATGTCAGCGTCAGTTTACAGTAAAAAAGGTCACTGAAGCTGCTTCCGTTGTTGTCCGTGTTATGAAAGATAATGTCGGCAGGCACTGCCTTCTGCCGAGAAAAGCGGACGGCAGACATTCCAATGTCATGTATAAACCATATATCCTTGATGTAAAGAAGAGCGTTCGTCCTGTTATGGATAACGTTGAAGCTATGGAAGTGATCACTCCGCCGGACAAGAGAAGCGACATGCAGTATTACCACTGTCTGGACAAGCTTTTTCTCGGGGATCAGAGTGAACACTTTGATGAAAAGAAAGCGATACGCAGACTCTGCATGATAATGATGGGCGAGGATGAGAGGATTATAAATCTTGCCTGTAAATACTTTAACCTGCATGAGCTGAAACTGATCCGAAGAAGAACCATAGGTTCAGGATTTATCGGTGGTAAAGCAACCGGTATGCTCATAGCCAGAAAGATTGTCAAAGAAAGCCATCCAGAAATTTATGAAAAACACTCCGAGCCTGATGACAGCTTTTTTCTGGGGGCGGATGTTTTCTATACATTTATGATCTATAACGGTCTCTGGAAAGACTATAAAGGGTTTATCGAATCTGCTGACACTATCAAAGCCAAGAAACTCTACAGGAAAATTCTCAATGCGAAGATGCCTCCGGAAGTTATCGAAAGGATGGACGACCTTATAGATTATTTCGGTCATTACCCCATTATCGCACGCTCCAGCAGTCTTCTGGAAGATAGCTTTGAGAGTTCCTTTGCGGGTAAGTATGAAAGTAAGTTCTGTATCCTTACTGGTGACGATGAGACTATGACACGTCAGCTATCAGATATCTTCAAAGCAATATATGCAAGTATGTTCAGCTCTGAGGCGGTTAAATACAGGCGTTTTTACGAGATCAAAGGTCGACCTGATATTATGTCTATAATAATCCAGAGGGTGTCCGGTGTCTTCAACGGCGACTACTACTTTCCCCATCTTGCCGGAGTAGGACACTCGTATAATTCATACATATGGGACAAAAAGATAGATCCGGAGTCCGGACTTGTTCGTCTGGTTTCAGGACTTGGAACCAAAGCAGTAGACAATGCCGGCGGTGACTATGCCCGTATGATAGCTTTGAACCGTCCGGATGATTATCCTATGCCGGGGATGGAAAACAGACGGCAGTATTCACAACGGTCAATGGAGGTCGTTGATACGTATAGCAACATGGTACGTGAACTTAAACCGGCAGACCTTGATGACGGTACAGATAATAACTTTATGAAATACATTGCCTCCCGCGATTACGAAATCGAGAGACAGCTCGCATCCGCCCTCGGTGGGAATACAAAAGCGTGGTATATCTCCCATGATCACGTTATCAAAAATACCAATGTACTCTCATCCCTCGGCAAGTTGATGAAAACCATCGAAAATGTTTATAATCATCCTGTTGAGATTGAGTTTACTGTAAATTTTAAAGATGATGAAAAATACAGAATCAATATACTTCAATGCAGACCTGTTCAGGTGCAGAAGATAGGGCAGGGGGTCGTCCTCGGGGGGACAGAATCTGAGTACGAAGTTTTTAAGGCTTCGGGAACTTTCCTCGGAGGGAGTAATTCCCTCGTGCTGGACACGGTTGTGTATGTTGACTGGGACGAATATATAAAGCTGTCGTCAGATAAAAAGAGAGATTGTGCTGATATCATAGGCGTACTAAACAACAGGGTAAAAGAAAAGGGGCATAACTGCCTTCTTATGGGGTATGGCAGATGGGGTTCCAGTGTTACAGCCCTGGGGGTTCCTGTGGCGTTCAGCCAGATTAATTCGATGAAGGCTGTCATAGAAATAGGGCATATAGAGAAAGGGATGGTTCCGGAGTTGTCCTACGGAACCCATTTTTTCCATGATGTTGTTGAATCAAAGATAGCGTATATCTCTGTTCTGGATAATAACGAGACATTTCATCTCAGTAATACCATAACAAAAAGACATAATATGATACGTAAAGTGCTGGATGATATCACCGGTTTCGAAAATGTAGTAAAATATTACCGTTTTCCGAAAAGACCGCTAAGACTGGTCACAGATATCAGCACTAACGAAGTTGTGCTTTACAGGTCGAAGAGGCTCTAGGCTTCTTCTTCCTCTGTGTCTTCGCCGTCTTCGTCGAGTTCGAGCTGGTCAGTATCAATAAGTGCGAGATCTCCGGCAGTTATTGCAAGACCGACTTCTATGCAATTGTATATGAACTCTTCAAAAGCCATGTTATTTGTTTTTGCAGATTCGTTCACGTCTTCAAACATCTCTTTGTCCATAGAAAAAGAGAAGTTCATCATTTCACCGTCTTGTTCCGGACCTGAATTACATCCACAAGAACCGTTATTGTCATCACCGCTACAGCAGCCCATAGTTCACCTCATAAGATTTTACTAGGGTTTTAACAGGTTTTAAGTAATAATGCAAACAATGAATAACTATTTGTCCGGGGGATTTATGCGTGCTGCTGCTGTGCAGATTAATCTTTCAGGTATCAAAGAGCAAAATCTTGAAAAGTCTTTGATGTATATAAAGAAAGCATCAGATTGCGATCTCGTTGTTCTGCCGGAGATGGTAATGGGAAACAGAGGGGATGGGGTTGAACTCTATCAGCTTGCAGAAGATGTTGAGACAGGCAGTTTTGCCAGCTCTCTCCGAAATGCCGCTGTCAGATATCAAGTTGATGTCTGTGCATGCCTGTGGGAAGAAACCGGAACAGAAAAAGTCTATAATACTGCGGTCGTCTATGGTTCTGACGGCAGTATAAAGGCAAAATACAGAAAGCTTCACCTTTTTGATGCTCTGTCATTTACAGAATCAGATTATATGCTGAGAGGTTCGGAGCGTCCTCCTGTTTTTGAGAGCGGTGGGATTAAGTGCGGGCTTTCTATATGTTATGACCTTCGCTTTCCTGAGACATACAGAAGCCTTGTAAAGCGGGGGGCAGAGCTTTTTATAGTTCCTGCGGCATGGTACGGGGGAGAACTTAAAATTGAACACCTGCATACCCTTCTGCGAACAAGAGCTTTAGAAAATACATGTTATGCTCTTACAGCTAATCTTTGCGGAGGGAATTTCTCAGGTTATTCCGTGTCATTCGGACCATTTGCAGAGGAATGTTCTGCTTTGCAAAATGATGAAGGGCTTTTGGTTATCGAAGTGGATAAAAAGCACCTGTCAGAGGTCAGATCAAAATTGCCTTGTCTTGAAAATTTCAGAAATGATATCTTTTTGTAATTTTTTTAATTTGTTTAACTACTGAAGTCTTGTTTTCTTATTTCTCGACAGGTATAATTTTGAAAATATGATATTATAAACAATAGTTCAAACAAAATGAAATTTATGATTGGAGATAAAACATGCGTATTTCTCTTATATCTGTATTGCTTCTTCTTTCGCTGATTCTTACATCATGTGGAGGAGGAGTGGGGAGCTCTGCATCAGATGAACCTCGTGTTGCATTTGACCTTAAATTTAAGAACTCAAGGATAGTTGACGGCGATTTTTATGTCAGCAATACATTGCTTGAAAAAGTTACAATCTCGTATAACAACGGAGAAGATTCTTCCGGTGAGCAGGATGTTACAGCGGAAGCTCCCAACGGCTTAGTTCAGTTAACTGGTTTAACAACAGGAACAACCTATAATCTGACTATAACTGCCTATACAGTTGGTAATGTTCAGGCATGCACAGGCAGTGCGTCTGTGCTTATCAGTGAAAGCGCAGAGAATACAGTCAATCTTCAGTGTACATTTTCAGATAACTTTGCGCTGGGTAATGCTATTTATGATTTTGTCAGTGCTGTTACTGAAGAGTCCCCCAGTGCGGAAAAAATCAGCCCGTATGTTGCAGACAGCTTCGGAGTTTTTTACGGGTATGACAGAGACGAGTTTATTGATGATCTCCTTCAGGACTCGTGGTTTGAGTTTGGCGATGCCAATGTTTCTCTGGTGAAAACAGAAGTCAATGTTGCATCAATAGACCCTGAGGGGACAGATTCTGAATTCAAAATAAACTTTAGCGACGGATCTGTTTTCAGAGAGAAAGCAGTATTGGTTAAAGAAAATGGTACATGGAAACTGTCCGGAAACAATAGAAAATACGAATCTGATCTGGCGGCTGAAATCTATAATATCTTACCGATAGGATACAGCGGTGGTAACGGAACCATGTTTTCCGGTGTCAGTGCCAGGTTTACTGACGATAAAGGACAAGTTGATAATATCGTTGTTTCCGGTGATGCGATTACTATGCCCTACACCTTTATCAAAGAATCGTGCGTAGATTGTGAGGGGTTTGAAATTTATAAACCGGACACACCTTCTTTGCCGGAAATATCTGCAAATTCTTTTATAGACCTTTACAGTAGCGGTGCAAACCCGTCCGTTGCAGAGGATCAAATCTACTCAATAGAGACTACATATTCAGACAGTAGTGATGATTTGTATGAATATACTGTTAAAGGCTTTCCTGTTGACCCGGAAACTGTAACCAATGATTATTTTATCACACTTAACGATTTAGAGAATTTTGACCACATGCAGATGATAGATACTGGGGAATTCAGTTTTTCTCTGACAAAACCGACAGCTTATGACGCAGAAAGGATGACGTTTAAATTAGTTTATACTCTGGAGGACAATACAAGTGGTGAAATAGAACGGTCGATTCCGTTGGATGGTGGAGTTTTCACAGGTGATTTTGGTCAACTTTTTGAGACAGCACCTCTTTTAGTTTCTATGTATTTCACAGCTTATGATGGCACAGGGCAGCTTTACACCACTGTTTATGAATTGCCATTTTAAAATGATCTGCTTTTTCTGCGAGTATCATACGGCAGCTTAACAGTTAAGGATTATTTGACTCTTTTAACATGTTTTGCAAATATTTAACATTGGTTTGAAAAAATCTGTGCTAATCTTTTGATACAATTTTGACGGTGGCGAGATACAGCCTCCTCAAGGTAATATCTTTTTATATATTAGCAGGAGAGATTCATGGCGAAGACTAAAATGTCCTTTAAGTGCAAAGAATGTGGTGAGAAGATCGTTGTAAAAGAGCCTGGTGTTTGTCGTTGTGAAGAGTGTGGTTCGCTTTATAAAGCTTTTTTTGAAGTCAAAAAAAAAAGTAGACAAGAAGTAGTGTCACAAAGTATCGAAGTTTCACGCAATGACGATTCAATAATGAAGTTTTATGGCGGACATAAGAGCGCCTGAGCTCTGTACTCCGTTTAACTGTTTGGCTGCCATGCTTTACCTGAATGAGTTTTATACAGACTTACAGTTCTAATCAGTTTAAGATGGTTAGTCAGCATATTATTTTTTTATTTCTTTCTGCTGCTGTCAATAACTACAATCGTCAAAACATTGAAATATACTAGTTGGTCAAATAGATTCCCCCATGTAACCCCTTGATTCTATTGCAAAATACGTCACTGCGAAGCCCGCAGGGGTGTGGCAGTCTCTGGACTCGTTAATCCTGAGATTGCTTCGTCATTACATTCCTTGCAATGACTTATAAGCTCTAAAGCTGTGATTAGCTCATTCATCCACGCATAAATGCGTGGTGTTTTGTCTTCAACCGTATAAAACTACGCAATTAACCTAGGCTGATACTTAAAAAGGAACTTCGTTGAGAACTGCACCGAGTTTGCTTACGGATTTTTGAACTTTGTGGTCTGCCAGTAGTTCTTCTTTGTCTTTCATGACAGCTTTGAGGTCGTCGCCAAGTGTTTTCCTGAGACTTTCCGCCATGTTTAATATTTGTTCAGGTTTCTCTTTTTTAGCCATCAGAAGCTTTAACTGGTCGCTGTGCTGCTTCATCTCCGGGATCATCTTTTTAATAGAGCTGACAAAGGCATCTGTGGCAGTGACAGCTTTTCTCGCTGTTGAGGCTTCCTGCATCTTGGCAACATATCTTTGGGAAAGCCCCAGAAAGGAATCCATAACATTTGTAATGCCTTTGATAGAAGACTCATCAATTTCTGTGCTGTCAGCAATCATCTGAGTTGCCATGCCGTCCAGACCTCCGGCAATGGATTTGGATACCTCTGCTGCCACATCACCGCCAAACTGGTTTACACCGAAGAGTGGGTTGTTTCCCACTACGATATCAAATTCTGCAAAGGTTTCCATAAAGTCTGAATCAGCCATATACTGACCCATTTTCCCGTAAAATTTAGTGACCTCTGTACTGAGAAGTTTTCCTATGGTGTCGCTTATTCTTTTCAGTTCTTCATCTGTCTGAGACCTGTCGCAGTAGTCGTCAGCAATATCTTCAAGGTCTGGGTACTGGCTTTTGATACTATGGCTGCATGTACTGATTGCCTCCATAAGTGTTTTTTTATCAGAAGCCTCTTCAAGGTCTTTCATATATTTTTCAACTATTACAAGTTGTTCTTGCATTATGCGGATGGTTTTATCGTTCATGTTTTCCTCGTGAATAATATTATCTGGGAGTTTAAAGGATTATTCGGTCAACTACAAGCATTAGGAAGAAAATAACCATACATAAGTTCAGAATATGAAATGTTTTTGTGCTGCTTTTCCTTACGCAAAGCATAGCAGAGGCAAAGACTATTGTTGTGCCGAGATGAGCGGCAGACATCGCCTGAAAGCAGTATACGTTAGAGACAGGAATGAAAAACAGTGCACAGATAAAAGCTGCCAGCCATGTGTTTATAAAAAGTTCCGCTTTCGGCTTGCCATAAACAGAGGAGAGAGTTTTGAAACCTGCAAGGCGGTAGTCTGCGCTGAATCTTTCAGACAGAAGGGCGAAGTGAGGTGTCTGCCAGATATAGAGGACCACTGCAACAGTCATAATGTCAGGCGAGAAAGCACTCCCGCCAACAGCAACATAGCCCATCACAGGCGGTATGGCTCCTGTTACTGAGCCTATCAGAAGAGCGAATGGAGATATCTTTTTCATAGGGGTGTATATGAAGTTGTAAACCATTATGGTAAAGGGTAAAAAGACCAGACCTGCAATACTGCCAGCCATGATCATCATTGAAGCGGAAAGTGCCAGCATAAACACAGCTAATCTCACTGCTTCGAAGCCTGACATTGCACCACTGGCTACAGGGCGGCGTCTGGTGCGGAGCATTAGCTTGTCTTCTCTGCTTTCCTGATATTGGTTGAGGGCTGAGCTTCCGGCAGAGAGAAACACAGCGGAAGCAGCAGCGTAAAAATGTTCTCTGTTTAGAAGCGAGTCGTAAAGGCAGGCCCCGGCAAAAGCCGAAAGACCTACCATTACTGATATTTTTGGTCTGAATAGCTGAATTGTTTCTGTCATCAGTCTTTCAGGGTGTTAAAGTATTCGATAAGAGCTTTGATCTGTTCATCATCCAGATAGTCATAAGGCGGCATAGATTCGTCAAAACCGTCAACGATGTATTCTGAAGGGTGAGTGATAGAGCTTATGATGTACCTTGCATCAGCTTTGAGTTGAACTTTTTTACCGTCTTTTACAGCAGTCAGGTTTCTGTCAATCATGTTTTTGAAGCTCGGTCCCACAAGGATACTACCGTCTGTAGAGTGGCACCCTGTACAGCCTTCATTTTCCGCTATGACTCTCCCTTTCTCTCCCGGTTTTTCAACTTGGGTACCGCCGCTTTTAAAGTATTCAATGACAGTATCAAGTTCATCTCCGGACATTTCATCTTTAAAAGGAGGCATCATATCTTCATAGTTTTTCACTATCTCTGCTGAAGGGTCGTATATTGCTGTTTCAAGATATTTTTCGTCCGCAGTCACAGTCATTTCACCATCCGGAGTGACTACAACAGTCTCACGTCCGTAGATGTCTTTGAAGGTTGGTCCGACAAGTTCTGTTCCATCCAGTGAATGGCAGTCAATGCATCCGTGTTTTTCAAGTATTGCAACAGCCTCCGGTTTATCAGTAGACGGCTGTTCATCTGAAGCCAGCCATAGTTCGTACTCTTCTTCGGGCAGAACAACGACTTTTGAAAGCATGAAAGCGTGACGTACTCCGCAGTATTCGGCGCAAAGTATGTCATATTGTGCAGGTTCACCCGCGTTGAACCACACGTATGTGTTCATACCCGGGACGGTGTCCATCTTTACACGGTATGCCGGTACATAAAAGCTGTGTATCACGTCAAGAGAGGTCATATTCAGCTTAACTGGTTTGTTTGCCGGCACATAGAGCTCTTTGCTGGTCTTACCGTTCGGGTATTCGAACTTCCATGACCACATGCGTGCAGTGACCTGAACTTCCATCGAGTCGGCAGGTGCACTGCGAAGAGCCTTATACCCGCTCCACCCGAACCAGAACATAGCAAGAACTATTAGTGTCGGTATGATAGTCCATGTGAGCTCTGCCGCGACATTTCCGTCGATCTCGGAAGCATCAGGGTGTTTTGTGTGATGATATTTGAAGAGGAAGAAGACGGCAACCAGTGTTATCAGTATCATGATGGCAAAAGAGATGCCGAAGATAAACTGAAATGCTGTGTCAACTCTGCTTATTGTTTCTAACATATCACACCGCCCTGTAGCCGACATCGAAGAATGTCATACCAATAAATATGGCAAGTATAAGAAAACATATAAACACAAATGCCTTGAGCATTCTGTTTTCATACTTGAGGTGCATGAAAAATAGTATGACAAAAAGCGACTTTGTTGTAGCAAGTGCAAGAGCCACCACAACGTTAAAATATCCGAGGTTGATTCTCGACACCGCAACGGTAACAAATGTAAGAAACAGGAGCACCCCAAGAACAGCGGAAGCTGTTTTCAGAGACGTTATATGGTGATGTTGATTGTGTTCCATTTTGTGCCCCCTTTATATAACCAGGTAAAACAGCGGAAAGAGAAAAATCCATATCAGGTCAACGAGATGCCAATATAGCCCTGCGTTTTCCAACATGACAAAATCTGTGCTGTTTACTTTATTTTTTTTCATGAAATATATGGCAAAACCCATCACAACTCCGCCGATGATAACGTGCAGACCGTGAAGCCCTGTCATAAGGAAGTAGAGACCGAAAAAGATGATCTCTCCTTTCGGCAGAGTCAGCAGGTGTTCAGAGTTTGGGTATATTCCGTGACTGAATTTTGCATTCCACTCAAAGGCTTTATTCACAAGGAAAAAAAGAGCCATGAGTATTGTTAGTGTGGTGAAGGTTATAGCTTTCTTTTGCATTCCCCTCTGGAGGTAGGTGATGGCGATAGCCACAAAATAGCTGGAAATAAGGAGCACAACGGTATTAAGGCATCCTATGAAAACATCCAGCTCCTTTCCTCCTGTATGAAATTCGTGGGGGTATCGTGCAAGATAAACAGAATAAAGCACAAACATACCGCCGAATAACAAAACCTCAGTAAAGAGGAACAGCCACATGCCGAGTTTTGCACCTTCGTAGTCTTTATGAACGTTACTCATCTCTTTTTACCCCCTTGTATCTGTAGGGGTTTCTGGAGGAGTCGGGTTCGTTGTCGAAGTTAAGGAGCGGTGGAGGCGATGGCGTGAACCACTCCAGAGTTGCTCCCCCCCACGGGTTACGCCCGACTTTTTTACCTTTTTTCATGCCGACATAAAGATTGGCAAACATAACAATAAGTCCTGCTGCAAGCACCCATGAGCCTATTGTGGAGATAAGGTGACCTGTATGGTACTGGGGGAGGTAGTCATAATATCTTCTGGGCATCCCTTCCAGTCCTATAATGAAGAGAGGGAAGTAGAGCAGATTGAACCCTATCATAAGAATTGTCCAGCCGGTGGTTGCGACATTTTTATTATACATGCGTCCGTATATCTTGGGGAACCAGTAGTGCATTGCACCAAAAAGCCCGAAACCTGTTCCACCGAAGATAACATAGTGAAAGTGGCTTACAACAAAGTATGTGTCGTGTACATGGACGTCAGTTCCGGCTGACCCAAGAACCAGCCCTGTCAGCCCGCCGATAGAGAACAGGAATATGAATCCAAGAGCATAAAGAAGCGGGGGCTCTATGAAAATTGAGCCTTTATACAGAGTTGCGATCCAGTTGAAGACTTTGATAGCAGAGGGGATGGCAACTATAAATGTCAGAAGCGAGAATATCATAACAGCAGTGTCGCTCATCCCTGATGTGAACATGTGGTGTGCCCAGACGAGCGAACCGGCGAAAGCTATCATAAGGCTTGAAAAGGCAATTGCTTTATAGCCGAAGATGGGCTTTCTGGCGAATACAGGAATTATCTCTGAAACAACACCCATTGCAGGGAGAACCATTATATAAACAGCAGGGTGGGAATATATCCAGAATAAATGCTGATATAAAATGGGGTCGCCACCCTTTGCAGGATCAAAAAGTCCCACACCGAGGATGCGTTCAGCCATAATCAGGAGAACAGTGATACCCAGCACCGGAGTGGCAAGCACCTGTATCCAGCCTGTTGCATATAAAGACCAGGCAAAGAGTGAGAGCTTCTTCCAGCCGAGCCCGGGGGCACGCAGGCGGTGTATGGTGGTTATGAAGTTCAAGCCTGTCAGTATAGATGAAAATCCAAGTATGAAAACGCCTGCAACCGCTGTATTGACGTTAGTTGTGGTGAATTCGCTGAACGGTACATAGAATGTCCAGCCCGTGTCAGGGGGGCCGTCACCTGTGAAGAGTGACAGAAGTGCGAGAAATGTACCGAACATATACAGATACCATGAAAACAGATTAAGACGGGGGAACGCCACGTCCTCTGCTCCCAGCTGGATGGGTAGGATGATGTTACCGAAGGCAGCGGGTATGCTGGGGATAACCACAATGAATATCATTATGACGCCGTGCAGTGTGAATACTGCGTTGTAGGTTTGTGCCTCCATAATAGTCTTGCCGGGAGCAATGAGCTCCAGCCTGATGGCAAGTCCGAGACAAACTCCGACAATAAACATCCCAAGCACCATATAGAGGTACATCAGTCCGATCCTCTTGTGGTCGGTTGACGTCAGCCAGCTCATAATGCCTTTTCTGCCGTTCCCTGAGTCCTCGAAGAATGTCGGAAGGGGGGAACTCGTCTGGTTTTGCATAATTGAACCCCGTTACTTTCTTTTTTTGCCGCCGAAAAATAAGAATCCGGCGAATATGAAGAGAACTGTCAGGACAACAAACCCTGAAACCCTCATTACATTAAAAACATATTTCTTCCCTTGCGGATCATAGCTGAAACAGTATGAAACAAGTTTTTTCACAGATAGCCCTGTCTGCTCTTTACTGGCTTCAACGGTTGCCATCGTGAGTTCAAACGGAAGAATGTCTGTTCCGTATAGATAACGGACTATCTTACCTGTGGGGGAGACAGCCATAATTGCAACCGGATGTGCAAAATCCACACCGCGCCTCAGGAATTTGAAACCAACGGAGTCCGTGAATTTCAGTATGTTTTCCCGGTCACCGCTGAGAAAGTACCATGAATCCGCCGGTATTTGTCCGTCAGCAGCCTTCATATAGTTAATCTTCTTGTTTTTGGCAGTTTCCGGTGTGTCGTTTTCATCAAAACTGACAGAAATAACCTGAAAATCTTCACCTGGTTTGAGCTTAACCTGTGGGACAACATCTGCGAGACTCTCCTGAAGGAAGTTGCATACGTTAGGACAGCTGTAGTAAACAGGAGCAAATATGGTTGGTTTATTTACTATATCGGCGAGCCTGATGGTATTACCTTCGGAGTCTGTGAAAACTGCATCAAGAGCAACCTGTTTACCTAGTTTTTCGGTAACACCGATGTTTATTTGTTCCTCTTTTGTTGGTTCTTTATGAACATGGTCTTTCATATCCATATCTTCACTGTCGGTCATTTTATGGTTTTGATGATCCATGTCAGGCATCTCAGTCTGGCTTCCTGCACTGTCTGACATGATATTGTCAGCAGCATAGGCCGGCAGGGACAAAGATATAGTTAAGGTTAGGATGGCAAATGCTAAAAGTTTATTTCGCATAAGCTGTTAGAATTTTGAGATATAGTCTGCCAGTGCAGCTATGTCATCATCAGACAGTCTTTTTGACTGGCTTTTCATAATGCTTTTCTTAGCGCCGCCGTATGTGTCGTCTTTATAGCCTTTAAGCTTGTTTGCAATTTCGGCTTTGGACTGACCTTTTATAATGGCAGAATCAACACCCAGAGGCGCTTTTGAGCCATCTGATCCGTGGCAGCCTTTACATTTTACATACTCTGAGCTGCCGTCCGAAGAAGCAGCTGCAAACATTGTAAGGGCGAGAACAAAAGTAAGAGCGAGAATTGATTTCTTCATAAAACACCTCAATAAAGTTAGATTACGTATAGTACAAGTATTCCCTTCAAATGGTTTACAGTCAATCGAACATTCAGTTAATATTTAAATAAATATACGATGCGAATACTAATGCTGCAGTGCATGCAGAACCGAATAGGTGATTTCCCTGCTTTTATCGCAAAGCCCTGCTTCTTTTAAGCTTTCTGCTAAGGCTTTAAATGCGGTCTCCATAACATTTTTATGCTTTATGTTCATAGGGACTGGTATGGATTCGTTCAGAGCGATCATACTCATAGCATCTTTGCATGCTGAGGCATCTGCGGAAGTCACTGACCTGCACATCAGAGGGCGCACAGGATAGATACTGCATCTGCCTGTATCATCAAGAAAAATACATTTCTTGTTTATGAAAATTCTCTCTTCTTCATCCATAAACTTGATCTGACCGAGATGTTTTTCCATTTCGATTTTTAAAGTGTTAATTTCACTCTTTGATTTTGTTTCGATAATGAATTCTTTCACGGCAATGGCTTCAGGGAGAAGAACAGGTATGTTTACACGGCAGCATACAGAGCACCCCGCTTTACACTCCATGTGCTCTTTTTCTGTTTCCGAAACCAGAGTACAGGCGGTTATTTCTGCTGTTTTAAAGATCTCTGCCATCATTAATGCCTGGTGGATATTCTTGTTAGGTTTGGATAAGTGCTCCGCCGCAATGTTTTTAACAGAGTTGTGCACACTCTTAATATTAGCACTGAACATACATCACCTTATTAAAGGTTAACAAGGATTAAAATATGATTCAACAGTATATTTGTGTTTAAAATATTAAGTATAGGTTAAGTCTATTCGTCCCCATGAAGGCTGCTGCTGCATTTTAATTGTCTGGGGATATGTATTTTGAATGTTGCGCCCTTGTCTTCCTCTGAAGATACCTCGAGGAAACCCTTATGTCCGTCCATAATACGTTTCACTATTGAAAGTCCGAGTCCTGTTCCGGAGAAGCTGTATTTCACATTAGAGGCCCTGTAAAAGCGTTCAGTAATACGGTTAAGTTCATTTGCCGGTATTCCTGCTCCGGTGTCCGTGAAGGCGAGTGCTTTGTGAGTTTCGTTTTCCGAATAGGTGATAGTGATTGAGCCTTCTGGTTTATTAAATTTGACAGCATTGGATATAAGGTTAGTCAGAACATGTCTGAAAGATTCACCGTCAATGCATAGCATGGCATCGTCCGGTATATTAATTTTCGTTGTTATTTTTTTATCTGATATTTCTTTTTCGAGCAGATGCATTATATCTTTAACCATCATTTTCAGTTCCACAGGGATAAAGTGATAAGGGTGCTGGTTGCTCTCCAAGCGTGAGAGGGTAATGATTTCGTTAAAGAGGGTGTTCAGTAACTTTGCACTGCGGTTCACAGCGTCCAGAGCTTTGTCCTTAACTTCTGTTTCGCAGTTCAGCCCCTTTTCAATCAGCAGGTTTGAATAGGCTATTATCTTTGTAAGGGGAGTGCGCAGCTCATGAGAGAGCGAGTCCAGAATGTCTGTTTTAAATGTATTAATAGTCTTGAGTTCATCGTTTCGCTCTTTAAGCTCTGTCAAAACTGATGTGTACTGGGTGCTGACTTTTTTGAGTTCTGATTTCAGATGATCTTCATTTTCAAGGATACTTTGACGCATAATTTCAAATGCTTCTGAAAGTTCCTGTATTTCATCACCTGTTTTTAGCTCAACTTCCTGAGAGAAATCTCCTGTTTTGTATGACTGCGCTGCTTTTGTCAGTCTGTCAATGTGCCGTAGTACAAGTGCTTTTACCAGAAAGATAACTGTTGCAACTATTCCCAGAAATGACAGGAAGCCTATTACGTAGTAGTTTCTGTTGTTTTTGTGCAGGGTCGCTTCTATGTCTTTCAAGGGGAGAGTGACGGAAATACCGCCGCGGAGGTCGCCTATTTCATACCCCTGATACTCGTGGCATTCCATACAGGCGTTATTAACATATAAAGGAGCCATGTATTTATAGTAGTGTTCTTTTTTGACAGTGATGATTTCGTGATATTCCCGTGCGTTATTTCTGAATTTAGCCAGTGCACGTTTTTCAAAATCATCCGGTGCGTTTTCAGGATTTATAAGCATATCGCTTGTGATGTGGAAACGGAAATCCGTCATCACTCTGGCGTATTCTGAAAGCATTTTTGTCGCTACAGCGGGCACAGGCTTGATCTCATCTCTGTTTTCCGCCACCCACTGCCTCGTAACGATAAGCATCTCAAAAAGGGTCTTAGCTTGTGTATGTGCTTGCTGCATAAGCAGATCCTTCTGGCTGACCCAAAAGAAGTTAACTGTCCCCAGTACGATAATGATAAGCACAACTGTGATGCTGAAGACCAGCTTTCCTGTCAGTTTCATTTTTTGATCTTATACCCCACGCCAGATACCGTTTTTACTATATCAGGATTTTTAGGGTTGATTTCAATTTTCTGCCGTAAATTTTTGATATGAACATCAAGGCTTCTGGACCATGAATAAATAGAGTTTTTACCCCATATATCATTAACAATGTCATCACGGGAGAGAACATGCCCTGTTTTGCCCACGAAATAAAGAAGTATCTCATATTCTTTTGGTGTCAGTGCAACTTTTTCGTCTTTTATGAAAACCTGCCTGCTGGCCTTGTCTATAGTCATATGGTGAAAAATCAGCACATCGCCTGTTCCGGCTTCCTGACTTGTGTTATTTTTTTCTGATCTGCGCAGGATAGCCTTAACACGTGCTATAAGCTCTATATTTTCAAACGGTTTTGTCATGTAGTCATCAGCGCCGTATTCAAGGCAGACAACTTTGTCTGACACATTATCTCTTGCAGACAATATCATAATAGGGATGTCCAGTTCGCTCCTTATTATCTTACATATCTGCTGCCCGTTGATATCCGGTAGGTTGAGGTCAAGAACGATCATGTCCGGAGTATTTTCTCTGGCGAGTGCAAGTCCTGTAATGCCGTTTGATGCAGTGATAACGTTGTAACCTTCCAGATCCAGCAGAAGGCGCAGCACTTCAAGAATATCCGGATCATCGTCCACAACGAGTATTTTGATGCCTGAGTTGTTGTTCATAATTTGTGTCACCAACCTGATATAACTATTTACAGTATTTTAACTTATATGTGTCTGTAAAAAAAGTAAAGATGTGGTCTTTACAATGTTTACGTCATGAAAACATCTTTTACACCTTCTTTTAATTATTACATTTACACTTTTCATAGTTACATTAGGAGGTAGACTAAATGAGAAAGTATTCATTGTCTTTGCCAAAAGTCACACTTTTTCTGATAGCAATGGTTATGATGCTTGTAGCAAGCACAGGTTATGCTGTGACATACAAAGACATCACACTCGATGCTGAATCACAGAAATGTGTCGACTGCCACGAGAAAGAACGTATTGCTCCGAAAGTGCATGATCAGTATGCAGAAAGTGCTCACGCACAAAATGGAATCGGTTGTCTTGACTGCCACTCCGCAGAAGCGAGCGATTTCGATGCTTATACTAAGAAAGGTCACCCTGTAGTTGCTTCACACCCAACCCCGAAAGACTGCGCAACATGCCACGAGCAGGAAGTTGAAGAGCACACAAAATCTAAGCACGCATATCCTTTCTGGCTTTATGCTGCTGCTGACAGAGCTGTTTTTGAACCTATCGTAGGTACAAAACAGGGCTGCGAAAACTGTCACAATCTTTCAGCCATGTGGCCTGACGGGTCTGTAGGCGAATGTGATATCTGCCACTCTAAGCACTCTTTTGATGTGTCTCTTGCTAGAAACCCTAATACTTGCGGTGAGTGTCACCTTGGTCCTGACCACCCGCAGAAAGAGATCTACTATGAGTCAAAACATGGTAATATCTTTGCTGCTAAAGGGAAAGACTGGGATCTGAGCTATAATTCATCTGAAGTAGACAGAATTCCAATAGAAGCTCCTGTATGTTCAACATGCCATATGGATGCAGTACCTGGAACTTCTGTAAAATCAACTCACAACGTATCTGAACGTCTTGCATGGGAAGCTCAGGCTCCATGGTCATACAGAACTATTTGGTTCGAAGAAGAGCTTGGTACATGGGAGAAGAAAGCAGAACGTATGAAGACTGTTTGTAAAACATGTCACGCTCCAACTTTCATTGATGAATATATCCTTGTTTACGACCTTGTAAACCTTCAGTACAACGAAATCCGCAGACAATTCGTTTACTGGACAAAGAAATATGAGTCACTCGGTCTTATAAAAGTTCTTAAAGACAAAATTGTTGCAACCGGCGAAGAGAAACAGTTCTCTAACACTGTCCTCAATGCAAGCTGGTATACAGCAGCTTCTGAACTTATGTATAACTCATGGCACCACGAAGGTAGAAGATTCCGTATGGGATCAGCTATGGCTGCGGCTGACTATGTTCAGTGGCACGGTATATGGGAACTCCAGCACAACCTTCAGGCTATGATAGCTTGGGGTGCTGAACGCGGTGTTGAAGAAGCTAAGAAAATCTATGAAAGTGATTCTCCTGCTAAATTCTTCACATACAAGCTTTATGATTTCCCTGGCTCACTTTTTTCTATAGTGACAGCAGAGCAGTTTAATGTTCCTGCGCTCTATAAGATTATTCCTGACTACTGGGAAAAAGCTAAAGCTAACGTTGAGCAGGCATACAAAAAAGAGCTGATCACAGAAGATGCATGGAATCTCTGGATGGCAAGATACGATAACCTTGATAAATATCTCGGTAAAGAGTATCCGCCTCATCCTATTTACGATGCATACGATAAACGCAGAGTAAAAGAACTTAATCTGAATGATCCTAAAACACCGCTTTACAAAGCAGTACATATCGATCTTCCGTCACCTTCACCGGCTGATGAACTGATTAAGTAACAAATAACATTCGGCAGGGGGCTTCAGGCTCCCTGCCTTTACTTACAAGCTCTAAGAGGAGTATAAAAAGATGAAAAAGACACTTATTATTTTAGTATTATTAGTTGCTGTTGCAGGGATGATTTCTGTTTCTGCATTTAACAGAAACATGGACGATGTTGTAGGATATATTGACGGCAATGCTGTGAAAGCGGCAGAGCTGCAAAGTTATGTTGATACTCTTCTCGGCGATAATTACCGCAAGAAGATGGACTCTAAGGAAGGCAGAAAGGAGCTTTTTAATCATTATGTTAATAGAAAGCTGCTGCTGGAATATGCTAAAGAGAATGTTGAAGAGGGTGACAGTTTTGTTACATCTCATACCATGGGGAATGTTTCCACAGAATCAGCTATGCTGAGTGCTGTGCTCAAAAAAGAAGTTAATGACAAAGTTAAATATACAGAAGAGGATATTCGCGAACTGATGGCTAGCGATGTCCGTTTCAGTGACGCGCAGAGTGCTGAAAGAGAGCTTATCTCACAGAAACGTCTTAAGCTTTTCTACACTTTTATGAATAAACTGAAAGCTGAGCATAAGATAGAGCTTGCCGGTTAGAACAGTTAGTTTTTTCAAACATATATACTCCACAAAAAAAGCGGGCATAAAAACCCGCTTTTCCATATTTCGCCAATCTTGTTTACGTCTTAGCTTTATTTCGTCTTAAACTTGTCTACTAGCATATGGAGATCGTCTGCCTGCTGCTGAAGGTCTACAACTGTTTTGGTAATCTCGCTCACAGCGGTGGAGCTCTGCTCTATGCCGGCTGAAATGACCTGAGCGTTGTCATTGATATTATTTATTGCTGTAACCTGCTCTTCGATGGAGCCTGTTATTATGTCGTTGGTTGTGTGGATGGACTCAACAGAACTAACAATCTGCTCAAAGATACTTTCGGTCTCCTTGATAGCTTCCGCTCCTTCTACAACTTTATGGGTTGTCTCCTGCATATCTTTATTTGCATTTTTAGTTTCAGACTGAAGGCTGCCGATGATTGTTTCTATCTCTTTTGTCGCTGTCTGTGTACGTTCGGCGAGTTTTCTGACCTCATCAGCAACAACAGCAAAGCCGCGTCCGTGTTCTCCTGCCCTTGCCGCTTCGATTGCTGCGTTGAGTGCAAGAAGATTTGTCTGGTCTGCGATGTCGTTAATAACGCTTATAATATTTCCTATTTCAGCGGAAGATTCAGAGAGGTTCCCAATAGTTGTTCCGAGTTTTTCAACACGTTCTTTTATTTCCATCACTTCGTTTACAGAGCTGAGAAGTTTGCTTTTACCTTCTGCTGTGAGCCTGTCTGCGTTTGCAGTCTGCTGGTTCGCTTCCTGAAGAGCCTGTAGAACTTCATTCGAGGAAACAGTTATCTCTTCTGTAGCACTTGCCACAGATGTTATCTGAGACGCCTGATCCTGCATCGTTACTGAAAGCTCCTCTGTAGCACTTGCAAGCTCAGTGCTGCCTGACGCAACTGACTGCGAGCTTTCTTTTACAACAGAGATTATATCGTTAAGTTTCTGAATGAATATGTTAAAGTGAGTAGACATCATACCTACCTCGTCTTGTGATAGGACAGGCAGTGCCTTAGTCAGGTCTCCTTCACCGTCTGATACTTCTTTAAGGAACCTGTTGGCGAGTATGATGCTTTTGGTCATAAGGTTTGAAAAGAAGAATGATATACCCGTTACACCTGCGATAATAAGCAGTGCAATTATTACAACTGTGGTAAAGAGAGTCGTAATCTGCTTTTCAAGTTGTTCCTGTTTTACTGCAACAGCATCCTGTATGTCATCAATGTAGAAGCCTGTTCCTATGATCCAGTTCCATTTGTCCAGTCCTAAAGAGTAACTCAGCTTTGCAACTTCTGCATTTTTAGAAGCTTTCGGCCAGACATACTGAACAAATCCGCTACCATTTTTAGCTACTTTGACCAATTCTTCGAAAAGTCGTACACCGTTGCTGTCCTGGAAATCAGACATGTTCTGCCCGACAAGTTCAGGGTTCAGTCTGTGTGATTTTACTACTGAGTTATAATCTGTTGCAAAAAAATATCCATCATCACCATAGTGTAGTGACATCAGAACATCAGCAGCCTTTTGTTTTGCTGCCGGATCGTTGGAGTCAGCATTCTGGTATATCGATTCGATTGCTGAAAAAGCAATTTCAAGATAACTTTTGAGTTCATTTTTTTTACTGTTCATCATGCTGTTTTTAAAAGAGCTAATCTCACTGTTGCCGAGTTTTGAGATTTGAAGATAAAAGAATGTCGTCATAATGAACACTGTCAATATCACTGGTAGTGCTGAGAGAAGTGTTACCTTCGTCTTAACGCTCATTTTCATTTTACACCCCGAAATTATGGAAAAAATTTGTGTCTTTCCAAATAGTGATTTAACATATATTACTTATTAAATAAAGTTAAATCATATTTAATATTGTCTGTTAAGTGCACTTCTTGTATATATGCATGTATAATTATACTTTTAAAATTAAATGCAATAGTTAAATTTACGAATTAATATTTTATTGAGTTGGATCAAGTATTCAATACATTAATGAAGTTTTTGTTCTTATGACATGCTTCGTTTGATAAGATATTTTTTCTGAATAAGTTAAACTCTTCGTTAGCTATTTTTTGTGCTTTTTCCCTGGTGCAGAACACGGCATCGTAGTTATTTATGAGCAGTTCAACTATCTCTGAATCTATAAGGTCCTTTTTAACCATGTCACGTATTATATTTATAAAGTTTTCCTTGGGTTCACAGGTTCGGTAAGGTCGTTCTTCCGTCATGGCGGTAAAAATATCGGCGACAGTCATTATCCGGCTTCCTTTGCAGAGTTTGTGCCCGCTGAGGTGAAACGGGTAGCCGGTGCCGTTGAGAAATTCATGATGGAATGCTGCCCAGTCTTTGATAGTGTCAAATATCTGAAAATGGTTCAGTATTGTATAGGTAAAGTACGGATGTTTACGCAATATCTGAATTTCTTCGTCATTTAATTTATCATTTTTATAGAGAATTTCTGATGGGATAGCTAGTTTACCTATGTCGTGAAGATATCCTGCTATCTGAGCGGCTTTACATTCTATCTCTGTCATTCCGCTTAGTTCCGCAAGATGCTGAGCCACTGCCGCCACACCTGCTGAATGTGTGGCAGTAAATACGCATCTGAAGTCTATGATGCGGCTAAGGAGTTTTGCAGTTTCAAGTATTTCGTTCAGCGTCATATTAATATGGGAGAATCTGAAACTGTATTTAATAAGAGGATACTTGTCCTGTTCTTCGATATCAAACCAGAAATGTTCACGTTCTGCAAGTCTCAGAAATGCCTCTGAGTGCATGGGGTGAAATTTGTTTTTTGGAGCTGTGCTAATTTTCTTTATAACGTGATTTCGTTGTTCTAGTGCCGGTTTGTCACGGAGCAGCATTATGTCTATCCTGTCTGCAAGGTGAATTATATATGCAAGTTCCGGAACTGCTTCAGTTTCGGACAATAAGTTTTTTTCTATTTTATATGGAGTGTGGTGATATTTGACAAGCTGGGATATATCGGGGAAAATATTAAGGTCTTTGAGAAGGTATGAACCGACCAGAACATGACTCAGCTCTCTTTCGTATGTTTCCTCTTCACCCACAAGCTCATGGAATTCTTTTTCAACAACAACGCCTATATCGTGAACGAGGGATGCGAGTATTACATTTTCAACTTCTTTGTCTGTATATCCAGCTTCTCTGGCTATGCTTCCGGCTATGAATGCCACACGTTGATGATGGTTGTTTATTAAAGGGTTAACAAGGTCGAGCGCTTTTGAAAGAGCGTATGCAATATCGAAAGTACTTGTAACATACTTATCATAAAAATGATTTTCACAGTTTATATCCATATAGTTAATATATCAGAAAAGCTATTAAAAACAAGAGATTAAAGCCTAAGAACAGTTGAAAACATCAGAGAAGTAGTCTAATATTAGCATCCGATAGAAATGACTAATGGAGATATGATGAACAACGCAGATATTAGAGTGCGTTTTGCACCATCACCAACAGGCTACCTTCATGTTGGCGGGGCAAGAACTGCTCTCTTTAATTACCTTTTTGCAAAAGCCACAGGTGGTAAATTCCTCCTGAGAATAGAAGATACAGATAGAACCAGATTTCAGGAAGATTCTTTAAAAGAAATTTTTGAAAGCCTCCGCTGGATGGGGTTAGAGTGGGATGAAGGTCCTGAGAAAGATGGTGATTTCGGACCTTACATCCAGTCAGAAAGGCTTGAGCTGTACCAGAAACACGCCGAACAACTCATCGCTGAAGGTCATGCTTATAAATGTTTCTGCACACCGGAGAGGCTGGATCAGGTACGTAAAGAGAAAGAAGCACGCAAAGAACAGCACGGGGGCTATGACAGAACATGCCGAAACCTCTCTGCTGATGAAATACAAGAGAATATTGATGATGGAAAACCTTATGTAGTGCGGCTTAAAGCCCCTCTGGAGGGAGCGATCTCTTTTGAAGATATGGTTCGGGGTATAATAGAAACGCCGGTTAATATGGTTGACGATACTGTACTTCTGAAAACCGACGGTTTCCCTACATATCACCTTGCATCTGTAGTTGACGACCATTTTATGAAAATATCTCACGTTATGCGCGGTGATGAATGGATTGCGTCCACTCCAAGGCATGTCCTCCTTTATAAAGCATTTGGCTGGGAAGCTCCAGTTTTTGCGCACCTCCCTGTTATACTCTCTCCGACAGGAGGCAAGCTTTCAAAAAGGAAAGGTGCTGCGAGTGTAATGGATTACAAGAGGGGGGGGTATCTCCCCGAGGCGCTATTCAACTTTCTTGCACTTCTCGGATGGAACCCGGGTGACGACAGAGAGATAATGACTGTTGAAGAGATTGTTGAGGCATTCACTGCGAAAAAGATATCATCCAAACCTGCTGTTTTCGATGAACAGAAGCTGGAGTGGATGAATGGACATTATATGGAAACATATCCTTCTGATAAGCTTGCTGATGAAGTGATTCCTATGTGGCAGGAAAGAGGGCTGGTTGTTGACGACAGAGATTATGCGGAAGGCGTTGTAAAACTTCTTCAGATTCGTTCTAAGAAGGTTACCGAGCTTGCGGAAACTGCCGACTATTTCTTTAAAGACCCTGAAGAGTATAATGAAAAACAGGCTGCCAAGCAATTCAAAGAAGCTGTCAAACCCGCTTTGGAGAAACTTGTAGCAGAACTGCCGGGCGTTGCCGTCTGGAACAGGGACAGTCTTGAAACTACTTTTCACTCTGTAGCTGATTCACTTGAAATGTCTCCTGGTAAAATAAATCCGGCTGTAAGGCTTGCTGTGACAGGTGTTGGCGGTGGTCCTGATCTCTTTGATATGCTTTCTCACATGGGGAAAGACCGCACAGTGAGAAGAATTAAAAAAGCATCAGAAACGATAGGGTAATAATTATGGAAGAGAATAAGCCATCGAATTTTATAAAGAATATTATCAGAAAAGACCTTGAAGACGGGAAAAATGACGGACGCATCCACACCCGTTTTCCGCCGGAGCCTAACGGATATCTGCACATTGGTCATGCAAAGTCCATCTGTCTGAACTTTGGTCTGGCAGAGGAGTTTGGCGGCAAATGCAATCTTCGTTTTGACGATACTAACCCTTTGAAAGAAGATACAGAATATGTTGATTCAATTAAAGAAGATGTAAAATGGCTCGGTTTTGACTGGGGCGAGACGGAGTTCTATGCTTCGGACTATTTCGACCGTTTTTATGAACTTGCTGTACAACTTGTCAACGACGGTAAAGCCTATGTTGACAGCCTCACTCCTGAAGAAATCAAAGAGTACAGAGGCACACTGAAAGAACCAGGAAAAGAGAGCCCTTTCAGAGATCGTACACCGGCAGAGAATCTTGAGCTTCTTGAAAAGATGAAAAATGGGGAATTCAAAGAGGGTGAATGTGTTCTTAGGGCGAAGATTGATATGTCTTCTCCTAATATGAACATGCGTGACCCTATAATATATCGTATTGCGCATTCTGAGCACCACCGCACAGGCGACAAATGGTGCATATATCCGATGTATGATTTTGCACACGGACTGGAGGATTCGATAGAAGGAGTTACTCACTCTATCTGTACCCTTGAGTTTGAAGATCACAGACCGCTTTATGACTGGTTTCTTGAGCAGCTCGGCGTATTTCATCCGCAGCAGATAGAGTTTGCCAGACTGAACCTCACATATACTATGATGAGCAAGAGAAATCTGCTTACACTGGTAAACGAGGGGTACGTCAGCGGGTGGGATGACCCAAGAATGCCGACAATTGCCGGACTCCGCAGGCGCGGATATACTGCCCAGTCCATAAAGAACTTTTCCGAGATGATAGGAGTGTCCAAAGCAAATTCGATCGTCGAATACGCACAGCTGGAATATTGTGTCAGGGAAGACCTTAACAAAATTGCACAACGTGTTATGGTCGTGACTGATCCTCTGAAAGTGGTTATAACAAACTATCCGGAAGATAAAGAAGAGATGCTTGACGCTGAAAATAACCCTGAAAATGAATCTGACGGGAAAAGGGAGATCCCTTTCTGCCGTGATATATATATAGAGCGGGACGACTTTATGGAAAACCCGCCTAAGAAGTATTTCAGGCTGTCGCCAGGACAGGAGATGCGTCTTAAACATGCATATTATATCAAATGTGAAGAAGTGGTAAAAGATGATAACGGAGAGATAGTTGAGCTACGGTGTACATATGACCCCGCAAGCCGTGGCGGGTGGACAGATGATGGACGTCGTGTTAAAGGAACTGCTCACTGGGTGTCTGCAAGACATTATATAGAAGCAGAAGTGCGTCTGTATGATCACTTATTCACAATCCCAAATCCGGGACGCAGGAAGAAAGGTGAGGTTTTCACCGATAACGTAGACCCTGATTCTTTGAAAGTTATTACTGCATTTGCAGAACCCTCTCTGGCAGACGTTAAACCGTTGCAGAGCTACCAGTTTCTGCGCATAGGTTATTTTACAAGTGACAAGGACTCTGTATCAGGCAAACCGGTTTTTAACAGAACCGTAGGTCTGAAAGATACCTGGGCAAAGATGCAGGGCGCATCTTCTTAAGTGACAGGGTTGAAGTACTACAGTTCAAATGAAGTGGTGTTACTTGGTCTGGCTTTTTAGAAGACTTGTTGAAATTTTAAAGAAAAATAGCAAGATCCCCAGTTTTGATAACAAGATTGGGGATCTTTTACTCTAAGGTGATATTTTCATAGATAGGTCTCTATGACAGTGGATTATGTCACCACGAGGAACAGAGTAACGAAGCGATCTATTCCATAAATGGTTCGCAATGACTTTCACCGAAGTTGAGAAATCGTCCAGACAATGATGTTAATGGTGGAATCTATTCCGAAATTTGGTCAGAAAAGGTAACGGAATAGATTTATAGCGATTATCCCTGCAACGAGACAGGTTATAAGTCCGAATTTCCTTAAAGCGAATATAAGAACCACAGCAGAGGCGAGATATTCGGGAACTCCCCCTTCAATTATAGATGGGGCGATGATTGAAACAATGATTGCGATAGGCACACCTGCAAGAGCGGTCTTAAATCTGGGAGTCATTTCAAAGCGGCTTGCTATGTAAAAGCCTGACATACGTGTGACATATGTTGCTATGCACATGCCGAGGATAGTGAGAAAGCTAACTGCGGTCATAAGACAACCACCCCGCTAATCCTCCTGCAATACCACCTGCAAGAATGTACCATTTACCACCGACAAACTGATATGTAATCACGGCAAATATAAAGGCTGTCAGTATTATCGGTATATCTTTCCTGCCTCGGAAACTGCCTGCACCAATAGTCAGAAATACTGCTGTAAGAGTGAAATCTATGCCTATTGCTTCCGGCGAGGGTATTAGAGCGCCCATTGTCCTGCCTGCCATCGCCGCAGTTACCCAGAATATGTAATTAATGACCCCAGTTCCCAGAAGAAAGCCGATACGCGCAGTCCCCTTCCTGAACTCGCCCATAGAAAGTGCCCACCCCTCGTCAACCATAAAGAACATTGTAAAATAAGACAGCCATCTGTTTTCATTTAAGGCGTAAGGGTAGACAGATGCAGACATGAGCATGTGTCGTAAGTTTATTATAAATGTTGATAAAATGATCATATAAACAGGAAGAGGGTGCTGCCACAGGTCGAGTGCGAGTATCTGTGAAACACCGGCATAAACTATCAGACACGACAGTATTGTTTCCGGTGTGGTCAAAACATTTTGCGTGAGTATTCCGTAGACAACACCGTATGTACCAACCCCCACAGCCAGAGGCAACCCCATTATCATGCCTTTTCTGAATGATTCGAAATTTGTCATAGTGAAAGATTATAGCGGAAAAAGAAAAAAATATTGAATAAAATTGCTATTTTCTGATTATAGAACCGGGCGGTGTTCCGTATATCTTTTTGTATGCACGGGTGAAATGTGCCTGATCAGAAAATCCGCATCCTGCGGCTATGTCTGCAATGTTATTGTCTGTAGTCAGCAGTATTCTGCGGGCACGTTCGATCCGAAGCATGTTCAGATAAGCATGAGGTGTTAGCCCTACAGTTTTTCTGAAAGAGCGCAGGAAATGGTATTTGCTCATCCCTGCCTTATGTGCGAGTTCGTTAAGGTTATGTTTTTGCTGAGGTTCGTCAGTCATAGCTTCAACAGCTCGCTGTATCCCCGAAATATTATGATATACAGGTATGTCCGCAGCGTTCTCTTTATAAAATAGCAGTCCCATGATAGTTTCAAAGCTGTGCTCTTTCTCCATTTCTGTCTCAGAATCGACTGCGTCTCTGTAGGTTTTTATCAGTCTGTTTCTAAGAAAAGCATCATCTTTTTCTGTCTTGCTGAATATGAGCTTGTCCAGTCCGTTCTCTTCTGCGAATTTGTCTGCGGAGTTCTCGTCGAATAAAAGCACAATCTGCTGCCATCCTTCCTCTGTGAGACTTTCTCCTGAGTGAATTTCACATGGGTTCATTGTGACCAGATTTGCGCAATGGAGTGTGCATTCTGTTCTGCCGGCTCTGAAATGTTTTAATCCGTCCGTGAGAATCGCAACGGAATATGTTTCGTGATAGTGCTTCGGAAAGCTGTAATATCTCTGGTCTGTTAAGATAAGGTGAGCGTGGTGTTTGTTAAGGCTGTGTGTTGTTACCGGAGCCAATTTTCACCTCTTGCTGAGTGCAAGTGCCACTCCCAGCCCCATAAGAACTGTCCCTGCCAGTTTGTTGAGCAAGCCGGAGCTGTTATTTTTACTTTTAAGAACTTCGCCAATCTGCCCTGAAAAGAGAGCACAGGCGGAGAAAACAAAAAAAGTACATATGATGAAGACCACCCCCAGAAGAGCCATCTGTATTGATTCGTGCCCGTTTTGAGTGCGTATGAACTGTGGGAAGAGAGCTATGAAGAATATAGCAACTTTTGGATTCAGCATATTAGCTGTGACGCTCTGTATGAAAACGGTCTTAGGGGCAAGCAGTTTATTATCCCTGCCTGCCTTTGCAGAACCGCTTCTGAATATTTTAATACCAATATAGATCAGATATACTGCACCCGCAATTTTAATCAGCGTAAAGGCAAATGCCGATGCTTTTATGATAGCTGAGATGCCTATTATCGCAAATAGGGTGTGTGCTATATTTCCTAGTGAGAAACCTGCCGCAGCAGCCATTGCTGAAGCCCGCCCCTGAGTCACCCCTCTGGTTATAACATAAATAATGTCAGGTCCCGGAGCCATAGCAAGCAGAACCGCTGTGGATGCAAAAAGTAGAATCTGATCTGTTTCAAGCATTTCAAGTCCTATTCAGGCTGAGCTAGTACAGCGTGTTTCTTATTAAAATAATTGGAACTGCCTGTGTGTACATTCCAGTCAGCTTCCTTAAATATAACAGCACAATCGCCCACAGACAAGCCCCTTCCTTCTTCTGTCTTCTCTTTTGTATCTCTCGGGTTACCGCCGCTTTCTGCCCAGAAAAGGTTAGCTCCGGCGTATGCTCCGATTACGTTTGGTTCATGTGTACAGTTTCCTATGACACTGCGTGGGGTTGCAAGTCTTGTTACGGCAACTATTTGCGCTATGCGGAGTTCTGATATCATTCCGTAATTTTCAAGGTCTGAGCCTGGGATAGTTATCCTGCGCATGGCACCGCTGAAGGCGGGATCAAAGGACGCCGCAAGAAGTATGTGTTCTGCTATCTGCTCGTTAGTGTGTTCCGGACCTATAGGCTCTACACATGTCCCCACTACCAGCCCCGCATCCTGAAAATTGCGGACAGATTTCATGCGTTGATTGATAGATACTTTTGTTGTGCTGCCTTCACCCATGCGGATCGCATGATAAACACCGTGAAAGCCTGCATCTTTCATCTGGCGTGTACGTTTTTCTGACATGTCCCCCACGTTTGCCACCATGTACGAGCCATTTTTCATTATTGATTTAACTTCTTTTGCAATTTCAAGGAATTTTCCAAAATCGTAGTTTGCTGTCGTCATTAGGAAAACGGATGTATTTTCAGGTGTTTCGTCGAATTGTCTAGCGTAAGCAATACACTCCTCAACGCTGAGTTCTATCGGATCTTTAAAAATACCGTATTGAGAAGCAAAAGAGCAGAACTCGCAGTTTACAGGGCAGGGGGCTAGGTTTAGAGCAAACTGACCGTGCACCTCTGCTGTATTATTCGTTAACTCTCTGGAGACTCTTCCTGCTTCTCCCATTATCAGTGCAGTTTCTGCCGATGTTGTGGGGTAGGAGAGCATTTCGATAACTTCTCCCTTGGTAAATTGTTCCCCGTCACGGGCTTTTTTGATGATGTCGTGAATGTTCATATTTGCGGACTCCTCCATAATAATAATGCATTATATCTAATAAGAATTTTATTTCAAAACAATTCGTAACCATGTAAACATAAGTGAAAAAACTAAATAAGCATGTTTTTCTTTAATATTGAATTTGTCAGTGCATCCAGCGAAAGGGATGTGATGTTCCACCTATGCCAATAGAGCGGGGTTTGTACTGTGTGAGGGTAAAATGCATCTCTAAGTGTACCGTTATCAAGAAATTCTCTGCACTGCATTACCGTCATCATACCTATACCAAAGCTGTTGGCTATGGCATCTTTATATTTATTAACGTCGGGTATGTGCATGTAGGGGAAGTCTGACGGCTGGGTCTTAAATGCGTTGGTGAACATCTGTTTGTGCAGTGTGTCTTTTTCATTATAAATGATAACTGGAACTTCCTTTAATGTATTAATATCAAAGCCGTTTTTAAAATGTTTTTCATATATTTCAGGTGAGCAGAACATCTTATAAGACATGGTTCCTATCAGGCTGCATGAGCATGACTGAAACGGTTTGTCACGAGTGCTGATACAGGCTGATACTTCGCCGTCTTTCATCATACGGTGCGTTTCATCCTGATCATCAACATAGAGCTTAAGTAATATTCTGTTCTTTTTCACCGCTTTTTCGACTGCGTCCAGAAACCATGTGCAGAGGCTGTCAGCGTTCAGACTGACAGAAACAGTTGTAAAACCTGACACTTCTTTATGTAATAAGCTGTTGTCGAGCTCCACCTCAAGTAGTTCAACTTTTTTAAAATGTGAGATGATGTTTTTCCCTGCGTCTGTTGGTACAGGAGGGTTTGAGCGTACGAGAAGTATTTGACCAACTGCTTCTTCGAGCTGACGGACACGCTGGGAGACTGCGGATTGTGTCAGATGGAGAACCAGAGACGCTCTTTCAAATCCTTTGTTTTCAACTACGGCTGTAAATGCTTCCAGCAACTTATAATCATACATATGCATATATTAGCAAAATTTATATAATATAAAAACAATTAATTTTACTTTTGATGATAGAACAGGTATCTTCCCATCAGAGTAACAACAACAACACCGGAGGGGAAATGTACCACACAGCATTCTTAACAGGGATGGGAACCAGCGCAGGGCTTATAATAGCCATTGGGGCACAGAATGCATATCTGCTGACCCAGAGCGTTCGGCGTAACCATTATGTAACGATAGCCGTCATATGTGCAATATTTGATGTGTTATTTATATCTGTAGGTGTGGCTGGTGTAGGTACTTTCCTTAACGGTAGTCCTCTTCTTATGAAGATTGCCGCATGGGGCGGAGCTTCATTTCTCTTCTTTTACGGTCTCATGTCCTTTAGGTCAGCTTTTCGCAAGAATACCATGAACCTTCTGGAGCAGACTGATGACAGTCTCAAGAAAGTTATAGTAACAACTCTTGCCGTGACAGTGTTGAATCCTCACGTGTACATAGATACAATTGTGCTCATGGGTGGTATTTCCGCTCAGTTCGAATCGTATAACAGGCTGATGTTTGCCATTGGGGCTTGTCTGTCTTCGGTTATATGGTTTTACTTGCTTGCTGTTGCAGGGACAAAGCTTCAGGGTATTTTCAGAAAACCGGTCACATGGAAACTTCTGGATGGCTCTGTGGGTACTGTTATGTGGCTAATCGGTCTTTCGCTGATTATATAGTCTTTCAATTTGTCTGTTATCTGATATATTTATACAACAGGTAAGTGATGAATGACAGATATCAGGCGTGAGTATCAGATAAACAAAGATGTAACGTATTTTGGCGGTCCTGTTATCTACTGGATGAACAGAGACCAACGTGTGCGTGACAACTGGGCTCTGATCAAAGCTATGGAGCTTGCAGAGAGCAGGCAGTCACCTATGGCTGTAGTGTTTTGTCTCATACCTGATTATCCTTCGGCACGTAATCAGCATTTTCGTTTCATGATGGAAGGTCTTTGTGAAATAGACCTTGAACTGGAATATCTTAAAATCCCTTTTTTCATGATCAGCGGCAATCCCGTGGACGAATTATCAAAGTTTATCCGTCAGGTTGGAGCCGGTGCCGTTGTTACAGATTTTTCCCCCTTAAAATTTAACCGTAAGATGAAGCTTGAGCTCGCTGAAGTAATAAACGTGCCCCTCATCGAAGTTGATGCCCATAATATTGTTCCATGCAGAATAGCAAGCCACAAGGAAGAGTTCGCGGCAAGAACCATCAGACCAAAGATAAACGGGCTTTTAAGTCAGTTTCTGGTGGAATTTCCGAAGCTAAAACAGCAAAGATATAAATGGAAAGGGCATACTGCTCATATAGACTGGGAACGTGTTATTAACTCGTTTGGCATACCTAACAATTTCTATCCTGCAGGTATCAGGGCAGCAGACGAGGCATTACATAATTTCGTTACCGGTTCTTTAAATGGATACAATATAAAACGAAATGACCCGACCATTGATCATCAGTCCAACTTGTCCCCTTATCTGCATTTCGGCAATATTTCCGCACAGAGGTGCGCTCTGGATGCCGGTGAAGCATTTTGGGCTGATGAAGATATCAGAGCGTTTAAAGAGGAGCTCGTAGTCCGGCGGGAACTCGCTGAAAATTACTGTTTTTATAATGATCATTATGACTCAGTGGAAGGTGCTCATAGCTGGGCAAAAAAGACTATCGAAGAACATAGGGATGACTCCAGAGAGTATATATATGGATATGATGAGTTTGAGCAGGCAAAAACTCATGACCCTTTATGGAACGCTGCCCAGAAGGAGATGGCTATAAAAGGGAAGATGCACGGATATATGCGGATGTATTGGGCTAAAAAGATGCTTGAGTGGACTCCGGATGTTGAAACTGCCTTTGAAACTGCACTCTCGCTGAATGATAGATATTCTCTGGACGGTCGTGACCCGAACGGCTATACAGGGGTTGCGTGGTCTGTTTGCGGTGTTCATGACAGAGCATGGTTTGAACGTCCTGTTTTTGGCAAGATCCGCTATATGAACTTTAACGGATGCAAATCAAAGTTCAAAGTTAATAAGTATATAACATCTGTCGAGCAGTTGTTATGAAGAAAAAATATGATGAGCATGAGCTTTTAAATATGCGTCTTGTTCGTGCGGTATATAACGGCATGAAGGCAATGCGTAAAAAAGAATCTGTTAAGATAAATGAAGCCGGGGTTACATTCTCTCAGTTTGAAGTACTCGTTGTTGTTTATCATTTTGCCCCGATGACAGTCAATAGCATCATAGAAAACACACTTTCTACTATCGGGAATATTTCGCTTGTTGTTACTAATCTAATTAAAGACGGTTTTCTTAAATCTGAAGTTCACGAAAGCGACAAAAGGTCGAAATTGATAACGTTGACTCAGAAGGGGGAGGAATTTATGGATGATTTTTTCCCTACGCACCTGAGAAATATTGAGAATATCTTTTCTGTCTACACTCAGGAGGAGAAAGAACTTCTTTTGTCGCTGATGAGAAAATTATACAGAGATAACTGATTTTTATGATGTCGAAGACAGAACACCACGCATTTATGCGTGTATGAATGAGCTAATCACAGCTTTAGAGCTTATGAATCGTTGCGAGAAATGTAATGACGAAGCAATCTCAGGATTAATTGAGTCCAGAGACTGCCACAGCCCTGCGGGCTTCTCAGTGACGTATTTTGCATATGCTTTAGTTATGACAACGAAGTTATAACTTAGCGTGTTAAGCACATGCGAAGCAATAGAAATAAGGGTTTACCAGTGGGAATCTATTGGTTGTATCAAGAGTGGAAGACACTTTCGTAATGTTATAATATATTATCATTACAGAGGATTTTTTGCATTAAACTCGGTTATGCTGATAATGATATCAACTCCTTTATCCGCCTGCTGGTAGCTTATGTTCCCTTTATAATTATTTTTGAACATTTTTTTCAGGAGTGCTAATTTTTCCACATCAGGAGATACAAGGTTTTTGTAATGTATAATAATTTTTAGTGTATCGTCACATATCACATGTTCGAATTCTATCTCTTTTTTTGCAGTGTCCTGCTTTGTTCCAATGGTCATTATGGATCTTATAATATAATCATACTGATGTTTGTCGCCATATATCACGATATTGCCCTTATTGCAGCCGTGGAAACATTTTTTTGTTCCAGTTCCGCATCTGATCCTGAAATTATCAGTGATATCTATGAAATTTTCAGATGGCAAGTCGCCTAGGGCATGACAGTTAAGGCTGATAAAAGTGTTTGTTTCACTCAGAAGACCATCGATTTGCTGAACATTAGAGAACATGGATTCTGCAACATTGATGATGTCTTCGTCTGTTTCGTTTGAGTAAAAGACCGCCATCTCATCTATGGATTCTGACAAACGTCTGATCTCGTTAAAAATCTGTCTGGTTGAAAAATTCATATAATATTTAGTTAGTGTGTCGTCGTCGAACTGCTCACGCAGATCCTGAGTGAATAGTGATATGCTGTTCAGGGGCTGCCTCCATGTGTGCATAGATTCAACGATAATCTGCTTAACTATTTCGTTATCTTCTTTTCGCTTACTGATTTTTCTTTCTTTGTATAGTTTAGTGATGTCATAGATTTTGGCTATTATGTGTTTTGAGCCGGAGTCTGCGTCCTCCGCGGCGCAGGCTGTCAGCATAAGCCAGAGAGATTCTGTGTCGTTATACAGTGGGAATTCATACGTAAAGCAGGACTGTTTGTTTGATGAAAACTTTTTTATCCCGTTTATTATTTCATGAATTATAAACTCGTCTTCATGCAGATAATACCTGAGAAGCTCGTCAAAATATAATTCCTGTATCTCTTTTTGTGCAGGTAGGGCTGAGTCTAAGATATTTTGTAGATTTCTGTTTATCCAGAGGACATTCAGATTGTCTGACATTATAATAACTTTCTCAGGTGTATCGGTGTATGTCTTTATGAAGCAATTGGGTATTTCTTTCATCATCAAATTATCATATGCAAATTAATTTTTTTTTCAATCAAAAAAACGATAAATATCAGCCAAAAAAGACCTTTATTGTTTCTTTAAGTGTGGTGATTAATTAACTAATAATATAAGATATTTTAATATTAAGTTTAGATCCGTTTATGAGTTATATTTCATAAGCTTATAGAGTGTAAAGCCTTTTTTGATATTGTCTGGTTAGAATGTTAATTTATATTAAACTATATGCTTGAGATGATTCAATTGTACTGTGTTTCTTTATAGACAACGCAGCGGATGTTTATGCCATAAAGATAATATACCGGTCTGTATTGTCAGTTGGTTTTGCGAGTCAGCAGGTTTCTTAATATAATTTGTTAAGTAAAAAAGGGAGACGAGCTCCCTTTATATTTCTGATTTCATACAGCTTAAGCTTTTGACTAGGGTCTATGTAATACTCCAGAGTTGTTTAATGTTTGTCAGCAGGAACAACTTCAAGCCACCAGCCGTCAGGGTCGTTTATGAAGTATAGTCCCATAGGTTTATTTTCGTAACAGATGCATCCCATCTCTTTGTGGCGTTCATAAAAACCGTCAAAATCATCCACGCGAAAAGCAAGGTGAATTTCGTTATCGCCAAGGTTATACGGTTCTTTTCTGTCACGAAGCCATGTAAGCTCTATCTCCATATCAGACTGCCCGTCTGTCAGGTAGACCAGTATGAATTTCCCTTCTTCCTGTTCGTATCTCCTTTTTTCTTTTAAACCTAGAGCGTCTTCGTAGAATTTCAGACTTTTTTCAAGGTCGAAGACGTTTATGTTGGTGTGTATATACTTTGCTTTCAATTTCGTTTCTCCTTTTCAGAATCTTTTTGATATTTTCAATATAATGATTTGTGTTACAAGTACCACTGCTAAAATGATACTGAATATAGTGAAACCTTCGGAACTGCCGGCTCCGGGGATTCCGCCCAGATTAACCCCCAGAAGCCCTGTAAGGAAGCTGAGAGGGAGGAAAACTGCTGTCATTATAGACAGAAGATACATGTTTTTGTTCATTTTTTCTGCGGCAACGGCGTTCAGGTCATCTTTTATAATGTGACACCTGTTTGTTATTGCTTCAAGATCTTCAAGGTACCTGCTGGTGTTGTTTATGCACTCAACCACAGCGGCACGGTCATCCTCATTAAATATGTTTTCTTTCAGGCTGATCAGCTTAACCAGAGCGTCCTTCTGAGGCGATAGGTATCTGGTGTATGTAACAGATGAACGTCTGATATCAGAGATAACATTTTGTTTCCCCAGTGCTGTATGGTCAATGACGTGGCATTCAAAGTCGAAAATCCAGTCCTTTTTCTCTGCTATGTATGCCTCTATTCTGTCTGTAATCAGCTCTATCACATAAGCCAGAAAATCGCCTTTGCTTTCAGGAGGTGAATGACCGTTTATAACCTCAAGGATATCTTTTATGACGTGAATGTTCTTGAGAGATGTCGAGATGATTCTGTTCTTTTGCATAAATATGCGCATAGACAGCATTTCATAGGGCTGTTCCCCTTTGCTGACATTCACAGCGCGCATATTTAGCAAAATACCGTCAGGGAACACTGTTGTTCTCGGTCTTGTATCCTCGTCAGTGAGGCTTTCTATTATCAGTTCGTCTATGTCCTGCTGGAAAAGCCATTTCTGGGTGCCGAGACTCTCTCTGTGTAAGTGTATCCAGTGAAACATGTATCCGCTGTCTTCTTCAGGGATAATGTCTTTCATGTCAACCCATCTGCCGTTTTCCGTAAGTATAAGGTTTTGAAGGATATGCTCACTCATTGCTCACCATCTTTTAAAGTTTATTCTATAGTATCATTGTATTTTTGGTGCCAGTCAATGCAACTTTCAAATTGTGTCAGCAGTCACAGTCACTATTGACTGCAAAGAATAGTAGTATTATCTTAATCATGTATGGCTTTCTATTATTTATTCAGGAGTCCTTATGCGCTTGATTGCCCTTGTATTTATCACTTTATTTGCATTCTCAGCTTTTGCAGATGATATGCCTGCTGTTGATTTGGATGGACTTTTGAAGGAGGTCAGAGCTCATGATGCTAAAACAATGGTGGTTTTTTGGGCTCCGTGGTGTCCTTTCTGTATTCGTGAGCTGAAAATACTGCGTAATAATCCTCAGTTTGCTACAAATAATAATCTTCAGATAATAGGACTCACTAAAAGAAACGACAGGCGTGCAGCGGTGAATTTTGTAAAAAAGCAGAAGATGCCTTTCAGGTTTTTTATAGCGGAGCAGGATGTTTATGACAAGCTCCAGCGGATAGACGCTGTACCGCTGACGGTTGTTTTCAGCAAAGAGGGGAAAGTGCTGGATTACGAGTACGGCAAGCAGGATATTGAGGATCTTGCCCTTATGCTGGAGGATTAGTCAAAACGTACAAATATGCATTTAAGATATGAGCCTTCATCGAAGCCGGCTGTGTGGTCTATGGCATGACCAGTTCGCTCAAGCTCGCTGAATTTTCTGCCGGAGGCTCTGCATACTTTCAGAACAATATTAAAGAATTCTTCGGCTGATACTCTGGCAGAACATGACGCCGCAGCAAGTATCCCGCCTTTTTCTATCAGGTTGACAGCTATTCTGTTAACTTTTTCATACGCTTTAAATGCGCCGTTAACATCGGATTGTTTTCTGGCAAATGATGGCGGATCTACTATTACCATCCCGAACTTTTCACCGTTTTTGCGTAGCTTTTCCATCTCTTCGAAAGCGTCACCGCAGATAAGCCTGTGTGGTGTCCGGAATCCGTTCAGACGGAAGTTGTCTCCGCAAGCTTCGAGTGCTGGTTTGGATATGTCAAGGCTTGCAACACTTTTTGCTCCTCCGGCTGCGGCGTAAAGGGAGAATCCACCTGTATAGGCAAATACATTTAGGACGTTAAGTCCTTTTGAAAGTTTTCCCGCTATTAGTCTATTATTACGCTGGTCGAGAAAGAAACCTGTTTTCTGACCTTCAGCCGGGTCGGTGTAAAACTGTATATTGTTTTCAGTGAATGTGATCGGCTGATTGATTTTTGTACCGAATATGACTGTGCCGTCAGCTATTTCTGAGAACTCTTTAACAGACCTGCTCATTCGGAGCACAATCCGCTCAGGGTGAACCAGAGAGATAAATATATTAGTCAGTTTGTCAAGGTGAGGCAGCCAGCATGTGGAGTCCAGCTTAATGACAAGTGTGTTTTCGTAAATGTCTGCCACTATCCCCGCCAGTTGATCGTTTTCACCGTTGACCAGCCTATAACCTGTTGTTGAACTATCATTTATCAGGGATGCTCTGCGGACTATACTTTCAGATATCTTTTCTGACAGCCACTCTTTGCTCAGGGTTATAGGTTTTCCTGAGTGGAGCACGCGAACCATGATTGGTGAGTGGATATCAAGGAGACCAATACCGGCGAATTTTCTTTTGTTGTCGTAGAGAACGGCTATATCACCGGAATTCCCCTGTCTGTTTATCTTTTCAATTCCTTTGCTGTAAAGCCACGGATGATTTCTGCGCACGGCCTTAAGCCCCGCAGATGAGAGAATAACAGAAACAGTGTTGGCTGATAGTGGATTCATCAGGAGATATTAGAGATTTTTTGCAAAACAGACAACAGCTATATAGCGATATTTTCCATCCTGAGGTTTTTAAGTGTTTCTGTAACCACAAGGGCAGTTTTTGCCATGGATATCATCTGGGCAAGTTCGAACTCGGGTGTTATACACACAGGGATATCATCGTTCAGGCTGATAAAAAGCCATACAGAGTCGTCTGCTTCTGACGGCATAATTGAGTAATTAACTTTCCCGCTGCTGGATGTTTGCTGGTCATATCTCAGAGATTGCAGTCTGTAAAGATATACGAATGCCATCCTGAGTTCTTCGTCTGTGAAAGCTGATGAATGCGCAACTTCAGTTCCGCCAATGGTTGTTTTTCTTAGTTTATTTATCATATTATGATTATCGGTGATAAACTTGGAAATATAAATATATTAATGTAAAAATGGTGTCAAATGTTTAGAATCAATATTATTTACGCCAGCAGATACGGGGCTGCAAAAGAAGTCAGCTGGCACATAGCAGAAGCTTTAAGAGAAGAGGGCTGTTACGTTGAGCTTACAGAAGCACGTGTTGCAATCCTGAGTGGTTTTGATGCTTATATACTCGGCTCAGGAGTTTATGCTAATCGACTGCTGCCGGATATGGAAGATTTTATTGCAGACAATGTGTTTGCATTGGCAAAGGTCAGAGTAGCAGTTTTCGGCGTAGCCATGCGTACGGAACCCGTTGAGAGAAACGGGCGGATGAGCGGTGGTGTTTATATTTTTGACAAATATCCGGTGAAGCCTTTTACTAAGGCTGTTTTGCATGGGCGAATGGATTTTTTAACTCTTTCAGACGAGGATAAGAACGGGCTTGAGCGTTTTTACAAAGCCAGAGGACTAACACCAGAGCAGAAGGCAGAACGGAAAAGGCTTAGGGATGAGATATCTACGGATGAATGCTCAAATTTTGCAAAAGAAATTTTGTCGGGATTAGTTATTGACGAATGATATTAAAGTGATAATCTATCGGAACTATTTATTATTTTAATATAGGTGAAATTATGCAGAATTTGTTAAGCAATTTCTACCTGTGGGTTCTAGTTGCGATTATCATTTCAGTTTTCAGCAAATCTCCGGCTGTTGCTCTTTGTGTTGGTGCAGCGATAAGCATGACACTGGGCAACCCAGTCAGAAAAAAAACCGGAAATCTTGCTAAAAAAATTCTTCAGCTGGCTATAGTTATGCTGGGGTTCGGTCTTCAGATCAATGTCGTTCTGAAAGTTGGATATGCCTCTATATGGATAACAATGATAAGTATTTCAGCTACTATGTTTGTAGGCTATATCCTCGGGAAGCTGTTTTCTGTGGAGCGTGATCTTTCAATTCTATTGTCATCAGGAACCGCTATATGCGGAGGCAGTGCTATTGCTGCCATGTCCCCAGCCATCGGAGCATCGGAAATGCATACTGCTGTTGCTATGGCAGTTGTTTTCCTGCTGAACGGGCTGGCGCTCATTATCTTTCCTCATGTTGGTCATATGCTTAACATGTCGCAAAACGATTTCGGTCTCTGGAGCGCACTTGCCATACACGACACCAGCAGTGTTGTGGGGGCGGCATCTATATACGGTATGCAGGCTCTTGCTGTGGGAACTACTGTCAAGCTGACAAGAGCACTGTGGATTCTTCCACTTGCTTTTGCCGGAGCAAAGATTAATAACTCAGAGAATAAGGCTAAGTTTCCTTGGTTTCTGCTGTTTTTCCTGCTTGCCGCCATGCTGAGATCTTATATGCCTGCTTATGATGACTACTTTATGCAGATGGCTTTCATAGGGAAACGCATGATGGTGTTTACTCTTTTTCTGATTGGTGCGGGGCTGACAGTCTCAGAACTGAAGAAGATAGGCATGAAACCCCTTGTTATGTCTGTTCTCTTATGGGTTATTGTGTCTGTTGTGTCACTGACGGTAATTCTTGAAGGGTGGGCACACTTTTCTATGCCTATGTTTTGATATCTTCCAAGCCTTTCTGATTCTCAATGACTGGGACATTGTCATTGAGAGGAATAACATGACGAAGCAATCTTGTCTGCTGTTATGTTGCTGAGGTTGTAAGATTGCTTCACTTCGTTCGCAATGACGGAAACAATTCGCAATGACGTGAAGATTGTCTTTGCGAGGAATAACATGACGAAGCAATCTTGTCTGCTGTGATGTTACTGACGCCATAAGATTGCTTCACTTCGTTCGCAATGACGGAAACAGTTCGCAATGACGGAAAGAGTGTCTTTGCGAGGAATAACATGACGAAGCAATCTTATCCGTTGTGATGTTACTGACGTTGTAAGATTGCTTAACTTCGCTCGCAATGACGGAAACAATTCGCAATGACGTGAAGAGTGTCTTTGCGAGGAATAACATGACGAAGCAATCTTGTCTGCTGTGATGTTACTGACGCTATAAGATTGCTTAACTTCGCTCGCAATGACGGAAACAATTCACAATGACGCGAACAAACTGTCAGGTTTGATACCGATTATTTCTTTTTAGGCGGTGTCTTGCGTATTTTAGCTTTTTTTATAGCTTGTTGCTCAACAGGTCTGTCCATCATATCTGTTTCGACCTGCTCAAGTTTTTTAACAACATCCATACCGTCTACAACTTTGCCGAAGATTGTATGTCTGTTGTTAAGCCAGTCAGTGGGGGCGGTGGTTATGAAGAACTGGCTTCCGTTAGTGCGTGGTCCTGCATTTGCCATTGCGAGAAGTCCCGGAACATCGAATTCAAAATCTTCGTGAAATTCATCCTCGAAAGGTCTGCCCCATATTGATTCCCCGCCTCTGCCTGTGCCTGTGGGGTCTCCGCCCTGTATCATAAAGCCTTCGATGATTCTGTGGAAGATTATACCGTCGTAATAGCCGTTTGCAACATGAGTTGTAAAGTTTTCAACTGCTTTAGGTGCGACTTCAGGGAAAAGTTTGACAATTATATTCCCTTGGGTGGTTTCCAGAGTAACAAACTGGTCTTTTGGTTTAGTCATTTAACTCTCTCCGTATTATTTTTTTATGTATGCTTTTACAAGAATCTGGTCGTCATATGGTCTGCTGTTTCCGTCAACTTTCACATTTGAGATTTTTTCAACAATGTCATATCCGTCAACAACATACCCGAATATTGTGTGTTTAAAGTTAAGCCACGGAGTTTTTTCTACAGTTATAAAGAACTGGCTTCCGTTGGTGTTTTTACCTGAGTTTGCCATGGCGAGTACCCCGGGCTTATCAAACTTATAGTTTGGGTTGAACTCATCTTCAAAAGGCTTACCCCATATAGATTTACCACCCATCCCTGTTTCTGTGGGGTCTCCACCCTGAACCATAAAGCCCCTGATGACTCTGTGGAAAGCTATTCCGTTGTAATAACCGTTTTTAACGTGAGTTGTAAAGTTCTCTACAGCTTTAGGTGCGACAAGCGGAAGCAGTTTTATTGTTATGTCCCCCTGATTAGTTTTAAGCACAACTAATGTATCTTTTGCAAATGCTGCTGTGGTTAGGAGTGTGAATGAGATTATTAAAAGCAATAGTTTCTTCATGACTGCCCTCTGTATATTATTTGATTCATGAATTTTAGCTTACCTGCTCAGAAAATCCACAATAAAATGATGGCAGTGGGAAATTATATTTTTTTGACTTTTATGTTGAACTTTTTTATCCGGTAGTTCATCTGACGTACCGTCATGTCGAGCATTCTTGCTGCTTTCGCCTGTACCCATCCTGCTTTTTCAAGAGCCTGAACAACACGTTCTCTTTCATCCATATTGCCGGATATAAGCTCGTTGTCTGCTTCACTGTAGTCATTGTCCGGTATCCCTCCTGTTTGAGGAGTAATGGCCGTGGATGAACCTGAAAGCTGTTCTTCCATGAAGTGAGACATGCACATTTCGCCACGCATGCAGGATATGTGCTTAGTCTTGATCTCTCCGCCGCCGGCTGTGAAAGCGGATCTTTCGAGACAGTTTTCGAGTTCTCTGATATTACCCGGATAATTGCAGTTCATGAGAGCTGTTACTGCTTCCGGAGAAATCGTATAGTTTTTGTTATAGCGCTTGCTCAGATTTTTGAGTATATGCTGGGCAATTTCAGGAATGTCCTCTTTCCGCTTGCGCAGAGGTGGGAGGAATATCGCGAAAACGTTAAGTCTGTAGTACAGGTCAAGCCTGAACTCACCGGACTGAACAGCAGCTTCCAGATTTTTATTTGTAGCGGCGAGGATGCGAACATCCACCTGAACAGGCTTTGTTCCGCCGAGCTTCTCAACAACTTTGTCCTGAAGGACACGGAGTAGTTTGCTTTGGGCTTCCATTGGCATGTCGCCGATTTCGTCAAGAAATATGGTTCCTCCGTCAGCTTGTTCAAATTTACCTTTCTTTTCACCTGCTGCACCAGTGAATGCCCCTTTGGAATACCCGAAGAGTTCACTTTCGATAAGCTCACCGGGGATGGCTGCGCAGTTGACTGCGACAAAAGGTTTTTTTCTTCTGTTGCTGTTGTAGTGGATGGTTTTTGCGACAACCTCTTTTCCTGTTCCGCTTTCGCCTCTTATTAATACAGCAGAATCTGATGCTGTTACCATTTGAACTTTATCCAGAACTTTACGCATGAGTCTGCCGGAGCCGACCAGCCCTTCGTATTGGTATTTTTGAGTAACTTCACCTATAAGCTTAAGTTTTTCCTCTTCGATGCGGCTTTTTTCCTGTTGGATCGCTTCCATTTCGCTTGTAAAAAACTGAACTTTATGAAGAAAAGATGCCATTAGGGTAGCTATCATTTTCAGGATATCAACATCAGTTGTGATGCTGTACATCTTCGACACAACTTTATCCACAGCTAGAACACCGTATGTCTGGTTCTGGTGCTTTATAGGTACAGCAATGAAACTGATCTCTTCTTTTTTGGCGTTACGTCCGAGCTTGTTGAGAAACATTGGCTCTTTCTGAACATCAGGTATCAGAATAGGGATGCCGTATTTGAAAACCTTACCCACGACACCTTCATCGGCTTTATACCGCATATTTTTAACAGGCCCTTCATCGTTATCAAGTCCAATGGATGCCTCTACGAAAAGCTCATTTGTGTCTTTATCGTGGAGCAGTATAAGTCCGCGTTCCATAGACAGGGTATCAGACATCTGCAGCAGCGAGCGGTAAAGCGAGTGTTGAATCATGTTCGAACTGTTCAGTATCACGCTGATTTCATAAATAGTGTTTAGTGCTGTTTTGTAATAGTTTGCGTTCATCATATATAAGTGTGAGCAATGTTTGTGCCACCCAAGCTGTCTTTGCCTACATAAATTAATGCTTTAGGCTTCCCTGTGTAATAAAGCTTAGAAAGTGCATTGCAGAGTTTACTTCTTTAGAAAACAGGCAGGCTCAATGCAGGAGAAATAAAACACGTGGTTAACTTTTCATCAAGAACAGCTTACTTTTTAACCATTTATGCCTGAATTCCGAGCCGTATTTTATGCAATCGAAGACAGAACACCACGCATTTATGCTTGTATGAATGAGCTGATAACAGTTTAAGAGCTTATAAGCCATTGCGAGGGATGTAATGACGAAACAATCTCAGGATTAACTAATGAGTCCAGAGACTGCCACAGCCCTGCGGGCTTCGCAGTGACGTGTTTGGCATATGAATTCGTGTGTTAAGCACGTGCGAAGAAATAGAACCACGGGTTTACCTGTGGGAATCTATGTTACGTTTTTAACATTGTATTGTATTGATAATTACACAAAGGAAATATCTGTTCTGTAAGTCATTGGTAATAGGAGATATAAGAAAACGGCACAGTCATTGCTTATTAAAAGTGAAAAATGAAGGAGTGTTAATTATGGCATTTGTAACAGGAATAAAAAAGAACGGTTCATCATGGACACCACAATTCGTTTCAAGCATTGATAAAGAGGTCTGCATAGGCTGTGCCCGCTGTTTTAAATCCTGCGCATACGGCTGTCTCGGACCATATGAAATAGAAGAAGAGGATGACGCGAGAATGATCATGCAGGTGACAAATGATGGCAACTGCATAGGCTGCCGTGCCTGCTCAAAGGCATGCCCTAAAGGATGTTTAACACACGAACCACTGGAGGCATAAATTATGAAGCTGAAAATAAATCAGCTCGTCAAAGTTAATAAAATTATAAGGGATGACGGAACTTGTGCTGGTTGCAGCAGAGGGGAAGAGATCGCTTATGTTGGTCTTGAAGGGTTTATCTGCGATATTCAGGATTTTCTTTTCGAACCTGTGTACGTCGTCCATTTTATGGATTCGAACAGGCGTATCGGTTTCAGGGAAGCAGAACTCGATGTCGTCGAGGACTTTGATGAGGAAACGGAGACGTGGGTTAAGATTGAAACTGTTGCAAAGTGATCCCGCTGGTTAAGCTAAGCACAGGATGTGCTTCACGGAGCGAACCGAAGAAGGCTTTGCCTTTGGAGGTTTCAGCAGAGTGAGAGCGAAGCCGTATTTTATTCGGCGCAGCGATTGAGAAATTTTATAGGAATTAAAATTTCTTTGCTTAATTGACGAGGAAACGGAGACGTGGGTTAAGGTTGAAACTGCTGCAAGATAGCTTTCAAGCGTGAGATTCTGCTGTTGATGCAGAATATGGTAAAATATGTCAGGTTCCGAAATAGAGTGAGAGGGGGGCGCAGTTATCAGTCTGCGTCATCCCTTTTTCCTGTTTTATGCGTGGATGAATGAGCTAATCACAGCTTTAGAGCTTATAAGTCATTGCGGGGAATGTAATGACGAAGCAATCGCAGGATTAACGAGTCCAGAGACTGCCGCAGCCCTGCGGGCTTCGTAGTGACGTATTTTGCGCTCTATATGTTAAGCATGAACGAAGCATAAACCCCCGGGTTTACCCGTGGGAATCTACGTATAATTGTTTGGATGAAATCCGGCGTAGCGAGAATTAGGCTTGCTTTTAACAAGTCGAATGACCGAATTACTTTTACAGGAGTGTAAAAAAAAGTATTAGTAATAGGTTACTTCCGTGTCGTATCGTCCACCGAGGACGAGGTATTCCTTTTCGCCGACAAATTTGACCTTCGGCAGGACTTCAGAAAAGAATACTATTTTCGTATACGGAATTGATGACTGGAGTATATAGTCTCCGAACTGAGAAGCTATGTCTCTGTCGGAAGTAAAGGATACCAGAGAGTTTTGTTCGATGCATATTTTTTTATCCTGCAGGTCTTTGACAACGAGGTGCTCAGAAAGGTCATTGACCCCCCGGTAAAGTGTGATTTTTGGCAGAGTATCCTTATAGAAGGTTTCCAGAACCACCTGAGTGTAAGTGTATAGGAGGTCGAGTTGATGAAAAATAAGGTTTTTGTTATGCCTCATGTCCATCTTCTCAACCATATAGTCATAGTATTCTTCAGAGTTTACATCATAAATAATATCTTTATGAAAGAAGGGCGTTATTCCGAAGCGACTTTCAACCCAGCCTTTCATCACAGCGCCCTCGATACTGTTAGAGTCGAAGAGCCACCCTTTGAGAAGTCTGGTGTAGCTCCCCATTTTTTTCCCGTTGTGTCTCTCAGAGAGGGAAAAGAGAGAATCCATAGATCCTGTGAAAATGTAGGCCGCCTCTTCAATGTCTTTGGATTTTTTTATAGCTTTGAATATATCTGCATAGTATTCCCACACTCCGCTTATGGTTATGGGGAGCACATTCATATTATACTCGTTGCTTACGAACATGCCTGTGGGGATGTTGATAAGATTTGTGTAGTGGTAAAACCTTTTCAGATCTTTGAGTTTACTGATGGTTTTCTTTTTGATGCTCATGATAGTGAATAATGAAATAAGTTGGCAGAGTTTGCAAATGAAAAATGATACAAAGCCGAATGTTACTGCAAGTTATGTCGGGCTTGCGATTGGTGATGCACTTGGAGCGACCACCGAGTTTATGACTCCGCGGGAGATACAGGCTTCTTATGGTGTGCACAACAGAATAATAGGCGGCGGCTGGCTGCACCTCAGACCCGGACGGGTAACAGACGATACTGAGATGAGCCTAGCCCTCGGAAAGAGTATTATTGACTCCGGTGGTTTCTGTCTTTCATCTGTTGGTGACCATTTTGTAACATGGATGCGGTCAAAACCTGTGGATATAGGCAGTACGGTACGCAAGGGGATCAGGGATTATATGCTGAACGGCACAACTATTTCTGATGAATCTGAAATGTCAGCAGGGAACGGTGCGGCTATGCGGAACCTCCCTGTCATAATATATTGTCTCAAAAAGTGGGATTATTTCGAAGATATGACTCTGCATCAATCCCATCTGACCCATAACAATGCCAAGTCGGATCTCATTACTCTCTGTTTCGGAGAGATGGTAAAGGTATTGCTTGACACCGGTGACAAGCTTAAGGCTCTGAATATTGCAAATAAGCTGATCAAGATACATCCGAAATTTTCATACTCAAGGTATAAAGGTGAGAGCTCGGGGTATATTGTCGATACTTTTAAAACTGTTTTGCACCATTTTGCTGACAGTTCAGATTTTGAAGAAACACTCCTGCGTGTGGTTAATCAGGGGGGGGACGCTGATACCAACGGAGCTATTGCCGGAATGCTTGCCGGAGCTCTTTACGGAATGGACAGCATACCCGGAAAATGGCTCAGAAAGGTTGATCAGAACGTTATTAGTGATATAAAAATACAAACGAAGAAGCTTCTTGAGCTTCCTGTGAGGTATAGTGATGAAGTTTGAAACTGCTAATTTGATTGATTTTCTCGGTGCTTTTCCTGTTGTTATAACAACAAACGGCACAGTGAAAAAGGACGGTAAGGCAAACCTCGGAAGGGGTAATGCAAAAGAGGTGGGCGGGGTTTGCTGCTGGGTTGCTGAAAAGCTAGGCAGGCTTATTGTTGATAGCGGAAACCATGTGCACTACCTTGGTGATAACCTGATAAGCTTTCCTGTGGAGGAGACCTGGACATCACAGGCGGATATCAGGCTTGTTGAAAGGTCTGCTTACGAGCTTAAGGATCTTGCAGATCATAAGGGGTGGGATAAAGTTTATATGCCTTTGCCGGGCTGCGGGTTTGGCGGGCTGCGCCCTTCAGATGTGATTTCTGTTCTTGCACATATACTTGACGACAGATTTATTGTTCTGAATAAAGGGACAATACCCTCTGTGCTTTAAATCAGGCACCGGACAAACTTACTGTCAGATGCCTGATATTTTGTTTCAGTAAGGGAGAGGGAGCCCAAGTTCCTTTTTAATCAGGTTGTAAACTTCCATATGTGTTGAATAGCTGATTTCACCTGATTTACATTTTTCTTTTAAAAATACGGCAACTTTGTCTTTTTTTGTTGGATAAAGTGATGCCACGTATTTGATTTCGTAATCCTTATCTTTAAATATATAATTCGGCAAGTGTGATAACATAGAATTATTTTTAAATAGATTTAGACCTGCCTTTTGTCGTAATTGTCATGTTTGTGACATAACAACACACACTACCAAACCTTACAATGAATAGTGACAATCCTTTGATATCAGTGGTTTATGTTTTGGCATGTAACTTGTTATATAGTTCGTGACATCAATAATCAAAGGAGGCTCACAATGGCTTTAAGACAAATAGCATTTTATGGAAAAGGTGGTATCGGTAAATCCACAACATCCCAGAACACACTTGCTGCTATGGCAGAAATGGGCAAAAAAATAATGATCGTCGGCTGTGACCCTAAAGCTGACTCAACAAGACTTATACTTCACTCTAAAGCACAATCAACTATAATGGAGCTCGCTGCTGAAGCAGGCTCAGTTGAAGACCTTGAACTTGATGACGTTCTCAAAGCCGGTTATCTTGATATACGCTGCGTAGAGGCAGGCGGTCCGGAACCCGGTGTCGGCTGTGCTGGTCGTGGTGTTATTACCGCTATCAACTTCCTTGAGGAAGAGGGTGCATACGAAGAAGACCTCGATTTCGTTTCATATGACGTTCTCGGTGACGTTGTTTGCGGTGGTTTCGCAATGCCTATTCGTGAGGGTAAAGCTCAGGAGATATACATTGTTACATCCGGTGAGATGATGGCTATGTATGCTGCCAACAACATTTCAAAAGGTATCCTTAAATATGCTAATTCCGGTGGTGTTCGTCTTGCAGGTCTCATCTGTAATGAAAGGCAGACTGACCGTGAGGATGAGCTCATTTCAGAACTCGCAAGTAAGATCAACACACAGATGATCCACTTTGTACCAAGGGACAACATTGTTCAGCACGCAGAACTCCGTAGAATGACTGTCGTTGAATATGACGGTAAATGCAAACAGGCTGACGAATACAGAACTCTCGCTAACAAAATCATAAACAATAAAATGTTCAACATCCCGACACCGGTTAGCATGCAGGAACTTGAAGATCTCCTTATGGAGTTCGGTATCATCACTGAAGATGATGAAGCTATCGTTGGTAAGAAGGCTCACGAAGCTTAATCAGTAAGCGCACTGATTAAAAAACATCTGAAAGAGAATCCGCTTAGTGCTTGCTTGTTCCTAAGGGCTGACGGGCTAGATAATAAAAGAGGTAATACACATGTCCAAAAAGAATGTACATGAACATGGCGTTGAGGTGATGGAAGAGATCCTCGACGGGTATAATGATAAAACAAAGAAAGACAGAAAGAAAAAGCTGGATGTTGTTAAAGCTGATGACGTTAAATGCGGAATCAACGCTAACAGGAAAATCCGCCCGGGCGTTATGTCTATGCGCGGTTGTGCATATGCCGGTGCGAAGGGTGTGGTTTTCGGTCCTATTAAAGATATGATCCACATCTCTCATGGTCCTGTTGGCTGCGGTCAGTATTCATGGGCTGCGAGAAGAAACTTTGCCAACGGGATACCTGGTATAGATAATTATGTGACAATGCAGATCACTTCCGACTTTCAAGAGAAAGACATCGTTTTCGGCGGTGACAAAAAGCTTACAAACATGATAGAGGAAGCAAATAATCTCTTCCCCCTTAACAAAGGTGTATCAATACTCTCCGAGTGCCCTATTGGTCTTATCGGTGATGATATAGAAGCTGTTGCAAGACAAACTGCAAAAACAATAGAGAAACCAGTAATTCCTTGCCGTTGTGAAGGCTTCCGAGGTGTTTCACAGTCACTCGGACACCACATTGCAAACGACTCCCTAAGAGACTGGGTGTACGAGAAAGACCTTCAGGGTGCTGCTTTCGAAGCTTCTCCTTATGATGTTGCTCTCATTGGTGACTATAACATCGGCGGTGACGCCTGGAGCTCCCGTATGATTCTCGAAGACATGGGGCTTAACATCGTAGCGCAATCCACAGGTGATGCTTCTGTGAGCGAGATAGCGAACACCTCCAAGGCTAAGGTCATCCTTATCCACTGCTACCGCTCTATGAACTACATCTCAAGATATCTTGAAGAGAAACACGGTATCCCATGGCTTGAGTTCAACTTCTTTGGTCCAACTCAGGTCTTTAAGTCTATGAGAAAGATAGCTGAAATGTTCGATGATAAGATCAAAGAACAGACAGAAAAGATAATCAAAGAGAAATACGAACCTGAATTCGCTAAGATTGTTGAGAAATTCAAACCAAGACTCGAAGGTAAAAACTGTATGCTCTTTGTCGGAGGTCTCCGCCCAAGGCACACAATACCTGCTTTCCGTGATCTCGGTGTAGAGGTGGGTATCACAGGTTATGAATTTGCGCACAATGATGACTATGCAAGAACACTCGAATACATAGACAAGACAACATTCATCGTAGATGACATGAACGAATATGAAATGGAAAAACTTCTTGAAAACTTCAAACCAGACCTCGTTGGTTCCGGTATCAAAGAGAAATATTCCACACAGAAAGCTGGTATCCCGTTCCGCCAGATGCACTCTTGGGACTATAGCGGTCCTTACCACGGTCTTGATGGTTTTGCAGTATTTGCAAGAGACATGGACATGGCTGTTAACGGTCCTGTCTGGAAAAAAGTTACACCGCCGTGGAAATAATATCAGGGAGTTAATACTATGAGTGAAAAACTGAACATAAAAGATCATATTGAGCTTTTCAAGCGCGAAGATTACATCGAGCTGTTTGAAAATAAAAAGAAATACGAAGGCGGCGAGTCTGACGAAAGGATCCAGGAGATTCTTGAGTGGACAAAAACAGAGGAATACAAAAAGATCAACTTCGAAAGAAAAGACCTCGTTGTTAACCCTCTTAAAGCCTGCCAGCCCCTCGGCGGCTACTATGCGGCTATCGGGTTTGAGAAGACTATGCCTTTCGTACACGGTTCACAGGGGTGTGCTTCCTATTTCCGCTCACACTTCATGCGTCATTTCCGTGAGCCTTTTCCCGGTTCATGCGACGCTATGACAGAAGATGCTGCGGTTTTCGGCGGTCATAACGCACTGTATCTCGGTCTTCAGAACACATACGAGCTGTTCAAGCCGGAGATGATAGCTATCTGCACATCATGCATGGCAGAGGTTATTGGCGACGACCTTAACAACTTTGTGAAAAACGCTAAGAATGAAGGGTATATTCCTGAAGATTTCCCTGTGACATACGCTCACACACCTTCTTTTGTCGGTTCTCACGTTGTCGGTTATGATGCCATGATCGCTGCGATCCTTACACAGCTTGGTGAACTTAAAGAAGAGAAAAATGACAAGATCAATGTCGTAATGGGCTTTGACACATACGTTGCTAACTATGACGAGATCAAACGCATCTTTAAACTCTTCGGTGCAGAGCTAAACCTTATCAGTGACCCGTCAGAGGTGCTTAATTCACCTGCTGACGGCGAATATAAGATGTACTACGGCGGTACGCCTCTTGCTGATGTTAAAGATGCTCCGAATGCTAAAAGCGCTATCCTTATGCAGAAATATTCTCTTCTTAAAACAAAAGAGCTTCTTGAAGGATGGGGACAGGAAGTAAAAGTTGTAAGTCCATACGGTATCGAAGGTACTGACGAGCTTATGATGGCACTGTCTGAGCTGACCGGAAAACCTGTTCCTGCTGAACTTGAAAAAGAACGCGGACAGCTTGTTGACGCAATCGGTGACTCATATTACTGGGTACATGGTAAGACTTTCGGCATAAACGGTGACCCTGACTTCTCTCTTGCTCTTTCAAGGTTCGTAATGGAACTTGGCGGAGAGCCTGTACATGTTCTTGTTACAAACGGTTCAAAAACATGGGGGAAAGAGTGCGACGCTCTTCTTCAGAGCTCAGAGTACGGCAAAGGCGGAAAAGCTTACCCGCAGAAAGATATGTGGCACTACCGTTCACTTCTTTTCACAGAGCCGGTGGACTATATGATAGGTAACTCTTACGGTAAGTTTCTTGAGCGTGATACAGGGATACCACTTATCCGTATGGGATTCCCTCTTCAGGACAGACATCACCTTCACAGATATCCTACCCTTGGCTACAAAGGCGGGGTGCAGATGCTCACATGGATAGTGAATGAGATTCTTGATGATATAGACTTCAGAACAAAGGATAGTGCAAGCTATGACCTTCTGAGGTGATTCTATGAAAGTAACTTTAAATAAGAAAGGGGGCGTATACTCGGTATACGTCCCAAAAAAAGATCTGGAAGAATTGGTAGTTGAGGTTGAGCAGCAGGGCGCATGGGGTGGACTTTTTACCCTGAACAACGGGTGGATACTGGAATTCCCAGAATTGGACGAAGAGCCTGAGCTGCCGCAGACCTTTAATACAAAGCTTGTAAGCAGAGGTTAAAGAAACCTTTTATATGTCATGCTGAGGAGTACTTATAAGTACAAAGTGATCATCTCTTTTAAATATGAGGTTGTCGCGGCTGTTTTACAGCCCTCAGGGTGACCCATAAAGAGTTTCTGTTATAAAGCCTGTTATACAAAGGCATCGTAAAGATGCGCAACATCAGAGGGATAGTTAGGAGTAATTATTCTTTCTGATAATCAGGGAGTTGAAGATGAGGCTTAAATTACAGACACTGGTTAATGAGCCGGGCTGCGATCATAACCAGTCAAAAACCGATAAACAGAAGAAAGAAGCGTGTAAGAAACCTACACCGGGTGCAACAGCGGGCGGATGCGCTTTTGACGGCGCACAAATAGTTCTCCTGCCTGTGGCGGATGCCGCACATCTTATCCACGGACCTATTACATGCTGCGGACACAGCTATAACAACAGAGGCACACGCACCACGGTGGGTGATCTGCACGATTATGGCTTTACAACTGATATATCTGAAATGGATATTATCATGGGTTCTGAAAAGAAACTGAAAGAATCAATTAAATATATTACTGAAAAATATCGGCCAAAGGCTGTTTTTGTATATTCGACCTGTGTTACAGCCATGATTGGTGAAGATATAGCACAGGTTTGTAAAGACGTTTCCAGTGAGGTGAGGCTGCCTGTTATTCCGGTCGACTCCCCCGGTTTTGCAGGCAGCAAGAACCTCGGAAACAAATTCGCAGGTAATTCTATAGTGGAATATGTGGTGGGCACAAAAGAGCCTGAAGCTGTTCCGGAAAATTCCATCAATCTCATAGGTGAATATAACATTGCCGGAGAGCTCTGGCAGATTGAGCCTATATTAAAAGACCTCGGAATAAATCTATTATCCAAAATGACAGGTAACGCAACTTACGACGAGCTCGCCTATGCAAACAAGGCACAGGTTTCTGTGGTTATATGCAGCCGTGCTCTTATCTCTATTGCCCGTCAGCTTAAGGATAAATACGAGATACCATATCTTGAGGGTTCGTTTTACAGCATGAAGCAGACAAAGCAGACCTTACTGAAGATCGCTGAGCTTCTAAAAAATGATGAACTCAAATCTAAAATAGAAAAATACTGCGCAGAGAAAGAGGAGGCAACATATGCTGAGCTTGAGCCTTATCTTCCTGTGCTTAAAGGTAAAAAAGTACTTGTTTATACAGGCGGCGTAAAAAGCTGGTCTGTGCTCCATCAGTTGGAAGAGCTTGGGATGGAAGTTATTAAATCCAGCACAAGAAAATCAACGGAAGAGGATATAGACAGGATCCTCGACCACTTCGAAGGCGACCAGTCTGCCCTTATGCCAAAGGGGGATGGAAGAACGATCCTGAACCTGATCAAAGAGCATAACGCACATCTCCTTTTGGCAGGGGGCAGAAATATGTATAACGCAATGAAAGAGCAGATACCGTTTCTGGATGTAAATCAGGAGCGCCATTTTGCTTTCGCAGGTTATGAAGGTATGGTGGAGCTCGCCAGACACATGGCATATACGCTGACTTCTCCTGTTTTTGACGTTGCACACAGCAAAGCCCCGTGGGAGGTGATGTAGTGGTCAGAGTTATAGAAAAACCATTAAGTGTTAACCCTCTGAAGAAGAGTCAGGTGATGGGGGCTGTTACAGTTTTCCTCGGTATAGATTCATGTATGCCTCTGGTGCACGGTTCACAGGGGTGTATGGCTTTTACAAAGAATTTCCTCACTCAGCACTACAGAGAGGTTACACCCATGCAGAGTACTGCTGTGTTCGACATAGCAACCATTCTGGGTGACGATTCTAATCTGCAGGATGGGCTCAAAAATGTCATTGATAAGCTTAAACCTAAGGTGATAGGGCTTGTGACGACTGGCATGACTGAGACCAGAGGGGACGACATCAAAGCTGTTCTTTCAAGATTCAGAGAAAAATATCCTGACTATGCAGATACTGTTATTGTGCCTGTCAGTACGCCTGATTTTGCCGGTGATGCTGAGACAGGTTATGCAGAGGCAGTGGCGCAGATTCTGACCGTGGCTGTAAAACCGGAGGCTGGAAAAGAATATAAAGATAAGAAGTGCATCAATATACTTGCGGGGATGCACCTTAACGCCGCAGACATCGACTGGCTGAAAAGGCTGTTTGCCGATTTCGGGCTGGATGCTTTTGTACTTCCCGATCTTGCGTCTACAATGGGCGGACAGGTCACAAGGTTTTACTCTCTGCCGGAAGAGGGCGCTAGGCTTTCTGATATCGAGAGTGCAGGCTGTGCAGATTTTTCAATTGCTGTTGGCGCAAGTATGGAAAAAGCTGCTGATGTTCTGCTTGAAAATCACAGTGTACCTTATAAAAAGTTCGATACACTGATGGGTGTGAAAGCTACAGATGAGCTTCTGAGCTGGCTTATAGACTATACAGGAAAACCTGTTCCTGAGTGGGTTAAAATTGAGCGCAAAAGAGCTGTCGATGCCATGCTTGACGCTCACTTCAGCTTTGGCGGGAAAACATGCTCGATTGCCGGCGAGCCTGATCTGCTTTACGGTTTTGGCAAGTTTCTGAGCGAGGAGTTTGGCATAAAACTGGAGTGCCTTGTTACAACAGCGAAGACAGGTCATTTTGAGACTCTGAAAGCGGACAATATTATATTTGGCGACCTTGGGGATCTGGAAGAAAACATCGGCAAATCTGACTTTATAATAGCCAATACCAACGCGGAACACATATGCAAGAGGAAGAAGCTGCCTTTATATAAAGCCGGATATCCCGTGAAGGAGACGCTCGGTCATTTTCACAGAAACTTTATCGGCTACAGAGGGGCTATGCAGCTTGCGTTCGACATTGGCAATATTTGCCTTGAAAAAGATATAGAAAAATCACACAAAATTTAAAATACAGGAGATTAAAATGAAAATAGCTTTTTGCACAACTGACATGGAAACTGTTAACCAGCACTTCGGAAGGGCTGACAAAGTTGCTATCTACGACATAGACGACAAAGAATATTCACTGGCCGAGGTTAGGGAATTTATTCCTGTAGATCCGGACAATCCTGAGCATAAAGTTGACACTGAAACTAAAGCGGAAGCTCTCAGAGACTGCGCAATACTTTATGTCGCAGAGATAGGCGGACCTGCCGCTGCTCATGTTATCAAAAACAGGATTCACCCTGTCAAAGTTACTGAACCCGTACAGATAACTGAAGTTCTCGATAATCTGAAAACAACACTCGCTGGCAACCCTGCCCCTTGGCTGAAAAAGGCAATGCTGAAGGCGTAGCTTATGAAGAAATTCATGGAAACTCTGAATGCAAAGCTGCGGGCTCATGATGCCTATGGCGTGTGGAAAAAGATAGACGACGAAACCATAATATCAAGGCATTTTGTACTCAGCAAAGAGGACAAAAAGAAGATAGATGTTTATGGTAAAATGCCTGATGACGTGGTCGCTAAGATACGCCTTTTTTATGAAGCTGTGGCGCAGACAGTAGAGTGGCAGACAGGTAAGATGGCTATAACTGTGCTTGACATCAACACAGAGGGTTTCGGGCGGGCACTCGTTGTCTACGAAGATACAATTCTCTGCCAGAAGGTTCATCGTAACGCTCATAAGTTCGGGTTTAAAGACCTGGCATCAATTGAGGAAGAGGGGGGGAAACTTGTCTCTGGCTGTCTGAAAAAAGTAGAAGAGATATCCGAAGAATAAAATGCAGTACGCATACATAATAAAAAAAGGCGACTTATCACGGTCGCCCTTTTTCGTAGTTCTTTTCATATGAACAGCATTAGTAAAAAGAGATGAGCAGATTCTAATTATGCTGTGGTATCCCGTACAACATTACATACCTTACTGTAAAGACCGATAACCTGAGCCTTGTTCAGCACAGCTTTGTTTTTGCGTGCGAGTTTCTTCGCCTCGTGCAAAAGCCCTGTGAGCTGGTAACTTTCAAGCACTATCCCCTCCTGCTCCAGTATGTACTTCAGCACTGCAAGCCCTGACTGGTTGCCGAATACAAGGTTACGCTGCATATTCAGCTCTGCCGGGTCGAAGGCTTCGTAGTTTTTAGGGTTTTTCAGAACACCGTCAGTGTGTATGCCTGATTCGTGTGTAAACATAAATTCGCCTATGACAGGTCTCTGGGGATCAAGGTTTCGTCCGGCAGCCTGTGCCACATATTCGGAGAGTGAGCGCATTGTTTTGGTGTCAAATGCATCATCCATGCCGTACACATGCCTTGATGCCATAATTATCTCTTCAAGCGGTGCGTTCCCTGCACGTTCACCAAGCCCTATAACGGTTGTGTTAACGTGGGTGGCACCTGCACGAACGGCTGCAAGGGCGTTTGCAGTTGCCATGCCGAAATCGTTATGTGTATGAATCTCTATATCCATAGAGGTTATTTCACGTATTTTTGCTGTCAGTTCATAGGTTTTGAATGGGTCGAGGATTCCCACCGTATCACAGAAACGGAATCTGTCTGCTCCGTGGGCTTCGATAGTTCTGATATATTCTGCGAGAAAATCGAAATCGGCACGGGAGGCATCTTCTCCGCCTACTGATATATATAAGTCATGGTTTGCGCAAAAATCGAGCACCGATTTCACCTGATCCAGTATCCATCCCCTTGTCTTGTTCAGTTTGGTGTTTATCTGCACATCAGACATAGGCAGTGATATCTCAATTGAGTTTGCGCCCGCAGCTATGGAGGCCTGTACATCTCCTATCAAAGCTCTGTTCCATGCTATGATACGTGCATCCAGTCCGAGTTCCATTATTGATTCAAACATACGGGATTCTGCAAGCCCCATAACCGGTATGCCCGCTTCTATCTCCTGAACGCCGATAGCGTCCAGATGTTTTACTATTGTGAGCTTCTCTTTTCGTGAGAATGCCACACCAGGGGTCTGCTCCCCGTCTCTGAGTGTTGTGTCGTCTATAATCATAATACACCCCGCTTATGTCAGAATAGTATGCAAAGAGTGTGCCAGAGTTACGGGATATGTCGGGACATAGCTAAAATGTAGCAGAGAAGGGCTTTCCAGCCTATATGCAGAAATCTGAAACGTTACACTCATTACACTGCACCGGTTACCAAACAGACAATTTGTCAGGAATCTGACATTAAGCATACGGTGAAACCCTTGATATCAGGGACTTGTTGAACTGGCATAAAGGTTGCTTTGATAAAGGCGGAGGCGGAACATGCAAAAAGACGCAATAAGAGAAAAGATAGAAAAGCACCCTTGTTACTGCAAAGATGCTCACGACAAATACGCAAGGATACACCTCCCTGTCGCTCCTGCGTGTAACATACAGTGCAACTACTGTAACAGAAAGTATGACTGCTCCAATGAATCAAGACCCGGTGTTACAAGCGGTGTTCTGAACCCTGAACAAGCACTTGAAAAAGTAATAATGATAGAACAGTCCTTAGAAAACCTGTCCGTTGTGGGTATTGCCGGTCCTGGTGATGCGCTTGCGAACCCCACTGCCACGTTTCAGACACTTCGTCTGCTGAAGGCATACAAAGCAGAGCTTATACCCTGCATCAGCACAAACGGACTCAACCTCCCGGACTATATAGACGAAATAGAAGAGCTGGGCATAAGCCACGTAACGGTTACAATGAACGCTGTTGACCCTGAAGTAGGGCAGCATATATACAGCTGGATACATCACGAAGGTGTAACATATCACGGTGTGGAGGCCGCTGCAAAGCTTCTTGAAAGACAGCTTCAGGGGGTAGAGATGCTCGTTGAGAGGGGCATCCTGGTTAAGATCAACACCGTTCTTATACCTGGTATAAATGACAGCCACATAACAGAAGTTGCAAAAAAGATTAAAGAACTGGGTGTTTTTATACACAACATCCTGCCTCTGATGAGCAAGCCTGAGTATGGAACAAAATTCGCCAAGGATGGTGTTCCGGAACCGGATATAAAGATGATAGCCAAAGCACGCTTTGACTGTGCAGAAATCATGGGCGGTTTCGACAATGTTATGCAGCACTGCCGTCAGTGCAGGGCAGATGCCATAGGTAAGCTCGGACAGGACTTCGACATCAACTCGCTTAGCGATGAGATCATAAACAACTCCTCAGCGGTGAAGGCACAGGTGATGAACATTCATCGTGCCTTCTCCTCTAAAGCTGTTCAGGAGAGAACATCCAAAGCTTCGAGAAATAGAATGGTGCTGGTTGCAGTAGCTACAGAAAATCAGTATTTCTCGGACGTTACTTTTAAAAATGCCCGTACATTTTATGTATACGAAGTGTCAGGCTGGGGGGCTCACTTGCGTGAGATAAGAACCCTTCGGTATGACGACTCTGATGCATGTATAAAGTTGTCTGGACATCTTCGTAATGTTCAGGAGCTTCTGAATGACTGTTCTGTGATGGTTTGCAGTGTTGCCGGAAAGAGCGCAGTAGACGAGATGCGCAGAAGAGGCATCATCATAGACACTACAGGCGGACACAAAGTGCTGGAAGATGCAGCGTGGCATACCGGCATGAAAAGACTGAAAGACAGTAGAGTCACAGCATAACCTCAGCATGAAAAAAGATGGGAGTCTGAATATGCAGTTACAACAAAACTTATCCGGCGGTTCAACATCTGCTGACATCGCCGCACTTTTGAAAAATGACGGTTACAAACTTATCAAAGGGGTTTGTGAAGACATTGATGTAGGAAACATTACAACAAGTATGATGATCCGGTCGGGGAAGAGACTCGTTTCTCTGCTCATACCAAACGGTGAAGCGAAGATATCCGGTGCTGAAGTAGGGAGACCGATATATTGTCTGATCAAAGGGAAGGATATTTATGTGTTCCGAGACATAAAATACATGATGAACAAAATACTTGATAAATAATCAAGTTCTATTGCGGGGAGTGTACAGGCATTGTGTCACCCCAATCAAACCCGTTGCCTGTTCACGCTGGGGGGCGGTTCACCCCCCTCCCCGATTTTTTATATTTCGTAAACTCTTATCAGGTTTGTTGATCCTTCGGAACCGAGGGGGATGCCGGATGTTATTACTATTCTGTCGCCTTTTCCGGCAAAACCTTTCGCTACTGCCATTTCTGCTGCACTGGAGAACATCTCCTCTGCTTCTTCAAAAGCTTCGCTCAAGCCTGGTATAACGCCCCATGATATATTAAGTTTTCTGTAAGTTCCCAGTTTGGATGTGAGTCCCAAGATAGGGCATTCCGGACGGAACCTTGCGACACTTCTTGCGGTGAACCCTGAGTTTGTATAAGCGACAATTGCCTTTGCGCCCAGATCTTTTGCAAGCCAGCTTGCAGACCTTCCAACTGCCCATGCTACAGTCTTATCTGAAACATGTTCGCTGCTTGCGATATCAAGGTTGTACTGAATGTTTTCTTCTGTGGCAAGAGCTATTCTGTTCATAACATTGACAGATTCCAACGGGTATTCTCCTGAAGCAGTTTCCTCTGAGAGCATAACTGCGCAAGTGCCGTCAAATATCGCATTAGCCACATCCGTACACTCGGCACGGGTTGGACGGTAGTTAGAGACCATGCTTTTGAGCATTTGGGTGGCTGTGATAACAATTTTGCCCTCTTTGCGTGCAGCTCTTATAATCTGTTTCTGTATGACAGGGACTTCATAAAGAGACATCTCAACGCCGAGGTCACCTCTTGCAACCATAACGCCGTCAACCATTTCAAGTATTTCGTCTATATTCTGAACTGCCTGCGGTTTTTCTATTTTTGCTATCAGCATCGGTTTGTTTTTATCACGTTTGATCATATCGCTTATCTTTACAAGATCGGCTGCACTGCGTACGAAAGAGAGGGCAACAATATCCACCCCTTTTTTCAAGCCGAACTCAAGGTCTTTTCTATCCTTTTCGGTAAAGGCGACGACGCTGAGGCTTGAGCACGGCATATTGACGCCTTTCTTAGAGAAGGCTGTGCCTCCATTGAGCACTCTGCATGTAGCGTTGTGTCCTTTCAGGTCTTCCACCATAAGGTCCATTGCTCCGTCTGCCAGAAGTATCCTGTCGCCCACAGAGAGGTCTTTTGCCAGATGTTCGTACTGAACAGGAATGACACCTTCGGAGGCAAAGTTTTCAGATGCGAGTACGCAGGTATCACCGGGGTTTAGCTTTATTCCTTCTTCCGGCAGTTCTCCAAGTCTTATTTTAGGGCCGCATAAATCCTGTAAAATGCTGACACAGATACCTTTTTCTTCTGCCAGTTCACGGACGATGTCAATTATGGCGCCGTGGCTTTCGTGTGTTCCGTGGGAGAAGTTCAGGCGTACAACGTTCATTCCTGCATCTATCATGTCTGAGATAGTTCCTCTGTCGAATGAAGATGGTCCCAGTGTTGCAACAATTTTTGTTTTTCTCATTTAGTGGCTCCTTGCTGAGTGCATATAAAAGAATAGTTTATGTTTCATTAACTTACAACACGAGTTTGATTAAATTAACATAAAATTTATATTTATATTTCACTTGTGCCTAACAAAAAAACTTGACATGGTCTATTAATAATGATAATCAATATCAATAAGATTTATTGCGAGGGGATTTTATGAAAGTAAGTGTGATTGGCGGACTCGCCCGTATGGAAAAAGAATATGTTAACGCTTTTAAAAAAGTTGGCTGCAAAGCTAAGATATTTAATACAAAATCAGGACGTATGGACGAATCACTCAAATGCTCAGAGTGTGTTGTGCTCCTTACAAAGCTGTCCAGCCACAACATGGCAAACACAGCAAAAAAGATTTGTAAAAAGTATGACATACCACTTGTCTGTCTTGATAAAACAAGCCCGGAGTCAGTTTGTTGCGCTTTGCAGGACTACATTAACTGTGATGACTGTGAATTCTCTAACCTTTGCATGAGACGGGCTAATTAATGCAGGATACAAATCTTAGGCTTTTTTCTCATATGGTCTATGAGTATAAGAAGGGTGTCCGCAGGCTTGCGATGTATACATGCAGTGAAAACGAATGTGAATTCTGCATCAAAAAACTCGAAAAAAGTGAAATAACTTATATGGTTGCTACTGCCGGTGACGGGAAATCGAATATCTTTTTCGGAGATTGTCCCTGCATAAGCATTCTGGAAAGTTTCGGCAAAGAAAAGTTAAATGAGTTTGATCAGAAAGAAGATTTTATACTTGGGATACTGTTAGGTTATGATGTCACAAGGCAGTGTGAACGCTATATCAGCATGTCAGATATGGATAAGTGCATGGGCTGCTCTGTCAGCACTCAGCAAGGTGCTTAGCTATGTACTACACTGTCGCACTTTTTCTCCCTTATAGCCCGGTACTGTTAACGTGCTGGGCTTATTAAAAAGGCCCCGCTTGTTTTGATGCGGAGCCTAGGAGGGAGTAGTGTTAGTTGTGAAGTCTCTGTGCAGTTGTCTGCGGTATTAGTGAGAGTTGATTGCTATTTTCTTTACTATAGAACCAGATATTTGTTTTTTGGGTATACTGACCTTCAGTACACCGTTTTTGAATTCTGCCCTGATACTGTTTTGATCTGCATTTTCCGGCAGTGTCAGAACCCTTCTGAAGCTGCCGTATGACCTTTCCACCCGGTGGTAGTTCTCTTCTCTGGTTTTTGATTCGTTTTTTTTCTCACCAGAGATCACAAGTGAATTATCTACTAATTCAATAGATATATCCTTTTCTTCCACACCCGGCACTTCCACAGAGATTTTGTAATCATCCTGCGTTTCTCCAAGGTCAAGAGTCGGTTTGAGTATTTCAGCAAACCCTCTATGCATTGACGGAATATCTGTCCAAAAGTCTCTTGTTAATGAGTTGAACAGGTTGTCCATCTCCCGTTGTACCCTATGGAATGGGTGCTCAAAAGAACCGATTCTGTTTTTCACAATATCTGTGCTTGTTTTTTCTTCCTCTTCCTCGTTTTTAAACCAATTCCAAGGAACTAACTTTTTAACGCTCATAGCTAACCTCCGAAGAATAGTTTTGTTACACTTATTAAGATATACCTGAGTGCTGCTCTGTCAAGTTTTATGATTAAGTTTCATCATATAATCTGTGATTGTCGTAAGTAACTGGTAACCTGTCATAATAAATACTACATGTTTCATTGTTGTTCTGATATGCTGTATGCATTACCTGAATGTTGAGTAAAGAATCAGTTCAGAGGAGCTTTTTATTATGGATAATAACTGCCCCTTCTGCACCATTGATGAGACCAAAATAGTTTTAAGGAACGAGACATGCTTTGCAGTATACGATATTTTTCCTGCTACAGAGGGGCACATGCTTGTTGTTCCCTTAAGGCATGCACCGTCGTTTTTTGATTATACCCCTGAAGAAATCAGTGACGTGTGGGCTCTTGTTAGTGAATGTAAAGGGCTGCTGGATGAGCGGTTTTCTCCCGATGGCTATAATATTGGTATGAACCTCGGCGAATGTGCCGGACAGACAGTTTTTCATCTGCATATACACATCATCCCCAGAAGGATAGGTGATACTGAAAACCCTAAAGGCGGTATCCGTCATGCGGTGAGAGGGAAAGGGAGCTACGGACCCCGCCGATAAGCAGGCGTTCATGTTTATCTTTTACTGAGAAGTTCTGCTTCCTGGTTTTGATTCTGTTTATCATTTATACTGAAAAGATGCCAAAGGGTGCGACCTGTGTTGTCGGTAATCTGATACTGCTCTTTAAGGCTGCAACTTTCCATGACCTTACTGACCAACTCTTCATTTTCTCTGTCATTTGCCAGCAGTAATGCTTCTGAATCAATTGCAGCTAAGTCACCTTTAGTGATTTTTGTAATCTTTACACCTGCCGCCCACACAGTTTTTAAATTATCGTTGAATGCATAAAGTTTTTTCTGCTTCAACGCTTCATAGTTTCTCAGATCTAGGAGCTTTACAGGAGAGTTCTCCTTCATAAATTTTGATGCAAGGGGTGGGATGCTGTACAGGCTTAGTGCAAATATCAGGCTTATTGAGTATATGTATGTTTTCCATGAATGGTTTATGAAACTTCTTATAAGTATATATATCAAAGATATGTCCGTTACCAGCACCGCAATCATATATGTATGAAATTCTGAAGAAATCATATAATAAACCGCTGACAATGCTGTTGCTGTTGCAATAATAGTTGAGAGGGAAAGATAGATGCAAACCTGTATTTTATCTCTGTATCCTGACATGGTGCTGAGATATTTAAGGTAGTACCCGATTAGGAATGACATTGGAATTGTTGCGGGGAGAAGGTACCTGTCTTTCTTTTCAGGAATTATACTCAGAAGAATTATCATTACCACAGTCCATAGAAAGAGCATTTTATAATTTTTTATATCTCTAATGCGTTTTCTGGCATACGGCACCCAGAGCAAAGGGGTAAACATGAATACCCATATGCCTGACATTGCTGGGAATTTTAGGTAATACCAAATAGGTTGAATATGTTTGTTGAACCATGCATTAGTTTCTTTTCCTGCCACATGGTGAGATAAATCCGGAGCGTGCAGATACAGGTAGATAAACCAAGGCAGAACTATACTGAGGGATACGATTATCATTATCAAAAGAGGTCTTGAGTTGTTTTTATATATGTTTTTTCCGTAAGTTACTGTCATGCTTATTATGAATGGAAGTAAAAGCGCATAAAAAGCGACAGGGCCTTTGCTCATCCACGAAAGCCCCATAAGAACGCCTGATGCAGCAAAACAGCAGTATTTGCCGTTTTCGGACGTAAAGCCCTTATGGAGCATCCATATTGCTCCAACCATAAAGCTGTGACAGAAGATGTCCCACGTCCCTTTTCTCGCCATGTACATAAACATATAGCTTGTAGATAGTGCTATTGCAGCATATGAGGCAGTTTCTCTGTCTTTTGTTACTGCTTTAGCAAATGAGTAAAACGAAAATATTAAAAACAGTGCTGCTAGACCTGCGGGGAATCTGTTTGCCGTGAGGTTGGTGTCAGATTTGACCGCCATCATAGCCAGAGCTGTTGCCCATGTGGGGAGTGGCGGTTTGGCTATACGTATTTCACCGTTCATAGTGGGGATCAACCAGTGGTTATCTTGTACCATCTCTCTGGCTGTGACAAAGTTTCTTGCCTCCATCAGACCAACGTGCATAAGCTGACTGTTAACAAATATACCGCTGAATATTAAGAATATCAGTCCTGCTCCGTATATGTATTTACTGTGTTTGAATTGTATTTTAGCTTTCATGCCATGGAGCTTACTCCGGCATTAATGAAGAACTTATGAAGATGAAATCTGAACGCAGATACAACTTGTTGTGATTCTAACTGTCGGAATATATAATATGTTTGAACACAATAGAGTTCGCGAAAGGATTTACAGCATTTATGAAAATATTAATTGTGGATGATGAAGTTCAGCTTGTTGATGAACTGAAGTCGATACTTGAAAAAAGTAAATATTCCGTTGATACTGCCGTATCTGGTGATTCTGGTCTGGATAAGATTTTTGACAATGAGTACAGCCTCATTATACTGGATGTTATGCTGCCTGTTATGGACGGTTTCTGTATACTGGAGGCTGTTAGAGAAGCATCGATAACTACGCCTGTGCTTATGCTGACAGCGAAATCTGATGTCAGCGACAGGATAAAAGGGCTGGACAAAGGATCAGATGATTATCTGGTTAAGCCGTTTGCCGTATCCGAACTTCTCGCAAGGGTGCGTGCTCTGCTCAGAAGAGACAATCTCGACAAAAATCCCTTTCTGAAGGTTGCAGACATTGTTTTGAACACGGTCTCATGTGATGTGGTTAAAGACGGACATCCACTAAAGCTGACGAGAAAAGAGTATATGGTTTTTGAATATCTTCTGTACAACAAAAACAGAGTAGTAACCAAAGCAGCGCTCGCGGGGCATGTGTGGGGAGATGAGTTTGACGAGTTTAATGCCTCTAATTTTATTGACGTTCATATTAAAAATCTCAGAAAAAAGATAGGTGATGAAAACCATCTGATTATACGCACTAAGAGGGGAATAGGGTATATTATTAATGATCAGAATGAAAATTAGAAACAGAATAATCTCTTATGTTTTTGCTTCCTGTGCCGTTGTTGTGGCTATTTTTTCATTCACCGTTTATTACGAAATGCGAGAACTTCTGATGATGAATCTTGATTCAGAAATCAGGCATATCAGAAATACATTGCAAGATGAAATTGAAAGTTCGGACAGGTCGTTAGCAGACATCTTGTCTGATGACGAATATTCATATTTTTTAATATGGGTTGATGGGGGAGGTTCTGTGCAGGTGTCTCCCGCTGCTGCAGGTGTCGAAAAACCGTCCAGTGAGAAAACAAGATTTCTTAAAAAAATGGTTTTTAATAACAACCCTAAGGTTATTTCTGAATATTACAGGTTTAACAGAAAAGTTCTCTCTATCAAAGGTGCTGATTATGAGGTTCTGACCGGTATTCCTATTAAAAAAATCGAAGAGGAGCTGGGCGAAATTATCCGTACTTTTTTTATTGCAGCATTTTTGTCTTTGCTGTTTATCGGCGGGGCAGGGGTGCTTATTTCTAACTCAATACTTAGGCCGGTCAAAAATATTATTAAATCAAGCAACATAATAAACAGTAAAAATCTTAGCCTCCGGATTGATAACCCTGATACGAACGATGAAATAGACGAGCTTATCACTACCCTGAACAAATTATTTGAGAGGCTTGAAAGGGCGTTTGAGATGCAGAGCGAGTTTATTGCAAATATCTCCCATGAAATAAAAACCCCTCTTGCTGTCATAGGTGTTTTGACTGATGAAGAACTTCAGTCAGAGTCACTCACTGATGGGGAGCTTGAGTACCTGAACAAAATTAATTACAACCTGAGCAGAATCAATAAGCTTACCAGAGACCTGATCAATCTAAGTTATATAGAGACAAAAGATGTTGAACTTTCAGAAAAAGTTGATTTTGTGCCTGCCATAAATGAGATTTTAGATAATTTTTCTGAAATGATCGCAGATAAGAACCTGAATATCTCATGTTCTTTTGAAGATGTGTTAATAACAGGTAACAGCAGATTAATATACAGCGCCATCTCAAACCTGATCCATAATGCAGTTAAATATAACGTTCGAGACGGCTATATTGACATAAGAACTAAAGCCTCTGGTGGTAAAGTAGAATTTGTCATTTCAAACTCTTGTGTTCATGTGTCTGATGAAAACATTAACAGGCTTTTTGACCGTTTCTATCGTGTGGAAAAGTCAAGATCCCGTGAGTATGGCGGAGCTGGGTTGGGACTGTCGATAGTCAAAGAGATTGTGCTTAGGCATGGTGGCACGGTTTATGCCGACAGACATGGTGATACCGGGATAAGCTTTACCTTGATTCTTTAAGTTTCTTTGCTAATTAAAGTCTATTTGCGATACTGATATTTCAGGTTCAATTACATTCCCTTGTCTCACAGCAATTCAATATCCCGGTATTTGGCTGAGGCTATAATTATGTATTTGGGAAAAAATTATTTTCCTTCATTAAGCCTGTCAGGGTGAATGATTACAATTTTTACCGGGGTTGTTTTGGATCTGATAACGTGCCTTGTCCCTGCGGGGATTTCTTTCATTGCTAACCCTGTGAGATTTTCAACTTTTTCACCGAGCTGAAGTTCAATTTCACCTTCAAGCAAAACGAGAATTTCATCATATTCGTGTGCTTCGTCAGGGGATACTGCTCCTTCTTTTGCAAAAACTGTTTCAACCTCAAATTCGTTTCTGGCTCCTATGAAGAGTCTGGAAATATCCGGAATTGGTAAATCATTTTTCATGCTGTTCTCCTTATGTTAAAAAATAAGCCTGAAGCAAAATGTATTATCAGTATTACTGCCAGACCAGCCATGCTTATAGATACGAGTAAAAAGATATTGCTTATACCGTTTCCTGTTGTTAGCAGTGCAGCTCTGTCTGTTATAAGAGGGCTTGCAAATTGACCGGCGTATAGGAAGCTGCTGACTACGGACGTACCTGCTGCTGAATTTGTCTCATTTTTTAATGATGTTACACCGTTCATTATAAAAGGTACGAAAGCTCCCATACTGAAACCTCCCGCCATGAGAGCTATTGTGACCACCGGAAGCATTGGATAAGAAGCGAGCAGATAAAATGAAATTGAGAAAACTGTTAAAAGTACAATCGGAAGCCATCTTTTAAGCAGTTTATTTATTTTTCCAAAGACAAGCCCAGTTATAAAAGCTGTTCCGTTCATTACTGATATTGCAATGCCTGATATTTCTGATCCGCCTAGCCCTTTTTGAGAAATATAAAGTGAAATATTTATGGGGATTGTATAAAAAACGACCATTAGCAAAAATATAGCTATGCCCCACATAAGGTAACCTGCTGAGTTTTTAATCTTTATTTTATCAGAACCTGAGTCTTTTGATTTGGGTTTGTTGTCGGGTATATATAGTGCAACCAGTATGAGAACTATGATCCCAAGCAGATAGACCCCGAAGGATGCTCTCCAGTGATATGCAGCCAGGAAGCCTGAAAGTATTGTTGCCGTTACTCCCCCCAGGTTATTTGCTGCTCCTGCGAACCCCATTGTCTGTATTTTTTCATCTCCGCTATAGATGTCTGCAATAATACCCATTGATATAGGCATCAGGATTCCTACTCCGGCTCCAAGGATGAAACGCATAGCAAGTAATACTGTAATACTGTCTGCAAAACCACCTCCGGCACCACCGAATGTGTAAAGTATGAGACCTGTATAAATAAGAGTCTTTCTTGATATTTTATTACTCAGAAATCCGGTGATAAGCGACACGGGAATGATTGCCAGCGCTGGGGTTGACAGAACTAATTTGCCCAGTATTGCTGGAGAATCAGGGAATGCTGCCACTATGTCAGCAATGGCAGGTGCAACGGCAGCTCCGGACATAATTGTTAATAATGATAGGGAAAGTATAGCAATTTTAGTCATTTTAAACTCTTAAGCATGTTGTCGAGATTTTTATCTATTTTATCTGAAAGCTTGAAATACAGGTTTATCTCTTCGTCTGTGAAATCATTGAATAATTTTTGAGTTGTTCTTCTTAGTATCAGGATGAGTTCGTCTTTTATTGTGTAACCTTTGATTGTTACATTTATAATGTTTCGTCTTTTATTCCTTTTGTCTATCTGACGGGTGACATACCCCTGCTTGACAAGTGCTGTGATAGCCCGTGTTGCCGAGCTTTTGTCGTAGTGAAGATTTGCAGCAAGCTCATCCTGATGCACACCGTCATGTTCATATAAATATGTGAGAAATGGTATAACTGAATACGATAAGTTCAAACTGTTGACTTTTGCATCTAAATACCTGCTTATGCTCCTTGATATGTGTGAAATCTGTTTTCCGGCAGAACGGTCTGGCATTATCTCCTCCACTGTTGCGTATGCAACAATGATCGATTATAACTGTTGCGCTGTCAACGGTTATTTTGTGTTTTGTTGAATTAAAAACGTAATATTGTTTTATATAAGTTGTTTAGCAAGCCAGACGCGAATCAAAATAGAATCAGGACTGAGCGGATTAATTATAGAGGAAAGAATTTGATATAGAAAAATCCGAGGCACCGAAGCACCCCGGATTAAATATGTTACTTAAATATCTGGTGAAATAGTAACGATGCCGTTCTGATATGTCTTAGAAAGGAGCATCGATATCTACTACACCTATAACTTTTTTATTTACAAATTCTTTTATACCGAGAGATGTCAGCTCACGCCCGTAACCAGAGTTTCTGACCCCTCCGAACGGAACATCTGCCTTAACGATTGTCGGGTGGTTCACAAAAACCATACCTGTTGAAACTTTTGCCGCTACTTCAGCACCGTGTTTAGTGTCACTGGTGAAAACAGAACCGCCCAAACCGTATGGCGAGTCGTTAGCTATGCGTACAGCATCATCCTCGTCTTTTGCTCTGAAAAGCATTGATACAGGTCCGAAAAATTCCTGATAGTAGGCAGGATTGTCAGGTGTGACATCCGTCAGGATTGTAGGTTGCATAAAAGAACCTTTTTCAGGGACTTTAGGTCCGACTTCTATTGCTTTAGCACCGTTTTTAACAGCTTCTTTGATTTTTTCCTTTAATTCGTCAACAGCGCCCTGAGATGACAGCGGGGCAAGGTCTGTTTTTGGATCCATAGGATCTCCTGCACGCAAACCAGCGACTCCTTCTTTATACTTTTCAAAGAAAGTATCATATACCTCGTCAACTATTATCATGCGCTTAGAAGAAACACAAACCTGTCCGCCGTTCCAGTGACGTCCGAAAACAGCCCATTTTACAGTTTTATCCATATCAGCATCAGCAAGCACTATAAATGCGTCTGCGCCGCCAAGTTCCATTGTTGACTTCTTTAGCGCCTTTGCTGCCTGAGAAGCTACTATTGCTCCGGCAACTTCTGATCCGGTCAGAGCTACGCCACACACTCTCGGGTCGCTGATTATTTTTTCAACTTGTGAGCGGTTGGGGTACAGATTTTTGAATCCGCCCTTAGGAAGTCCTGCATCGAGCATAAGCTTTTCAAAAGCGGCTGCGGATTGCGGAACATTTGATGCATGTTTAAGCAGCATTGTGTTCCCGGCTGAAAGCTGTGGAGCAATAATACGTGCGATCTGATAATAAGGGAAGTTCCACGGCTCAACAGCGAGAATGACGCCGAGAGGCTCATGAACAAGTGTGAATTCGCCTTCATCAGGGTTCGCTACTTCTATTTTTTCAGGCTTAAGGAGTTTTTCGGCATTGACAGCATAATATTCAAAAATTTGTGCTGATAGTTCGACTTCTGCCTCTGCTTCTCCTATTATTTTGCCCATTTCGAGAGTAAGGATCTTCGCAAATTCTCTTTTTGATTTGCGTAAGATATCTGCCGCTTTTTGCATGACAGCAGCACGTTCTTTAAACGAAGTAGTGCGCCAAAGTTTGAACCTATCGTCTGCATCTGTTATTGCCTGTTCTACTTCAGCGTCGGTAGAATCTGGAAATTTTTTTACGAGTTCGCCGGTGAAGGGGTTCACTGTAGCATAAGACATAATAGTTTACTCCTGTGGCTTAGCATACCTATTGCGATAGCAAATCGTATGTTAGTCAATATTTATTTAGTACCAAAATAATATGGTAACTATATATTAATCTATTCTCTTGCAAACTAATGTCAATAACTGTTGGTGCTGATATCTGTTTTTTTGATAATTACAATCAATATCGATTAAGTTTTGTGCATATAGCTGCTGATTTACTGATCTGTTAGAAAAGGATCTCAGGTAGAGTTTATACGTCAGTTCAAGTTTCTGCTGACCAGCCGAGACCAGTTTGAAATGTTTCAAAAGACTTTGCCGGAGACTCTGACAGATATACAGAGAGCTGTCAGGTTTTATTATTGTATCAAGACAGCATTCGGTGCAAAGGTTACAGGACAAAGCTATGGTTATTCATGTAGGCGCCCGTCAAATCTAAATCTTTTGCGTGTGGAGGAAGACCTCTCTAATGCACACATAAGGTTATCAAGGGTTAACATCGAAAATCTGCATTATAACGTATGCGTTGAGAAGTATGACAGTCCGGATACTTTCTTTTATCTGGATCCGCCATATTATGATTGTGAAAACGATTACGGTAAGGGGCTGTTCGCAAAGTCAGACTTTCAGTTACTTGCCGCCAAGCTTGCCGGGGTAAAGGGTAAGTTTCTGCTGAGTATAAATGATATTCCAGAGATCAGAGATATCTTTCAGTCTTTTAATATAGACGAGGTACAGACGACATACAGCATCGGTGATAACCGATCATCCGTCGCCGAGTTATTCATTTCAAACTATGTAAATGAAGAGGTAACAGTGGACTCTCTCTTGATGGATTAAACACGCACGTTGCACGCACAACAAGTGTAATACGAGTGTAAAAATAAAGGGCGGTGAGTTGCCTCATCGCCCTAAGTTATTATGCCGAGAGGGGGATTTGAACTGAAAAGCGTATAGGAAACAGCGGGAAATAGAAGGAGTAAAAGTGAATAACTACAAACACTTTAGTCGATATGCTATTTCCCGCATATTCCCGCTAATTCCATCATTCTGTCAGAATTCTGTCAGAATGGATTTTATTGAAAGATTTTGTTATAACATTTGGATTTTATCTTTTATATATATACAATATTGTCTATACACGGGATAATGCATGAGAAAAAATTTAAGATTTAATAGAAACGAATATAGAAACAAACACCAATATTTGGACGATTTTACAAAAATTAGAAGTTTTGATAGGAATTCATATGAGGGCTTTATCAAGTGTAAGTTGATACATGGTAAGTCCTATTCGATTATAGTGCCTGATCAGATATATGTTGATATAAACGGCAATTTGTATTGGTTGCAGCCATTTTATTTTGTAGCTAGCTTTATAAGCTTTTATGATGCTCATGAGCTATGTACCTTAAATATAGATATTTCATATGGTGCTAATATTGAAGTAAAATTCAATAACACTGATAAACTTAACAATTTAGAAGACGGAAGTGTTTTGTATAAATGTACAATTCATGGTCCCGAATACATTTATAATTATAGGACTGGCTATGCTAAGATAGTTGATGATATCCCTTATATTGAATTGTTCCACCATACATCTGTAAAAGCCAAAAAAAGTATACTTTCTTCTGGTTCCTTTAATACATCAGATTGGAATATCCAGGGAACCAAAAAAGCACTTAATATAAGTTATTTGTATTTGACACCATTGCCTATAATTAAATATTCAGCAGATCTTCAGCAAATAGCAATGTCATCAATAGGTAAGTTTCCTTTGAGGTTAGATGGGAATTATACGACGAATCCTGATTTATTATTAGATGTTTATAGGGAATCAACAGTTAATAGAAAGAGTACATTGAGTTTTTGGGTCAATGCGTCGTATATATCATCACAACCGATTTATTTTCATACAGCTAATTCGGTATCACCTGCTTATTATGAAATTGTTGCTCCCTTTATTCACAGAATCGGTGTTGAGAAGTCAACATTAGTACTTATCGAAAATGGCGAATTACTACCAGTTAAGCCTAAAAGTACAACGTATGTCATTATTGGTGATGCAAGTACTATTTCAGGTCTACAAGCACCTTTTGCTGAAGATGATATTTCTGACTTAGCTAAAATCGAATATGTTTTTTCAGGTGAAGAAATAATTGATTTCTGGAAGAGTCACTCAAATACAGATCAGTACTCGGTTAAGGACATTGAAAAAATAGAGTATTAAGTGTTTATCACAATGTTTTATGAACTTAGCCAATGTAGAGTTTTCTGTTTTGTCCTTGCATAAAAGGATATAAAAGGTTATATTTATCCTTGCAAGAGAGGATAGATATGAGAGAGACATTTAAGACGTTAATCACAGATTTTCAGGAAAGAAAGTTAAACGGCATAGTTCCCAGAGAATATAATATTCCTGTGGACAGTGACAAGATAATATCTTTGATCGGTGTCAGGCGTTGCGGTAAGACATATATACTCTTTGATGTTATCAACAAACTCAGAGAAACCATTCAGCCGGAAAATATAATCTATATAAATTTTGAAGATGACCGTCTTTTCCCAATAGAGGCAAAAGACCTTGATGCTCTGATGGAAGGATACTATGAAATGTATCCTAATAAACGTGATGAACTGGTTTATGTGCTCCTTGATGAAGTCCAGAATATCCCCGAATGGGAAAGATATGTCCGTAGGATATACGACACTCTAAATGTCAGAATTTTTGTCACAGGCTCGTCCTCAAAGCTTCTCAGTAAAGAAATAGCTACATCTCTGCGTGGCAGAACACTAACTTACGAAATATTCCCTTATTCTTTTGCTGACTTCCTGAAGGCAAAAGATATAAAAGTGAATGTTAATAGTTCCTCATCGGTAAGCCATATAAAGAATGCCCTCAATGAATTTCTCACAGACGGCAGCTTTCCGGAAACTCTAGCGCAAACGCCAGACATAAAAAGGCGAATACTCAGGGATTACCTTGACCTTATAGTCTACAAAGACATAGTTGAAAGGTATGGTGTGAAAAACAACAGCCTCCTGAAGCACATAATAAAATACAGCTTCTGCAACATAGGAACGCTCGTCAGCCTCAACAAACTATACAATGAATTTAAGTCTCAGGGCTATAAAGTCGGTAAAGATACTGTCTTCGACTATTATTCTTACCTTGAAGATGCGTATGCGGTTTTTAGTACCCCTATATTCAGAAATAACATCAGGGAAGAGAACCGTAACCCAAGAAAGATATATGCAGTAGATAACGGCTTTAAAGGCGTGTATGACGCATTTGTGACCGATGACTACAGCAAGCTTTATGAAAATGCAGTATTCCTGCATCTGAGAAGGCAAACACCTGAAGTTTATTATTACAGCGGTAAGCAGGAAGTAGATTTCTATTGCCGGATAGACAGCAGACAGCTTTTGGTCAATGTGAGCTACAGGATAGACAGCCAAAGCACCAGAGAGCGTGAAATAAACGGCCTTGTTGAAGCTATGGAATATTTCAAAATGAAAGAAGCCTGCCTGATAACTGAAGATCATGAGGAAACTATATCCGTAGGAGACAATAAGATATTCGTTCTTCCTCTCTGGAAATGGCTGTTAGGAGCTATAAATGCGTAAAGCTCTTGTTTATCAGCATGGTGTGGCAGCCGGATATTTGATTAAAAAAGAAAAGACCTATGAATTTCACTATTTGGCTGGTTATGAAGGTGTAGCTATTTCTCTAACCATGCCTGTAAAAGATGAACCATATATTTTTGAAAGTTTCCCACCGTTTTTTGACGGCTTGCTGCCAGAAGGCTATATGCTGGAATCTCTCCTGGAAAGGTGCAAGATCGACCGCACTGATTATTTTAGTCAATTAGTAACAGTCGGAGCTAATATGGTTGGATCTGTTGCGGTAAAAGAGATTATAGATTAATTGCGTCTCTTATCTAATCACGAACAGTAATATTCTAAGTAATATCAAAGTATGAAACTTTAGTGTTGTCAAAATACGAACACCAAAATGAACACTGATTATTTGATATTCTCTTAATCTGTCAGAATGCTTCGAGAATGGTTTATATTCGATGAAATTCATGATATTGTTAGAGCGGAATGTGAATGTTTTTCACTTTTCCAAAATCAAATTTAATATTTTAGAATAGAAAGCGTGAAGGGAAATATGCATGAGCAAGAACTGAAGAAGTTATTATACATATATCGAGAGTTAATTGATGCTAGCCAACAAATCTACAAAGTTCCTGAGTCATATGAATTAGCTGCTCAATTGTCATTAGATGCTTTTGATAAACTGATTTCAGTAGTATTATCAGGTGATTCTTCAGGCAATGTTACTTTTCCAATTAATAGCCTTCAAAATCATGATTATGATGCAGTACAAAATTTATTGCAAAAAATTGAAAATATAAAAGCAGAAGATGGTAAGACTGATGATTATAATTATTTTATTGCATTTCCAGCTCATAGAAAAAATGGGTTTTATTCGCCATTCTGCATTATTGATGGTGTATCGATTACGGAATACGATTTGAATATATCGCTTACAGAAAAAAACATCCGTTTTACTAAAGCATTTCTTGACCATATACAAACTGATTCTGGAAGTTATTGCAATCTTTTTAAAAACATCATTGAGAAGCATTATGGCAATCAGCTTAATTTGGATGAAAATAAAATTAATAGCTATTTTGAAAAGCTATCTAAAGATGTTAAAGAATATTTTGTAGAAGAATTATTTGATCTTGGTAAGGATGTTTTGTCCAATCTCTCTGGTCTTAGTTATGTAAAATTCTTTGTTGATTTGATTATGATTTCTGCAGGATCAAGTTATGATTCATTCAAATCTCATTTAAATGAAAAGAAAAAAATCGAATTTATTGATGGTACTATCGATAGCGTATTTATATTTGCGTATCCTTCAGCAAAGTATTATACAAAGCTTATCCAGGATTATTCAAACTTACTGAAAGAACCTTATTCTAAAGCATTTATAAAAAGCCTTTGCTCAAAACTTGATTTTGCAAATACAACAAATATTTGTCTTCGATATTTAGGAGAAACTAACCCCGACCTTCCTTTAAATATTTATCAGTACAAATCATTCCATTTAGCTAATAAGAATAGTAAAGTTGCAATACAAGGACCTCCAGGGACTGGTAAAAGTAAACTTATTACATCTATTCTTGCTTCTCGATACGTAGAAATTGTTTTAAATCTTTCAAGTGAAAAAGCCAAAATTGATGAAAATGTCGATTTAATGACTCTAGTATCAAGTACAAATAATGAAGCTGTTAGAAATATCTATGACAAATTTAATGGCGAAGATGGATTCCTTTTGCTGGGGAATGATGAGAATAGAAAAATAACTTCGTATAAAATCTATGATTTTCTAGAAAGTATACGTGAAACAGGTAATTATATTTTTGATCAAGAAAATTCTAGAACTAGACTTGCTGAACAAGTTATTGAAATGAACCAACTTGATGTCAAGACTACGACTATAATTGAATCAATTGAAAGAATGCAATCTGAATTGACTGGTTTACAAACGGATTTTAAAAACACATCTGTGAAGATTAGAGGTTTAAAAAGACTGCTGGTTAAAATATTTAGAAAAGACAAAGAACTTATAGATACATTTAAAGCAGGGCTCTTAAATAATTTACTTAATGACTTGAGCACACAGCTAAAAAAGAGAGAAGTATTTAAAGATGATTTAGCATTACTCGAGACTCCTGAATTAGGTTTTTGGTCTGTTTTCCCTTGTATGGCTTTACCTGCATTGAAAAGAGATAAAGCGGTTTTGCTTAATATGTGTAAAAAATTTGCTGCTGAGTATGGTGAAGAACCTAAAAGGTTACAAGAATTTCGTGGTGAGTATCAAAGAGTTGATCTAATTAACCACTATCGAAGTTATCTAACTGAGTTCTTAAATGAAGCTACTAAAGAGACCGAAGAATTATACAGGCTTTGTGTTGAACTAATGGGTAAATTGAATGAATACCAAATCTTATGTGATATAAAAAATGAATTACTACATAAAATTAGTGCTTTAAGTTTGGGAATCACAAATGCTGAGAATGAATACAGTCTAATACAGGTAAGACATTGTGGTTTAGCATATTCTTGCTTTGATAAAGCTCAGAAACTGCACTTGCCACTTTTGAAAAAGAAATATATTGATGATGAAGCTTTTAAGCTTAAAATAGATGAAATTTTTGAAGTAGTTCAGAGCCTTATAAATAGTTACTCTGGATTAAATTCAAAACCTCCTGCTTGGTATAGACTTTTTAAAAAAGGTAACCTTTCTGTACTAGCGACAATCTATCCTGTGATATTTTCTACTTCTCTTTCCATTGGCGGAGCTATTCCTCTTGGCGTTGAGCTGGGTATGGGCATTATGGATGAGGCAGGACAAACTCTTTTTTCATATGCTTTACCTTTAATACATCGAACAAAATCATTCATCTCTATAGGCGATTTAAATCAGTTACCTCCTATTACAAATAATGTTGAAGAGCGAATAGAGGACTTACTGAATCAGTATAATCTTGATAGAGAATGTTATAAAAAATATGATTTTAATTACTCGCTACAGAAAGTATTTGAAGATGAATGTTTATTCAAAGAAACACTAAGATTTCATTTCAGGTGTAAACCAGAAATTATGAAATTTTTTAATGATACGTTCTATAAAGGTCAATTGATTAATCAACTCCCTATGTATGAAGATTTAGGAATACCTGCTTTGGGTTTTTATAACATAGCCGGTGAGACTGAAATTGAAAATGGTTCGCTATATAACAATGCTGAAATTGACCAAGTTCTTAGAGCAATCGAATATTTAATAGGAAATGGGATTGAAGTTGGTGACATAGGGGTTGTAGCCCCATACAGGGCTCACATAAGTAAATTACGTAAGAAAATACCACATGAGGTTAGAGTTGGTACGGTGCATACATTTCAAGGTGGAGAAAAGAAAGTAATCATTATGACTTCTGTAGTGACAACTGGGAATGTTAATTTTTTAGATCAATCTTATTTGATTAATGTCGCTATTTCGAGAGCCCAACAATCATTCATATTTATTGGCAATATGAAGACCCTTGAAAATAAGGGCAATAATATATCAAAGCTAGTGCTTTATATGCAGAGTCACGGGGAAGATTTATCTAAAATTTACTTAAACTAGCGGGGTATAATTTCTAATGGATATTATAGAAATATCGCAAATGGCTGATAAAGCAATTTTAGAGCGTAATGGTTTCATTATGGAACATCTTGTAGAAGGAATTTGTAATGTACTGCCAACGCTAGAAAATGACATAAAAAGTAAAGCATATTATACACTTGCTAACCTATATTCTGAAATTGGGCATTTGAATAGTGAGAATATATATGGTTGGATGAATGATAAGTATCCTAAATACCTAGTGCTGAGCATGAATGCTTACCGAGAGTGTCTTTCGCAAAATGATAATCAATTAACAGAACCTGTGGTGAATTATGCAAATACGCTGAATCAGTTTTGTCGTACTGTAGAAGCAGCTAATTATTGGAAGTGTGACTTTTCATTAGTTGGTGATTCAGCACCTGTTTCTTTTTTACATATGGGTAATGCTATCGGGTGGTTATCCCAATTTTTAGAAGATAATGGCCATGAATTAGAATTTCAGCTTAAATCGTATAAACTATTAAAAGATTTACAGAAAAATGTTGATAAAGTTGAACATGTCGGTATTATTCTCACTATAAAAGAAGATGAGAGGCTAAACAGACACTTGTCATATGGTGACAAACATTTTGTAGATATAAACTCATCAATAGATACTTTTTCCAAACCTTCTTATTCTGAAAAGGAAGAAGAATACAGGAAATGGGTTTTAAGTCAAAACCTTTTTGCTAACCCAATGAATATTATTACAAAAGAGTGGGTTGCTGCTACTGATATTCTTCAATTTCCAAGTCATACTGTTAAAGTAGCTGAAGGTCCATATTATATGGCTGCATTTTCATCAATCAAAAGAGAGTATTGCTTTGCTCGACATTTACTTTATGAAGGAATACACGGATTACATCCTAAATATGAAAATAAGGATCTATATTTAGTCGATACTCTTGATTATGTTTCTTACGATGGGGGTATAGAAAAAATTAAAGCTGCTTTTCGTATTGCCTTTAGTCTATTTGATAGTCTTTATAAGCTTCTATACGAGTATTTTGTTGAGAAGAAGAATATTTCTGAAAAAGTATATTTTTACCCAAGTCATTTTAGGAAACATTTTTCTTCATTTGAGAGAAACCCATTTATTAATGCTTTATTCTGGCTTTCATGTGATTTGACTGATAATGACGAAATGAAAGATTGGAAAGCACCAAACCCGAATGGGAAAGACTTTAGAAAGATTAGAAATGCTCTAGAGCACAATTGGCTGAGGGTGGCTGATTCAGGATCGTTTTATTCTGGTGAAATTGATTATGCGTATACAATAACTATGCAGAATTTAACTGAAAAAACATTAGAACTTATTACATTAGCAAGGGCTGCACTGTTTTATACGGCATTTGCTGTTCGGTGTAATGAAATGCATAAGAAAAAAGACCTAGATAAAAGTGTTAGTAACCCTGTGAATATTTGGAGGACAATTTAGTTTAATACTAAATATTTATACTCAATAGATTGTGAGGATTATAATGTCAGGTGGTAGGCATGCATTAAAAGGATTTGAATATCAGGCAACAGTAAATTTATATTTGGTCTTAAAACATTTTTTTGACTCTTCACAAGGGGTATCTATTCGTCCAGAAGGAGAGGATGATCTTGTTGTTTTTTCATCTAGCGGTGTTGACAGCGATTACTATCAAGTAAAAAAACCAAAAGAATTTGATAATGGTGAACTTAAAAATGAACCATGGACACTAAATGACGTAATCCAAGTATTATTAATTGGAAGCTACGACAGATTAAAGGCCAATAATTCACGTCAGTTTTGGGTTCTAGGTGATGATGTAAGTGCAGAAGTAAATGAATTGGTTGCGTCAAAAAGCAATAACTTATTGTATTTGAGAGCATTACATACCTTAGCTCGTGACGATTCAGGAGTTATTCCAAAAGATTATAAAAAATGTTCAAATTTATTGAGGTGGTTCCCAAATAAATGTACAGGTATTGCGGAACTTATTCAAACATTTAGGTGTAAGGCGGTTGGTTTAGGTATCCCACATGCAGCAATTAATGAATATGCGGAATCACTTACTGAAATCCATAAACATCTTCCAAGTGTATTAACAAGAATATCAATAAAAGCAAAATTTGGACTTGTTGAAGATATAAGGGCTAAAACAAGTAAAATGTTAATAGATTTCTATGGCCTTGATTGGGAGATTGTAAAAGATACTCTGATTCCTGGATTAAGAAATTACCTTTATGGTATTTCTACTAGTTTAAATAAAGTGATCACCAAAGCTGATTTTGAGGCTGAGGTAAGAACTGTATGGCCCAAAATGACTTTAGTTTGTGAACCACCAATAATAAAAAATATGCTAAAACGAGACTCAATAGTTAAAGAAATATTAAAGCGTTCCAAGCAAGGACCCTTAGAAATAATAGGTGGCTCTGGCTCCGGTAAGACAACTATTGCAAAAGCACTTTTTGAAGAGATTAAATATATTAGTCCATCTACAAGGCCGCTCTATTTGGAAGTTAGGCATGATACTAAGTTTAAAGATGTATTAATTGGGATTGCTTTCCACCTTCGTGCTTTTGGTAATGGTCAATTATTTCCTTTAGTTGTTAATTATAAAGTTTCGGATGAACGTGCGATTATTGAATTTGCTGAGAACTGCTCACTTGTCGATACGTTTATTATTATTGATTTAGTCGAAGGAGGGTGCAGCGATCATTTTGCACGAGATATTGAGAGGTTTCTTGAGAATTTATCAAACGATCTTTTTAAATTAATTATAATGGGACAGGATAGTTCTTTTCGTATGCTGTCTGGCTTCCAGAAGAAAACATTGAAGTTGCCAGACCTGTTGTTATTGCCAGGACTTAGTTTTGAAGAATTTATTAAGTTAATGCAACTTGTAAATCCAGGTTTAGTAGACCGTAATAATCTTTTCAAAATATATAATCGACTTACAGCATCTCGCTCCTCCGGTCTTTATGTGCAAGACGCATGTTCTATTGCAGAGGTTTCAACATTCGATGATATGGAGCAGTTATCGGCAATGCCTCCTTCGGAGTTTTTAAAAGAAGCTGCCTATAAGAAATATTCACTTCTATCTGACGATTTAAAACCTGCAGCTGATCAGTTGTTATGCTTTTTGTTGCCTTTTTCTATTGATGAAGCGGTTAAACTCTTTCCTGATAAAAGGATAAAAGAAGCAATTAAAGAGTTAAATAAGCTTGGTCTGCTCACGCCTCTTACTAATAATAGATATGAGTTTCATGAAACTACACGTAAAGGTTTGGAAGAATTTATTCCGATAATTCAACGACATAAAATTAATGAGATATTGGCTGATTATTATAACGATAAAGACGACATATCAGCTGCTGTTTATCACTTTGAAAGAGCAGGTGAAATTAACAAAGCTCATGATTTATGTCGTCAGTCATTTTTAACGGGGAATTTTAGAGGAGGACTTTCTCCTTATCTACTAAAAAACTCAAGTTTCGCATCTTGATATAGTGCGATAACTTGTTGTTATAGCTAGGATAACAATAGAAAAAGTCTCACATAGATGGTATATTGATTTTCCAATAACAATTACATCAAGGAGACTTTTTCTATGCTTGAGAATAAATCATGGCAGTCTGAAATACAAGCGGCATTGTGGAAAGAATTTGAGATATTCCGAGTAATGAAGGCTTTGCAACTGCGTACAATTGCCTATAGGTGCGGTATTTCAAAGAATCAGGGCGTCGAGCCGTTTTCGATTCTTGTGGCTTTAGTTTTTCTGACTTTTCTCGGTAAGAGCGTTCACCATTTTGTTTCCCATTGCCGGAACAGTCTATTTGATTTAGGCGGTAAAGATGTTTTTTATCGTTTAAGTACACGTACAAGTATCAATTGGCGGCGTTTTATGATGGATATATCGCTTAATGTGATCAGATATTTCAAATCATTCAGCAGCTGGCAGCAGCGTGTTCTTGTAATTGATGACACAGTAATTCAGAAAGCCGGCAAAAAGATAGAAGAAGTATCATGGGTGTTTGACCATAGCAAAGGTAAAAGCGTGAAAGGCTTCAGTGCTGTTGTGCTTGGCTGGAGTGATCGTGCGTCATTTGTCCCTGTAGATTTTGCTTTGCAGCGAAGCAGCAGAAAAGTATTCAAACAATCGACAGAAATTGAAATGGATAAGCGGATGCTGGCGTGGCATCGTCGACAGGAAGCAGTAAAAGACAAACCAACACTGGTAAAGGAAATGCTTAAACGGGCGAAACAGAAGGGTCTGGATGCTGGGGCTGTTCTGTTTGACTGCCTGTATCGGCTTATTCGGACAGTGGGATCGGAAACATTCGGACAGCGTATCGGTCGTCGGACACTTTTGCCGCAAGGTAACCTTTTTCTGATTATAAGAACCAGTTCATCTATAAATCAAGCGTTATCCGCCTGAATTTTCCTTATACTTTCACCTTTAAGTTTGATCTTGTGACTGCTATGCAGCAGTCTGTCCAGAATGGCGTCAGCCACAGTGTCGTTGTTGAGATAGTCATACCAGCGATCTACAGGCAGTTGCGAGGTGACGATAACACTGCTGATACCCGCACGATCCTCAATCACCTCAAGAAGGTCGTTGGCATCATCGGTGGTGAGCGGATTAATTCCGAAGTCATCAAGGATGAGCAGATTATATTTGGCTATTTTATTAAGCCCCTTAACATAAGTACCGTCCAGTCTTGCCAGCTTCATCTCATCCATAAGCCTGGGAAGTCGGTAGTATCTAGCGGTGAGTCCGTCCCTTACAACCATATTGGCGAGAGCCTGAGCAATAAAGCTCTTCCCTGTTCCTGTGGGGCCTGTGATAAGTATATTCTGCTTTTTATTCAGATACTCACCTGAGATGAGCGAAAGCATAGCTGACTTATCAAGCCCCCTTGGTATCGTGTAGTCGATATCCTCGACCCTTGCGTTGAGGTCTTTGAACTTCGCCTGCGCCATGTTCCTCTTTATCTTGCGTGACAGCCTCTCTGCTGATTCCGCCTGCAGAAGCTGAAGCAGACGATCCTCAAACGGCAGATCTCTGTACTGTGGATTCTCCATCTGTCTGGAAAGAGCTGCCTCCAGTCCGGCGAGCTTCAGCTCTGCAATAAGGTTTTCTAACTTTGACATTTGTCCTCCTCTTTATAATAGTCTCTCCCCCGCACATTATTATGATTGCTGAGCGGAGCAGTGTTCTTCTCATCCTTCTCAAGATATATTTTACTGCTAAGTATGGATTCAAGGCTCTTTACTGAATAAGCTCTTATCTCTACAGCCTTCTTACATGCCATGTTGAAGTCACTTTTATCATGGCTTTTTGCTCTGCTGAGGATAGCTATACATGTCCTGTAAGCGTTTGCCGGATGACTTCTGGAATCAAGGATATTCTTCATGAGCCTTGCAGTATCGAAGCCTATAGAGCCTGCCCAGTTGAGTATACGTGTAGGGTTCCATTTCTCCTGCCACATGACATGATTCGGCGGCATGTGCTCTGTGAGAGTGGAACCTCTCTTTGACTTAGGGTGGATGGCTACAGGGTATCCTTTGTGATGTATTTCAACAGTGGTAGCGGAGTGCCATACGTCCACCTTGTTCTTTATGAGCTTGTAAGGGACAGAGTATCTGCTGCCGGAAACATCCACATGATAGTCGACTCCTACATGTCTTATCAGATACTCACGATACTGATATCTCTCCTTTGGCAGGGGCAGCATCTCAGGACGGTCTATCTCATTCAGAAGCTCAAGACGGCTCTTGCCGATACCTCTTATGACTTTATTGTTATAGGCCTCAGTAAGCGGAGCTATGGCAGAGTTCAGTTCCTGCACGGTGTTAAACAATCTGTTTCTGAGCTTTGCAAGTACCCATCTCTGTATCCCCTGAACTGCCTGTTCTACCTTTGCTTTGTCCTGAGGTTTCGCAGGTCTGGCAGGGATGACTGCACAACCGTAATACTTAGCCATGTCTGAGTAGCTGCTGTTGACCGTAAGAACATCTCTGGTGTGTTTAGTTACTGCTGATTTCAGATTATCCGGCACTACGGTCTTTGAAACTGCACCGTAATATTCAAATGCGAGACTATGAGACAGGATGAATGATTCTTTCTTCTGGCTTTCTGTTGCATGTACGAACACAGCTCCCGATGCTCCAAGAGCTGATACAAAGATCTGTGCCTCACTCACTTCTCCTGTATAGCGGTCTACTATATCCATTGTCAGGCCGGAATAGTCTACGAACATTATTTCACCGGCGTTGTATATCTGGCGCATGGTCGGACTTAGACGGGATATGTGTTTCTTGCAGTACTCTTTGAACTGAGTGTAGTTATAGCCGTCGGGATGGACTGATTTATACTCCTGCCATAACAGAAGCCATGTGACACCCTTGCGTCGTTTCTCTCTGGCGATATAATCCAGATCCGGCATAGGGAAGGTTCGGTTCAAAGGCATTGACCTTTCTGGAAAGAGACGGCTGTACAGCTCATCTTCGGATACTGAAGACAATTCCTCAGCCTTAAGGCCTGTTATACGGAAACGGTTCACATAGTCTGATACCGTTGACTTAGGGATTCCGGTGGATACCGATATCTGACGGATGGAAAGCTGGTTTATGTATCTTAGGCGTATTACCTCTTTGATCTCGCTCATTGTTAACCTCGTCATATTTGCCTCCAACTTATTATTGGAGGACAGTTTAAAGGTTAACCTTGCTGGCGGGAAGTGTCCGAGCTCCGCTAAGCTGTCCGAAGGCCGATACAGTGTCCGGCGAGCGCTACAGTGTCCGGCGAGCGCTACAGTGTCCGAGCACCGATAGACTGTCCGGCGGCCGCTATGGTGTCCGAATGTTTCCGCTACGGTGTCCGACGGGAAAACGCTACGCTGTCCGAGTCACGCCGCTACGAGCAGTTTGACAGCTGGTACTGTATGCCGAGGCTGGTGTCGTCAATTTATAATGAGATAGGCTATGACGTGATTGCCATGCTTAAAACTACACCGACATTGACTGTTGCTGTAAATGGCAAGGTATACTCAACCAAACGCTTATGGGAATGTGTTGTTCCAGATTTGATTAAGGCAACAGTAACAATTGGCAAAGATCGGGTGTCTGTATCTTCCATCAATGCTTTTTTCGGTTCAACTCTGGTTAAGCTGGTCTTCTGTCAGCCATCTGAGAAAAGTAAATCAAAGAAGCCTATTATTCTACTGTCTACGGATACATCTTTGACATCGGCAAAAATAATTGAAACCTATGGTCAGCGTTGGGCAGTAGAAGTGTTGTTTAAAGATGCCAAGAGCAAGCTTTTCTTTGGGAAAAATCAATCCAGAACCTTTGAGGCTACTATTTGCTTCCTAACACTATCGCTCGTTAGGTTTATCATCCTGAGCTATATGGAACGGATAAATGGTGATTTCCGTCACAAAGGCAGTCTGTATGAGGGTCTGCGTTATGAGGTCGAAGAACTGAATATTCTGGCGTTTATGGAAAAATTCATAAACCGATTATTATCAATAATTGATGGAGCAAAGGAAACATTTACAGTTTTTATGAATAAATTGGCTGGAATACAGGAAATGGTAAGGCTTTCAATACAGAATCTGATGTTTCAAAGGTGCGAAACTTGAGTAAAAAATAAATTAATTTCAGAAGATGAAATTGTGGAACTATTAATTAATGAAGATGAAGTCAGTAAACATTATATGTTACCAGAGATGCTTAGGGGTATGGGAAATACAGAAACAGCAAATGTGTTATTAAAGTATGCAAAAAATAATACTGTCAAATTTAAAGAGAATTATCAGTGGGCATGGAGAATGGTCGAGGCAATATTAATTTGTGAGCCTACAATGGTAGAAGAGCTCATTAGTTTTGGCCTAGATGGTAAGATAAATGATAATGGTAAAGAAGATCGCTTAGAGAGAGTAATTCAGGGGATTTGCATAAAGAGTCAGCCAGTCATTAAACCAAGTGCAATGTCATTCTTTATGAAACTGCCTAGTAAAGTACAATACAGACTTATTCCTGTTTTTTTTAAAGATAAACGCCGTGAAGTTTTAACTCCTATTATGCAATTCATATATGAAAAACAAGCCAATATAGACTCAAAGATTTACTTAAACCAACTTGTTAAATTTAATAATTCTGATGAAATCAATGAGTTTTTAGCGTCTATTCCTATGCCATCTACACATGGGAAAATGTTATTACATAATTCTATTCTGTTTGGCATATTGGAGTCGATAATTTGGAAAGAACAAAATACAATACGTTCTCAATGCATTAGTGTTTTTGAGCAAAATTGTACTGATGAAAAGATATTGTTAAATGCATTGCGTGTACTTGTATTTTTACAAGATGATCGTTGCTTAACAATTGCAAAGCAAATTCCATTTAAGAAAGATAGTTTCCTAAGTACCTTTGCTGGCTTTATTCCATTATTCTTTAAACATAAAGTCGATTTTGAAGAATACCGTATGCGTGTGTTAGATGTAGAGCTAGATAATGAGATACGACTGCAAGCATTTTTTGTGTTGAGTGCAGCAGGTATCGATATTGGTCAAACTTTAGATGAGTTGGAAAAAATAGATGAAGGTTCGGCAAATATTTGGGACTTCTCTGCTCTCATGTTTTCAATACAGAATCCTTCTAAAAGAGTAATACCTATCTTTGAAAAATCTTTTGAAGATTCTCCTGAAAATAATCCATTTCTGATATTAATTAATAGGTTTGGAGAACTTGATGGCGATGATGTAACAGATTTTTTATTACGAATGTTAAGATCAAGGCTATCTGAAGCTAATATTCTTGCTTGTTTAAGTTTGCAAAACAGAAGGGACAAAAGAGCCCTGCCAGCTTTGTTAAGTCTGATTAGGGAAAGCAATGATGTGCAAATTGTTCAGACAGCATTAGTTGCTGCGATAGCGAGTGGTCCAGACAATATTAATGAATTTATGGACATTTGGGAAAGGTTTCCTGAAAGTTATTTATGGAGATGTGTCCTAATAGGCAGACTTAGGGCTAGCTCTGATGCTGACTGGTTATGTGAGATAGCAATTGATAAAAATCAACATTGGCAGCTGAGACGTACTGCAGTTATGGCTGCAAGTAGATTACCATTTGAATTAGCTTTAGAGAAAATATATTTGACTATTATGGGGGAGGAATCTTCTTTTAAAATTGATAATCACCCTTCACTTATTATGCATAATATTATTGCCCCATTGGTCTTGAAAGAAGGGGGAGCTTTATTGCGATTTTATTTAAGAGGCGAAGATGCATTTGTTGACTTTTGGGGAGATTTGTTTAAAGAGATGTCACAAGGAGCTAGTTATCCCGCCCCTGAAGGTTCGGAGAAAAGCACAGCGACATGGCTGTTTCATAAGCTTACAGAAGAAGGATTTCCGAAGAATCAAAGTGCTCAAGATTCAATTCTGAATGATTTACATATTCCTATTGTACAAGCATCAATTTTAAGAGGATTTAGATTGTGTAACCGAATTGATCTGATAGAGAAATATATTATGGAAGCCAATTCTGAGTGGCTACTTTTGCGCTCAATATGCGAATGGGCTAAACATAATTATACTGACGCAGATATCGACCGTTTAAAGAAATTAGTTGCAAAAACATCATTTCAGAGTTCTGTTTGTGTGAAAAATGTTCTTAGTAATATCAGTCGCCCCATAGTTAGCAAGACTTCTCAATCAGATATTTATAAGACATTTCAAACATGTAACCTTGAGCCTCGTGTTACTTTGCATTTTCAAGACATCATAGATGCCATTGATTCAGGACGATTTAAATATGATGAAAATTACAGTATTGAAAACATGTCTAAAGATAAGTTCATTTATTTGGTAAATGAACTGAACCCATCCAACGACTATAAAATATCACATGATATAAATGAACCTGCTATCGGCTTTGGTGAAAGTGGACCTTTAATTAAAGAGATGAAACCTATAAGTATCAGTGCTAATAATGAAAACAAAGTACGTAAGTATTTACGCACGCTTATTGCTACTTTCAATAAATATGAAGTTGATATCCCTTGGCATAAAAGTTTGCTTTCTGGTGGGGCAGGGCATCATGATCATATAGCATATGAATATGGTCTTGGCTTTTTACGTTTACTTGGTAAGCAAGGAAATATGGATATGTTCTATTCTGAATTGGAAAAGTATCATTATGATATTTTGCCTCGCATGGATAAATATCTCAGTGATCCTTTAGTAAAATGCCTTATCGATGATCGAATTGTTCCATACTTGCGAAGATATGTTAATGCAGGTACAGACAAAATGCTTCTTTCTGTATGTTCATTAGCCTCATATCTTGATAGTCCAGCTGTTGATCAAGTCTTAAGTGATCTTTTTTACAGGTGGTATAATAAATTTGATAGAGCAAGTAAAGATACCCAACATAATAATAATCGTGAGCTTTGGCAATCGTTTAATATTTTAAAAAAACACCCTAGGTTTAAAGTAATTTGTGATTATGATGTGATTTTGCAGTTCAATTGACCCCCCTGGCGGCAAATATTTGCAGCTGAATTGACCCCCCATATTTGCAATTCAATTGACCCCTCTGTGGTGTCAGCTTTTGTAAAAAGTTTTGTAAAAATCTCTCCTTTGTATAATGCCTCCATAGAAAATAACTATGGAGAAATTGAATGCGAAAGGAGTACCACATGCACGACATCCTGGATATTCTACGACGCAGAAAGCATGGCGACGGCTTTAAGACGATCGCCAAGGCTCGCAAGATGTCTAGAAACACCATCAGGAAATACATAGAACTGGCTGTCACTTTGGGTTTCGAAAGTGACAGTGAGCCACCACTGGAGGAGATCGCATACGGTGTCTACCGCAAAGTATACGGAGACGGTTCTCGCCCAGTCAGTGAGTGCCGTAAAGTTCTTATTCCATACAAAGAGAAACTGGAACACTGGCTGAGTGAAGAGCGCCTCACTATGACCAAGATTCATTCTCTTCTTAAGCGTCATGGTGTTTCTGTAAGCTATGACACACTGCGCCGCTACCTTCATGAAGATCTTGGTTTCTTTAAGCACAACACAGTCCGCATGCCTGAAACTGCTCCAGGCGAATACGCAGAGGTTGATTTCGGTCGTCTGGGGCTTTTATATGACCCTGAGACAGACAGAAGGCGTGTGGTCCATGCATTGATAGTGACTTTGCCTTACAGCCGCTATCAGTATGTTCACCTTTGCCATAGCATGAAATTCCAGGAAGTAATCACCGGTCTGGAATCAGCCTGGGAATTCTTCGGCGGTGTTCCTGCGAAAGTGATTGTCGACAACATGAAGACAGCCATAGATAAGGCAGACCGTTATGATGCGCAGTTCAACCGCTACTTTTATGAGTATGCTTGTTACCGTGGATTTATCATAGACCCTGCAAGGGCAGTTGCTCCGAAAGACAAGCCTAAAGTTGAAAGAAATGTATCATATGTCAGAGATAACTTCTTTAAAGGAGAGACATTCAGGAGCCTTTCCCATGCACAGGAAGCAGCAGATGCCTGGTGCAGAACTGTCTCCGGCATGCGTATACATGGCACAACTAAAAAGCATCCCCGCATTGTATTTGATATGGAAGAGCAGGCGAATCTGCTCCCTCTGGAACAGGAGCGTTACGATGTACCTTTCTGGGGAACCTGCAAAGTGCATCCAGACCATCATATCCGTATTCAAAGCGCTCTTTATTCTGTCCCCACTGTATACATAGGCAAAGAGGTTTCTGTAAGGCTGGACAGCAAGCTGGTTCGCATTTACCACAAAGAGCAGCAGATAAAGGTGCATAGTCGTATGAAAAAAGGTAAACGCTCAACAGACACCAGTGACTATCCTGAAGAGAAACGTGGATACACCATGAAGAGCTGTGAATATCATATTTATAAGGCTAAAGAAGTAGGTTTCTACTGCGGAGAATTTATGGAGCGTCTGCTATCCGGTGACTTCCCATGGCAGAATCTAAGGCAGGCTCAGAAACTCATCCGGGATGCTGATAAATATGGTCATGGTCGTATGGAGCAGGCATGTCAGCGGGCAGTAAGCTTCGACCTCATCAATGTGTACAGAGTAGTAAATATAATTGAGCTCTCTATGCAGAATAATGAGGTAGAAAAATCTTCCTGTAAAGTGCTGAAACCCGCTAAATTTACACGCAATAAAAACTATTTCTACGAAGGAGGTCACGATGACACTATCAAATGAACTGAAACAGACAGTAAAAAAACTAAGGCTGTCGGGAATACTGGCTACTTTACCGGAACGGATGGCTTATGCCAAACAGCAGCACCTGACATATGCAGAGTTTCTTGAGTTGGTAATGCAGGATGAAGTGGACAGGCGTCTTCATAACCAGGTGGATAATCAAATGAAAAAAGCTGGTATTAACCCCTTTGAGACACTGGAGAGATATGACTTCGACGCTCCGGTGCAGGTAGACAGAGAAATGATCAAAGGACTGTTCGGTCTGAATTTTATTGAGGAAAAAGATAACGTGATGCTGTGCGGACCTGTCGGTGTTGGTAAAACATATCTGGCAAATGCATTGGCCCACGCTGCTGTGCGAAGAGGTAAAAAAGTCCTGATGGTCAGAGCAGAGAAACTTTTTAAAAGACTGCAGCAGTCCAGAGCTGACTACTCCTATGAGAAGGCTCTGCTTGGATTTATTACTCCCGATATGCTTATTATAGATGACTTCGGACTGAAGGCATTGAATGAACAACAGTCTACTGACTTCTATGAGATTGTTGTGGAAAGGTACGGGAGAGCATCTACTGTGATCACAAGCAACAGGGATACGGATGAATGGCTGGAACTATTCCATGACCCGATTCTCGCAAACTCGGCACTCGACAGGTTGGTGCATAATGCATACAGAGTTGTCATTGAGGGTGAGAGCTATAGAAAAATTAAATCCAGAAAAAAGTTGATTTAAAAAGGAAGATGACGTAAACAAAAATTAAGGAGAGAGGGGGTCAATTAACCTGCAAATCAGAGGGGTCAATTGAACTGCAAAATGACACTTGATTTAAGGCTTTTAGAAATTTTGGATTGTAATCTCCCTTGGTATAAAAGAGACGATATTATCGACGTAATTAAAGAGAGTCCAAGAAGTTACATTAAAATTGAAACATTATTACGAGAATCAGCACAATTTGAACATTATCTCAATGATGAAGTTGATCGATTAGATAGTATTGCTGAGGGGCTTTTTACACAATATCATAAGTAATATTAGCTAAATAGTCCCGGCAGCCAGAATTCTTTTGCTTCCTCGGTTATACCGAGACTGACGGGGGCTTTTTTATCTTTGGAAACTAGCAAACCTCTTTTGAGAAGTTCGGATAAAGCTTGGCTGGCTACGGTACGGCTTTGGATGCCCATGATGTCTGCTGCCTCACCACGTCTGAACTCGCCTTCTTTGACTGCGTAAGCCACAAGTTTGAATGACTTAGAGTGTAAGCCTTCTTTGTTTATCAAGAGGCTTATATGGGCTTCTATGCGGTCAAGTAATCCCTGTTGATCAATCAGCTTACCCATGAACTCTACTTGGTCTATACAGCACTTCAGGAAGAAAGAGGTGGTCCCCATATTCTGTACAGTTTTTAGACCGAAATAAGGTGTAAACTCTCAGTCATTTTATCATCTTTTTTCCAAATCTGAATCCCTAATCCGTTATAAGCTTCATATGGTGTTCTATCAGCCAGAGAAGAATGCGGTCTCCTAGTGTTGTATAAATTTATCCAGTTACTAAGCCCTCGCTTCAGATCGTGGCCGTTATCAAATGCATGCAGATATACGAAGCTATACTTCAATGTCCTCCAGATTCGCTCGATCATGACATTATCCATCCAGCGGCCTCTGCCATCCATAGAGATTCTAACACCAGCATCTTTAAGAGTCTGTGTGAACTCATAGCTGGTAAACTGACTGCCCTGGTCGGTGTTAAATATTTCAGGTGTTCCGTATTTTTCAAGAGCCTCTTCCAGTGCAGCAACACAGAAATCAGAATCAAGACTGTTTGAGAGTCTCCAGCTCAGAACTTTTCTGCTGTACCAGTCCATAATTGCCACCAGATAGAGAAATCCACGCCTCATAGGCATGTAAGTAATATCTGAACACCAAACCTGATTGGGACGGCTTATATCCAGCCCCCTGAGCAGATACGGGTACTTTTTATGAGCAGGATGCGAAATCCGGAGTTGATTGGACAGTCAATCCGGTTTTAATTGGACACCATTTCCGGAATTGATTGGACACTCAATCCGTAATTAACTGGACAGTGAATCCGGAAATGACTGGACACTTAAGTGCAACAGCCGGATTTGTATTTGTGTCCTGTTTTATCATTTGAATTGAATTTTACGTTAATCTTCCGAGCCTATAGAATCTGTCTCAAAAACAGGAGAGACAGATGCGACGACGCAAGAAAGGAAGGTTAACAATGAAATATCTTCGTGAAGTAATCCGCCTTTACAATCTGGGCGGTCTCAGCAACCGTCAGATAGCCAAAGCCTGCAATGTATCACCAACGACAGCAGGCGGATGCATCAACAAGTACATAGATTCAGGCATACCTTATGAAACATTTGCCGAGCTTCCGGACGAGAAGCTTGAGTCAATCTTTTACCCCAAAGAACCAGATCAGCCAGTATACTCCCGCCCAATGCCGGATATGGAGTACCTTTGCAAAGAGCTTAAGCGCAAAGGGGTGACTCTTCAGCTTCTCTGGGAAGAGTATATTCGTGAGAATCCCGGAGGCTACAGCCGTTCCCAGTTCTCTTACCACTATCAGCAGTGGAGTAAAAAGATTAATCCGACGATGCGGTTTAATCATAAAGCAGGCGAGAAGGTATTTGTAGACTTCTCCGGTTACAAGCCTGAGATCGTAAATCCAATAACAGGCGAGGTGACATCAGTAGATCTCTTTGTAGCGACCTTAGGAGCAAGTTCATACACCTATGCGGTATGTGTTCCTGACCAGACGAAAGAGTTCTGGATAGAAGCCCATGTAAAGATGTTCGATTTCTTCGGCGGCGTTCCTGAATGCATAGTGCCGGATAATCTTAAGTCTGGAGTAACGTCCCCATGCTTTTACGATCCTGATATAAATCCCGGTTACGCAGACATGGCGGCGCATTACGGCATCGCAGTTGTCCCCGCAAGACCAGGTAAACCAAAGGATAAGGGTAAAGTAGAGAACGGCGTACTTAACGTTCAGCGCCGTATCCTTGCTGTACTCCGTAACCGCACATTCAACAGCATACAGGAACTCAACAGCGCAGTGGCGGAAGAGCTTGTAAATCTTAACGACAGACCCATGCAGCACATGAAGTCATCCCGCAGACAGCTGTTCAAAGAATTAGACCAGCCTGCACTGAAACCTCTCCCATTTGAAAGATTCGAACAGTACAGCTGGAAAAAAGCCAAGGTGAATTTCAACTATCATGTGCAGATTGGAGATGCTCACTACAGTGTCCCATGGCGACTTATGGGCGAAACTGTAGATATCAAATACAACAGCAGGATAGTTCAGATACTGCATAAGAATAAATGTATAGCATCACACCCTCGGTCTTTTAAGCGTGGATACTATGCTACCTCTGCCGCCCACATGCCGCCCAATCATCAGTTCGTCGCCTCAGGCTGGACACCAGAGAGAATGAACAAATGGGCGTCAAAGACAGCCGGAGTGTACACCGCCAAAGCAATAGATGCCATTATAGACAGCAGGCAGTTTCCGGAACAGGCTTACAAGAGCTGTATGGGTGTTATTAAGCTTTCGAAGTATTACCCGCCGGAAAGACTTGAGAAGGCATGCCGTATGGTTCTGGAGAGCGGCACTGTCAGATATAACAGCATTAAGTCTATCCTTGAAAAAGGTCTGGATAAAATACACTACCTTGAAGGAGAACCAAGAAAGAATCTTGTCCATGAGAATATCAGGGGCAATGAGTACTACCGTATAAAAGGAGATGATTGAATATGGAACTAACGGAAATGATGACACAGCTCAGACTTAAAGGATTCATTCAGGCGTATGAGCTACAGCGCAAGATGCTGGAGGTGGATGAGCTCAGTTTCGATGAGAGGCTGAGAATCCTTCTGGAACATGAGTCTCTGTACAGGGAAGACAGACAGCTCAGCCTGCTTCTAAAGAAAGCTAAACTCAGGTATACTGGTGCTTGCATAGAGGACATTCGGTACAGGAACGGCAGGAACATTACAAAGCAGATGATGCTGGAGCTTGGCAAGAATGATTGGGTTCGCAAACACAGGAATATCATAATCACCGGAGCCTCTGGAGTTGGGAAGACTTATATCGCCTGCGCTCTCGGCAACAGCGCATGCCGAAACGGAATAAAGTCCCTCTATGTCAGACTTCCGAGGCTCCTTCAGGAGCTTAAGGTGGCAAGAACAGATGGTTCTTACGTAAAGGTGCTTACTCAGCTGTCCAAGGTAAACGTACTGATAGTTGACGACTGGGGGCTTGATACTCTCAACGACCATGAGAGGAAGGACTTCCTTGAGGTCATGGAAGACCGCTACTCCGCTAGGTCCACTATTATCGCTACTCAGATACCTGTTGATAAATGGCATGACATCATAGGTGATCACACTATCGCTGACGCCATATGTGACAGGCTTGTGCATAACGCCGAACACTTACAGCTTACTGGCGAGTCGCTCAGGAAAGAGAAAGAGCAGAGCTCTGTTAACATGAAAAATGAATAGAGTTACCACTGAAAGCTTGACCAAAGATGGACATTTAGATATTTAAGAGGAGTAGGAAGATTAACTGAATTCAAACTGACCAATCAAAACCGGAATCACTGTCCAGTCATTTCCGGATTCAGTGTCCAATTACACCGGAATACGCAAGCAGGATGAGGATTACTGGTCTTAGGCTTCTGATAAACAGCAGCTATCCCCATCTTATTCATCAGTCTGCGTATACGCTTACGACCAACATTGTATCCATACCTTCGGAGAGTCTTTGACATCTGCCTGGAGCCGAAGTCAGGCGTCATCATAAACTGCTCGTCTATAATACGCATAAGTTCAAGGTTTAAAGCAGACTCTCCAGACTCTTGATAATAAAAGCTGGAGCGACTGATACTAAGAAGCCGGCACTGCTTGCTAATTGAGAGCTTGCTTCCAGAATTTTCTATCATAAACTTCCTCCGGGATATGCTTACCGTTTCCCGAAGGCTCGTTGCAAAAAATCTCGTTCCACCGTTAGTTGTCCTATTTTTGCATGAAGATCCTTTATTTCTGCTTCTGACATTTCTTCTGACTTGCTGGACTTATTTGAAAAGATTGTCGACATTCCTTTGATGGCTTCACTCTTCCATTTAGAAATCTGGTTCGGATGAACATTATACTTGGCTGATAATTCCGATAAGGTCAGTTCTTCCCTCAGAGCTTCAAGAGCTACTTTTGATTTAAACTCGGCTGAGTAGCGGGTACGTTTTGTTTTTGACATCGTGTGATCCTCCAATATGCTTTTTCCACCTTAGCATATTGTACAGATTTCTGGGACCACCTCTATATGACTCTCACTAAGCATACATTTGCAAAAGGTATTAAAATCCTTTCTGTGTTACTAGGTTCAGATAAAGTTAATCTGGACAAAAGGTTTAATATTGAAATTTGGTATGCATCGCTTTTAGATCTTGATGATGATCAATTTCAAAAAGCCTGTATCTACTTAGTTCAGAATACAAAATGGCATCCTTCAATTGCGGAAATACGAGAAACGGCGCAATTCATATACGAAGCAACACAAGGCAATTCTTATACTGCAGAAGGACAATGGCAAGTTTTTAAAGATGCTGTCACAAGTCATCCTGGGGCTGCGGGGCTTGAAAAGTTTTTTGAAAGGGGAGAGCAATTCTTTGATGATCCTGTAACAAATTCTGTAGCGCAAACAATATATAAAGACTTTGCAACTTCCAATATCTCAGAAACAGGGAATTGGAGAGCAAGATTTATAAGTAGCTACAATAATACGAAATCTTTTGGTAATAAAACTGCTCAAGTGCAGAGACTGGATAACATCATAAGTATTGTATGTAATAAAAAGAAGGAGTTAAGTCATGAATAATCACACTCAAGAAGAACTCCTGACTTATGAGGAATTAGCACGAGAGTTAAAAATGTCTGTTAAGACGTTACAGAACTGGAAAAGCTTAGGGGTTTTTCACCCAAAAGAATATGTGAAATTTGGTGATTCCAAACAAGCTGATATCAGATTTAAGAAATCTGCAATTTATGCTCGTATCAAGGATGGAAAATTTATAAAATAAGAGGAAGGAGGTATTTATGGCACAAGTTAAGACCAAAACTGTGCGAGTGCGTAAAGACAAAGACCGACTACTCTTAGATTTCTACTATAGTGATGTGAGATGTCGAGAGTATTTGAGTGTTCAGGCCAACAAAGAAGGTCGGAGGTATGCAGAAAGACAGGCGAAGTTGCTAGAGCAAGCTATTCTTGATGGCAACTTTGAATATGCTGAGTGGTTTCCAAACTCAAAGAAATGTCGGCTGTTTAACTCTGTGAGGAAGAGTCACAAGACTTTTGCAGAGGTTGCGGAAGAGTGGAAAGAGCATGTTGAGCGTTTACACAAAGCAGGAGAGCTTAAACGGACAACTCTCAGAAACTATATGAACTCCCTAAAGTCAATACTTGACTATTTTGCAATCTATGAGATGCAGAATATCACAAAGTCTTTGGTGGATGACTATAAGTTTGAATTGTTAGATAAGCCTCTTTCAAAGAAGAGTATAAACAACAAGCTCACACCCTTAAGGCGTATTTTCGACTATGCTTATGAAATGGGCTACATCGAGCATAACGTAATGGATAGGGTTAAGAACTTCACTCTGGAACTACCAGAGATCGAGCCGTTCAATCAGTTAGAGGTTCAGGCAATTCTGAATCATCTTCAGAAGAACAATCCTAAGTTTCATGCAATGTTCACGATCTTGTTTCATACTGGAATGAGAATCGGCGAAGTGTTGGCTATGAAATGGAAAAACTTTGATGAGATGTTCTGCTCTTACCACGTTAAAGAACACTTCACAGAGAAGCGATTGGACACTCCGAAGACCAAAGCGTCTAAAAGGATAGTTCCTCTCACTGATGAGGCTATGAAGGCTCTCAGAAACCATAAGCAGTATACCTTTATGAAGTCTGACTTCATCTTTTGCAATCAGTACGGTGATCCTTGGGTATCATCGGACAACATCATGAAGCAAGTATGGGAACCAATGCTGAAGAAGCTGGGGATTGCCTACCGCATTATCTATCAATGCAGACACACCCACGCAAGTCTGTCTATTCTGGCTGGCGATAACCTCGCACATATCGCTGAAAGGATGGGACACAAGAATGTCGGGACACTCATAACCCGATACGCAAAATACGTTAAATCAGTACAATTTCAACAGCCGAAAATCGGCTCATTCCTCTCAAATTCGGGGCATGATTTACAGTCTGGCGGGCACAATCTGTCAGAATACTGTCAGAATCAAGAAAGCCCCATCACTAACTAATTAGTAATAGGGCTCTTTTAGAGTGCCGAGAGGGGGATTTGAACCCCCACACTGTTATCCAGCACATGAACCTGAATCATGCGTGTCTACCAATTCCACCACCTCGGCAATACCAAATTGTGGTAAAGGGGTTTATACAGCTTTAACAAGGATATGTCAAGAAAGATATGTGCTATTTCCTCACTTAAAATCCTAACTGATAAGTTCATTTCAGGTTCTGAAAAAGTGTTTTCCAATCAAAGTCTATTTTATGAAAACCATCCAGATCACATACGTTTTTTGCTCTGCTTGTGCGATACATAGTAAGAAATATGTTGATGAGTTTTTCTTTTTTTGCTTTTTCCATATCCCGCCTGATGAGAAGATATATCCCGGGGACGCTTTCAGTAGTTCCTATTATTTTTAAATTATCTTTTATAAAGTCCGGCATAAATTTCACATTTTCCCAGACACCGGAACAGATTATAGCTGCGTCAGTTTTTTTCAGATAAACATTGTTGACAGCCTGCGCTTTGTCGTTAGTAACATAGTATCCGACCGAATTCTCTGTCACAGGAGAATCTGCGGACTGTACCATTCGAAATTTTAACCCTGTTGATTCGATCATTTTTTTAGGCAGGAGAAATGCCGGGACTGATTCCGTGTTTATTACGGTTACAATTTTCCCGTTTAGGTCATTTACGCTGTGTATTACTGAGTCTTTTCTTGTGACTATAAAACCTTTGATATAAACACTACCGTTTCTGCTCACAAGGAGCACTGGCTCCATATTTGTATTATCAGCAATGATGGAGGCGAAATACAAAGATTCTACCATTATGTCAATTTTCTTATCTTTAATTATACTGATAAGCTCAGGTACGTCTGCATTTTCAGCATTATATATTTTATATGAATCATAATGTTTACCTTTTAGCTCTTCAATGACCTGTTCACTTAGTTTTTGCAGATTTACCAGTCCGTTTGCCGGGTCACTTGCAGAGCGTCCGACCTTAAGCGGTTCACTCACTGCACTAATAGATGCTAGGATCAACATTAACACTAAAAGGTGTTTGAGCATATTTACTTATCTCCGGCAAGCCCCAGCCTGAGGTATTCTTTGAAGATGCACTTATCCTGAACAAAAGGGATTTCCGCAACGTTGGCAATTTGTGCTGCTTCAACAGACTCTACACCTTCCTGAAGCCATATAAGTTTTGCGTTTTTACCCGCAGCAGCACGAACTATCTCCGGTGCGTATGCGCTTTGGCGGAAAACATCGACAACGTCCGGCTCAAAGGGGACATCTTCAACAGAGTCATATGTAGGGATACCCAAAACTTCCTTTTCGATAGGATTAACTGGGGTAACATCATAACCGTTTTTAATTAAGAATTTCATAATGCCGTTACTGGCTCTTTCGGGTTTGTTTGATGCACCGACAATAACTATTGTCTTGGCGTTTTTTATGAGCTCTCTGAGCTTGTCATCACTTAGGTTTTGCATTTAATAACTCCTTGGCTTGTTGTGATATCATAGTAGTTCTGGTATTCGCTTAAAACCACTGTGTATAATGAGTCAATATAAACATACATTGTTATAAAAGCAACACCTTACAAATTGATTATCTCGGGTATTTGGTTAATAATCCATTGAATTTCTGGTAGAATTGTCACTATATTATAGAAGGAGTTGAAAATGATGCAGGGGCTTTATACTGGTGCAAATGCCATCTCAGTCTATAAAAATTCGCTGATAAATACTGCCAATAATGTTGCCAATATAAATACGCCTTATTTTAAAAGTAATACTCTCCAGCTTAACGAGATGGAGCAGGGTGGAGTAAGTATCTCTTCTATAAGGCAGAATCAGGATTTATCATATACTATCAGTTCTGGCAGAACTCTTGACTTTGTTATTGACGGATCCGGGCAGTTCAGGCTGGAAGACAACAACGGCACATCCTATACCAGAAATGGAGTATTTTATCTGGATGCTGAAGGGGATGTGGTTGACAGTGGCGGACGTAAACTCCTTGAGGATGTTGTGAAACCGGGAGAATCCGCAGAAAGTCTTTCTGTGGGCGAAGACGGCAGTTTCACTGTTGACGGTGAGTTCCGCGGGAAAATAGATGTTTATGACAGCTATGGTAACAAAATACCTGAAAACCTTTACATGCTGAGGTCAGGAATGCTTGAGGTTTCTGATGTCGATTACGCAAGAGAGGTTGTGGATATGATAGTTACAAAGAACGCTTTCAGTGCCAACACCTCATCAGTCAGAACATATGATGATATGCTTGGTTTGATTGTCAATCTTGTAGGGTGACAGGGATTTCAATGAAGAATGTCGTGCCTTCATTTGCAATGGAGGTGAAATAGATACGACCTTTAAGATATCTTTCAGTCAGCAGTTTCATGCTGTAAGTCCCAAGACCGCTCCCTTCTTCTTTGGTTGTGAATGATCTTTTGAATATGCTGCTTTTAACATCTTCGGTCATTACTGTTTTATTGTTTACGCTTAAAGTGACAACGCTGCCGGAACGCTCAAAGTCTATTGTTACCTGTTGCCCTTTGGTGGATGCTTCGCAGGCATTTTTTATCATATTTATAAGCACGCGTTTCAGCAGGACTGGGTCAGTTTGAATATGTGTATTTGTAGCTGTGAAAAGACATTTGATATCCACACCATAATCGATGATGCTGCTTTTTAAAAATTCGCATACATCTTTAAGAATTTCTTTTGTGCATATTTTCGCAGGATTAACTTTAAGTTCGTCTTTTTCTGCCATGGTTATTATGCGCTGAGCCTGTATTTCGTTTTTAAGAGTATCCATCGCAGATATCAGGAGAGCCATATTCTCTGTGTCTCCTTTGCTTTTAACACCGCACTGGTTTGACATGATTTCGGCTATAAGGCTTATTCCGTTCACGATATTATTTATATCATGGAAAAATATCCTTTCCAGAAGATTTTTACGTGTTTCAGAGCTCACATCCTGAATGCAGTATAAGGTGAAAAGGTTATCCTGAATCAGGAGAGGGGATGCGCTCACCTCAAGATCAAATGCATTACCGTTTGTCCCGACGATACGGCATTCACTGAAAGAAGCTTCCCCGTTTAAACTTTTCTCAATACTTTCATTACCGCCGCAGTATTTACAGAAATCTGTAGTTCCGCACATGTCATCGCCTTTTACCGCGTGTATGCAGTTAAAGGCATTTCCGGGACGTAGCCCTAGTTTTGCAGAAAGCTGGTGTTGATCGGAGAATTTTTCGAATTTTTCATTGAAAAAGATAATTTTTCTATCGGCATCAAGTACCATGGTCATTTCATGAACAGCATTCAGGGTTTTAACCAGTACGGGTTGTTGATTAACAAATTTGGTAAATCTATCTGCGGGCATCAGACACACCTAATATAAATAAATTCAGTAAATTGCTGAATTACATAGCTATCATAACAGTATAATTTTCATATGCAACTTAAAATATATGAAAGGTATAGTTGAATTACGCGGCGGAAGCTGATAATATTTCCTCCATATATTATTGAGGAGGCTCAGTTTGAAGCAGATTCTTCAGTCCCTTCTGGACACAGCAATTGAAGATATGATCAAAGAGAACGGACTTGAGGGTTCCGTTCCAGAATATACAATAGAAGTCCCAAATAACTCTGAACACGGAGATTTTGCAGCTAATGCTGCAATGAAATCTGCCAGAATATTCCGTACAAAACCTATGGATATTGCAAAAAAACTTTGTGAGAGAGTAAAGCACCCGATGATAAAAAAATCTGAGGCCGTTATGCCGGGCTTTATCAATTTCTTTATAGATAACGGTTTTTATCATGATGTGGTAAAACGGGCAGCGACAGATGACAGCTTTTTTGAGAGCGATATGGGGCAAAAACGTAAGACGATGGTGGAGTTTGTAAGTGCAAACCCTACAGGTCCTCTCCATGTCGGGCACGGCAGGAATGCCGCATACGGCGACAGTCTCGCAAAAATACTTGCTGCTGCCGGTTTTGACGTCCATACAGAATATTACGTTAACGATGCCGGAAATCAGATGAATAACCTCGGTAAGAGCATATATGTAAGGTATATGGAACTTGCAGGGGGGGAGATCCCTTTTCCCGAAGACGGATATCATGGTGAATATATTATAGATATTGCTAAAGAACTTTTTGAGGAACACGGGCACAAAATTGCAGAAATGCCTGAGAAAGAAGGGACAGATGTTTGCTTTAAGAAAGGGCTGAAGGATATTACCGCCAATATTGCCAACACTCTTAAGAACTTTAAAGTTGATATGGAAGAGTATTTCAGCGAAAAATCACTTTACGAAAACGGCGATGTACCGGCAAGTCTTGATTATCTGAAAGAGAGAGGATTCATCTATGAACTGGACGGTGCTTTGTGGTTTAAGTCCACTGAGTTTGGCGATGATAAAGATAGAGTTGTTAAAAGGAGCAATGGTGAATATACTTACTTTGCGTCTGACATTGCGTATCATAAAAACAAGTATGACCGCGGTTTTAAAACTACAATAGATGTCTGGGGAGCTGACCATCACGGATATGTGAAACGGCTTAGCTCTGCAATCGAGGCTATCGGGTACGAAGACAGAGAGTTTGCTGTGAGTCTCATCCAGATGGTAAACCTTGTTAATGGCGGCGAACGTGTTTCGATGTCTACAAGAGCAGGGTCATTTATAGAGCTTGACTGGCTTATTAACGAGGTCGGAAGTGATGCTTCAAGGTATTTTTACTCTATGAGGGACTATGAAGCTCAGTTTGATTTTGACATCGCTCTTGCGAAAAAACGTGAGTCGGATAACCCTGTTTTCTACATCCAATATGCCCATGCAAGAGTGCAGTCTGTTCTTCGTAAGGCGGCTGAAGAAAATATAGCCTATGAAATTTGCGCAGGACTTGATAATCTTAATTCAAAAGAAGAGCTTGAGTTAATTAAAAAGATTTACGATTATATAAATGTACTGGAACAGTCCGCACGGAACAGACAGCCCCACAGGGTTGGTTATTACCTTCAGGAGCTGGCTGCGATGTTCCATAGTTACTACTTTAACAATAAAATGTTAAACAGTGATAACAAAGACCTTACCTCTGCAAGGCTCACCCTTGCGCAGGCTGTAGGTAACACCATCAGAAACGGACTGGCACTGCTTGGTGTCAGCGCACCTGACAGGATGTAAAAAGTGTTTGGCAAAAAGAAAAACGAAGACAACTCTACTGAAGCTTCGGCAGAAAAGAAGCCTGCCGGTGATAAGCCGATTGTCAGCAAAGGTTTCGGCAATACTATTATTTTATTTATAGTATTTTTCATCGTGTTCACCGTGATAGTGACCGGCGTTGCATTCTTTGCAGATAAGGTTAATTTCTCCGGCTCTAAGAATGACAAAAACCTTGAGGATTTACTTCCTCATGAAAAACTCACTGACCCTAAAGCGGGTGAAAGCACTGAGTATGTTATTGATGAAAAAGGCAATTTAGACAAAATGGACGAGCAGAAGGCAGATCAGGAGCTTAAAATTCCGGAAGCGAAACCTTTACCGGAGACTAAGCCGGCTCCTTTGCCGCCGATAGATATAAAGCCGAGTGTAAAAAAAGAACAGCCTGCACCTAAAAAAGTTACTAAGGCTCCTGCTGCGAAAACTTCTAAGCCAGTTGCTAAACCAGCACCGTCAAAAGCTGTAAGTCCTCTTGAAAAGCTTTCAGCAAAAGCTACAACAGGTGATTACGCTGTGCAGATCGCTTCTTTTAAAAATATTAAATATGCCGAAAATGAAAAGGCAAAGCTCAGTAAGATACTTCCGGATGTTTTCATCGTTAAGGCTGATCTTGGTGAAAAAGGCGTGTGGTACAGAGTGCGCTGCTACAACGGGGTTAGCTATCAGGAAGCAAAGGTTAAGTCTGCTGAAATTGCGAAGAGAACAAATCACAAGCCCTATCCAATGAAAAAATAATGTTAAAAAAACTTTTTATACTGCTGACCCTGCTCATAGTGGCGGGGTCTTCTTTTGCCCAGAGCTATCCTGCGCTTAATGGTGTACAGGTGTTTGTTCTGGATAGTAAATATGATGGGAATATTGACAACTTCTTTGCCGGGCTAAAAGAGCGGGGGATAGACTCCGTATTTCTGCGTGTTTTTCATAATAGCATAGACAGATACCACTATCTGGACACAAACGAAAAGTGCAAAAGCGGTGTTTATTTTAAAACTGATTCTGCATGTGTTATTCGTGATGTCCTCGGAGAGGCAGTATCTGCTGCCCGAAAATATGATATGAAGGTCTTTGCGTGGATGGCGACAAGATCATTATCATTTCTTAAAAAACCGCTATATATGGAGAAAGAGTTTCGTAAGGGCGGGCTTGCGGACGGCTATGGCATGTCAATATTTCAACCGGAGGCAGCTGAGAGAGTTAAGAAGCTTTTTCGTGATCTAGCCTTTTATGACATAGACGGGATACTTTTTCAGGATGATTTTATATTGAGATACAGAGAGGGTGCGTCACCGTATGCGGTAAAAGCCTACGAAGATGATACCGGTATAAAGCTTTCATATAATAAGCTTTTCGGCTGCACAGGCGGAAACGGTATAACTAAAGTGCCGGGCGGTTGCCCTGACACGTTTCTCCCCTGGACTGAATGGAAAAACAGTAAAATGATGGAATTTTACCAAAGTCTTAAGATAGAGAGTATGAAAGTTAACCCTGATCTGGTTTTTGCGGGGAATGTTTATTATGAGACACCGCTGGAAAAGCGTAAAGGGATGAGCTGGTATTCGCAAAGTATCGGCTCAATGCTTGAATTCGGTTTCGATTACCTTGCTGTTATGGGGTATCACGACCAGATAGCGGGCGAACTGAATCTTGTCCGTGATGATGCATTAAATTTAGTTGGTCAGATGGCTGACAATCTTAAAGATGAAGTTGATGCTTCTTCACGTATACTTATGAAAGTACAGAGAATTTCATTCAGCAATTCCAAAAAGCTGAGTGACGATAATATTTCGTCCTTGTGCAGTATGCTTTCAGAACATCCGGAGATCAGCCGCATCCTTTTACCTGTGAACAAAGTGGAAGACCTTGCCGGAACCTGTTTTTCCAATTAAAATTTGCACTGGGGTATCTCAACTGTTAAACTTTAAAGACATTAAAAATAACTCAGCAGAGGTATATTATTATGGCTAAAATTGGTGTGATCCTGAGCGGATGCGGAGTATTTGACGGATCTGAAATATATGAATCAGTCCTTACTCTGTATTTCCTTCAGAAAAACGGTGCCGAAGTTATTATGATGGCTCCTGATGTCGAACAAATGCACGTTATTAATCATTTGAAAGGCGAGCCCGCAGAGGGAGAGAGCAGAAATGTCCTTGTGGAGGCAGCACGCATTGCACGGGGAGACATTAAAGATATGGCTGATGTTGACGTGTCTGATTTTGATGCTCTTGCGATACCGGGCGGATTTGGTGCAGCCAAAAATCTTACCACTTTTGCTGTGGACGGTCCGGACTGTCAGATAAATCCAGATGTTTTAAGGCTTGTCAGGAAAACACTTGAAGCGGGTAAGCCATTAGCTGCAATATGCATTGCTCCTGTTATTGTTGCAAAGGCTCTCGAAGAGACAGGTGTGAAGAGCAAGCTCACTATCGGTAGCGAAGAGGCTGTCGCCGCTGGGATAGAGAAGCTTGGCAGTGAACATGTTGAGTGTCCGGTATCTGAATTCGTGGTGGACAGAGAAAATAAAATAGTCACAACACCTGCGTATATGCTCGGACAGAACATTGTTGAAGTGGCAGAAGGTATAGAGAAGACCTGTAAAGAACTTTTGTCAATGATCTGAGTATCTTTTTACAATAAAATATGAGATTATATTAGGGGTGATGTCGCCCCTTTTTTTGACATTAATTTTTAATTTACATACTTATTACTGGCATGTTTGCACCTTGATAAAAAAAGGTATTTAGGCTAACTTGTTCAGGGGTTTACTAATGAGAATACTTCTTGCTAATGACGATGGAATTTACTCTGAAGGGATTTATGCTCTTTATAAAAAACTGACGGAGATAGCAGACGTTACTGTAGTTGCGCCGATAACCGAACAGTCTGCTGTCGGGCACGCAATAACTGTTGCTGATCCTCTCCGTGTTGTGGATTTTTATAAATTCGGCGAATTTTTCGGATACGGGATAAAAGGCTCGCCTGCTGACTGTGTGAAGATAGCCATAAGCGATATTATGGACAGGAAACCCGATCTTGTTGTTTCCGGTATAAATCACGGAGCGAATCTCGCTACTAATGTTATTTATTCCGGTACAGTTTCTGCTGCTACTGAAGGGGCCATGATGGGAGTTCGTTCTGTTGCGGTAAGCCTTGCTACTAAAGAGAAATATGATTTTACGACCTCTGCTGAAATAGGGGCGTATTTTGCTAAGTATATGTACAGCTCGTCACTTCCTGATAATGCTGTACTGAACATAAATGTTCCTGCGCTGTCTAAAGAGAGGATAAAAGGATGGAGGTTTGCCAGACAGGGGAACTCCAAATACCTTGACACTTTTGCCAAACGTACTGATCCCAGAGGAGGCAGTTATTACTGGCTCACCGGGGAGAAGGTTGAGATTGATGTGACACCCGAAAGTGATGAATACATGGTTGAGAACGGGTATGTCAGTGTTACGCCTCTTATGTTTGATATGACAGACTACAGGATGTACGATCAATTAAAAGATACGGAGGGTAAGGGTGAGTTTAGCTAGGAAATTCATACTTGCTGTTCTAATTGTGTCAGCTTTCAGCGGTATCGTTGGATGCGATGGTGGGTGCTCAGGCGCTAACCCGACATCACCTGAACAGTCAGAGAGTACAAACTGATAAACATGAAGAAAATTATAGTAATTTTTTTAACTATATTCATTTTTTCGATATCTCATGCTGAAGTGGAGGTGCCCGGTTTTGCCTTCACAGGTAAAGAAATCTCTGACTTCAGCATCAGACCATCCTTTAAGAATATCTCAGTATCTTTTAATGTGAAATCTGACTTTGACACATATCTCCGCCAGGAGGGCTTCAGGCTCGAAACCGGCGAAACAAAAGATTATAAAAGTGAAGATCCGGGGGGTATATATTCCGGAGGAATAGGTACGTCTTTATCTTCTGTTTTCGTAGGGGACAGGGCTTACCGGAATAATATCGTCAAGGCATATCTGGATCACAAATATCTTGATGTTATAAAATCCTATAATAAATATTACGAGAAAAAGATAAAGGGGACGTCTTTTGAAGAGGAAGTCCGACTTGTCTATTCTTTTGCTATGATGGAGACAGGGTCAATATCCCAGTCCCTTGACATACTTAAAAATACTGCCAGAAACGGCAAAGGTTATAGAACTGTTGCGGCAGACAGAGTAGCCGAATATATGCTGAACATGAAAGCTTATGAAGAGATGGATATCTTTTCCGGCTCACTTGAAAGTCAGACACCTTATACCCTTTACGGGTGGCTATACTCGCTTCTGAATCTCAAACGCTTTGACCGTCTTGTTAAAACCTTTGATGCGAATAAAGATATTATTTCGCAGGACGGCAGATTTTATGATTTTTATATAACTGCCAGATACTCTCAGGGCGGTTTCGATGATGTAATAAAAGACGCTGACAGGAGCACACCCAATACTGTCGGGCTTGTTGCAGATGCGTACCTTGTCAAAGGGGACAGAGCTTCTGCGGACGGTCTGATTTCCGGAATGGAACAGGGCTCTGTGAAACGCGTTCTGATGGCTAAATCTGCTGTGCTTAAAGGTGATCTTGTTCGCGCGGGTGAATTATTAAGCGAGCTGGACAATGACGAGGATATGCTTAACCTGTTTTATTACTACATAGGCAAATCCTATCCAAAGATGAACCTTGAATTCCTTTCCCAGTTTAACTTCAAAAGCCGAATCAATGCCGATTACCTGAAGTTTTACACCGGAGTATACTATCTGGCGTCTGGCGACAGTAAGACTGCAATACGTTATCTTGACGCTGTTATTTTTAACACTGAGCTCTCCGAACTCGCTTACTATTACAGAGGACTTGCCTATTCAACGTTGGACCTGAACAGAGCGGAGAGATATTTCCTTAAATATATAGAGAACAGCTCGGATGAAGAAAAAATTAATGTCAGCAAATATATGCTGGCTCAGATGAAATATATAGCAGGGGCGTATGATGACGCTCTTATGCTGCTCACCACATGCAAAACAGATTATTGCAAAGTGCTTAAATCAAGGATTTTCCTAGCAAAAGAGAAATACGAACTTGCATGGGTAAATGTTGATAATGTTAAAGGGGATGATGCAGCACTTATCCGTGCCACTGTCCTTTTTCATAAAAAGAAGTATGGCGACGCATTGGATTATCTGAAGCTTATTAAGCACAAGGGGCGTGACAGTGATTATCTGGCTATGCTCTGCTGGCTGAAGCTGGGCAACTTTTATGAAGCGGGGACGATCTTCCGTAATTATAATAAAGATGAAGAGTTTATCAGCAGCTACCTTGAGCATCTTTTCCTGAATGGTCAGTATAGTCAGGTATTGAAACTGACTGATGGTAAGGCTGAATACAGCCTCATAAGAGCGAAGTCACTCTTTTCGCTTGGGAAGCTTACGGATGCCGCAAAGCTTTATAATGTGATAATCAGAAACGGACAAAACAGTTTCGATGCATGGAACGGACTGCTTTCAACCTATACAGCCATGAACGACGGGGCGAAGTTTGAAGAGACTTCAAGACGTATTACAGAAGTAAAAGAGAATTTCGATAAGAAAGATTTCCTTGTCTACCAGACGGCTGTTCAGGCTTTAGAGCTGAAGAATACAAAGCTCGCCACAGTTCTTCTTAACTACTTTTTTGACAGCTTTTTCACCTCTGCATATAAAAATGATGCGTACCTGCTGCGAGGGAAGCTTTTCCGTGATACGGGGCGTATAACACAATGCCTTAACGATGCTGAAGTTATGCTGAGCGAAGGGAAAAGCGATGATGCTCTTTTTCTGAAAGCCGAGTGTCTTCAAACCACTAAACCTAAACAGGCTCTTGCCATTTTCGAAGATATGACAAAGAATTCCGGCAGGTTCCGTGACTTGTCATACAGTAAGCTTATTGACCTTTACAGCACTCCGGCTGATATACTGCGCGCTGTCAATTACTTCAAAGGGCAGGATACAGTAAGATATTATTCAGGACTAGACAGATATCTTGCCACGCTTGATAAGAAAGAGCTGGCTGAAAACAGGGCGCTGCTTGATGAAATGATAGCAGATAAAAACCCGGCTGGTTTAGCTGCTGCTTATTTTTACATAGGTGTAATAAGCTATAATGAAGGAAAATACGAGGAAGCTGCGATTCAATTTATGAAAAGCCACTATCTTTTCCCGACGTCTGAATATAGTGCTAAAAGCCTTAAGATGACTATAGAAGCTTACAAAAAAATGGGACGTAATGACGACATCCCTGTACTTGAGAAAAAACTCAAAGCAATGAAGAGATGATAAAGGAGGATTCTTTATGCTTGATTTCAATATGGAGCTGATACAGAAGGGCGGGGTTCTGATGTATCCTATTATTTTTCTTTCTGTGCTCGCACTGGCTGTTTTTCTGGAGAGGCTTGTGACCCTGCGTACATCCAGATATGTTCCTGCTCTTCTTAAAGAGAAGATTAAGCAGGCTCTTCAGAATAATGATACGAAAGAAGCGATATCAATGTGTGAGAAGGACGGCTCTGCTCTTGCAAACGTTTGCACAGACCTTCTTAAAAACCTTGATCTGCCTCTTCAGCGTCTTATGGAAACTGTTGAGGAGTCAGGTAGATTTCAGTCGAACAGGCTGACACGCTTTCTTCCGACCTTGCAGGCAATCGCAAGCATAGCACCTTTGCTCGGTTTGCTCGGTACTGTTCTTGGTATGATAAAAACGTTTATCGTTATCGGTCAGCAGGGTGTGGGCAATGCTCAGGCTCTGGCTGGTGGTATCTCTGAAGCGCTTATAACAACGGCTGCGGGGCTTTCTGTAGCAATCCCGACAGTTGTTTTTTACTATATTGTCCGTTTTCGTTCCGACCGTGTTATGATCGAACTTGAGAGAGCAGTAAGTGAAATAATCAACCAGATATTCAAAGAGGCTTAAATGAAATTTTCCAAAAAGGGAGACAATAATAATAATATAGAGGTGAACCTTACACCTCTTATTGACGTAGTTTTCCTGCTTCTCATCTTTTTCATGGTGTCCACTACGTTTATCTACTCAAACTCTATCGACGTAAATCTTCCCGCTGCAAAAGGGGACGAAACAAGCGTCAGTGAGAATATACGCGTGGTGCTTACTCAGTCCGGTGTGATAAACATCGATGGTAAAGCATACCCTGAAAATGCTGTGGAAAAACATCTTGCACAGATGAAGAAGAGCAAGCCGGAAAGCACTGTCATTATAGAAGCTGACAAAAACGTGACTCACGGTAGGGTCGTTTTTGTTATGGATGCCAGCCGCAAGGCGGGTTTCGATAAATTTGCTATAGCTGTAGAAGAGGAATAAATGTTACTCAGATTTCTGCCGGCACTGCTTATATCTATGCTGGTTCACTTTCTTATTCTGGGAGCGGTACCGGGGTTTGACCTTATACTTAAGCCCAGAAAGAGGATAGTGGATGTTGAGATAATTACGTCTTCCATAAGGGAGCTTCCTCCTGCTCCTGTCCAGAAGACCGGCTCAAGTGCAGTTAGCAAAAACGCAGAAACTAACGAGGCTACAGCTCCCGCTCTTACTGTACCGGATATCGATATTCCGGATATCGCAGATACAAAAGAGCTGGATGTTAAAATACCTGATCTCAATGTGACAAGGCTTGAAAATACCAGCAGGTTGAAACCTGATAAGGAGCTTTTGAAAGAGCTGAAATCAACTTCAGATGAATTCCAGAAGGCAAATAAGCCAGGGGAAGGTATCCAGTCTGATGTAACTGGAACGGATGCCAGCGCAAGAGACTTCTTTGTAATAAAGAACCTGAACAGAAACAGAAAACTGACCAATACTCCGGATAAACCGACTTTTTCTCTCACCGCAGATACGTCTGTGCGTCTCAGTTTTAAAGTTGACAGAGAAGGGAACACCTATTCCATAACGCTTTTGAACAGTACAGACTCACAGATTGAGCGTCTTGCCATTGACTTTGTGAAGAAATTAAAGTTTAATGCCGTTCTGTCGGAGCAGTCAGAATCCGCAGAAATAATATTAAATTTCAGAGTCAGATAGTGGACAATAACTTAGATAACACATTAGAAAAATACGTAGAACAGCTTATCAGTGAAAAAGGTCAGATAACCTTTGCTGAGTTTATGGATATTGCTCTTTACCATGAAGGGCTTGGCTATTACCAGAAACAGAATCCATTCGGTCAGCAGGGGAGCTTTTATACTTCTGTAAATGCGTCAGAATCCTTCGGGCGAACCCTTGCACGTTCCTTTGTGTATATGACTGAGCTCTTAAAGCTTGAACACCGTTTTTGTGAAATGGGTGCAGGTTCGGGTATGCTGGCGAATGACATTCTTAACTTTCTTAAAGAGCGGGAGCCGAAATTCTACGAAAGTCTTGACTACCTTATAATAGAAAAGAGCGGATACCTTATAGAGCGCCAGAAAGAACTTTTGGATAAGGCACATACGGGTAAAGTTAAGTGGATCAGATTCGAAGAGCTGGACGACTTTAAGGGTGTTTTCTACTCTAATGAGCTCGTTGATGCATTCCCTGTTCACAGGGTTATCCGTATGGACGGTGAGCTTAAAGAACTTTACGTTAAAAAGATAGACGGTGCTCTCCGTTTTAATCCGGGGGAGCTTTCTACTCCTGAATTGCAGGATTTCCTTGATACTATTAACCTGAAAGTGACAGAGACCCAGATAGTTGATATTAACCTTGATCTCCGCCGTTTTATCGAAGCAATGGCGGACAAGATAACCAAAGGTGTTATGCTGACCATCGATTATGGTTTTGAAGCTCCTATGCTTTATCAGTCCTACAGGCGTGACGGCACAGTTACCTGTTATTACAATCACACTCAGAATAATGATTTTTTTGACCGGATAGGCTATCAGGATATTACCGCTTTTGTGGATTTCACTTCTCTTTCTCTTTACGGTGCGGAAAAAGGACTTGAACCTATGGCGTATATGCCTCAGTGGCTCTTTCTCGTACAGTCGGGGATTCTTGACGAGATAAACGAAGCTGAAAATGATCTGTCTAAAGCATCTATCAAAGCTCTCATTATGCCGGATGGTGGATTTGGTACAAATTTTCAGGCATTTATACAGGGGAAAGGTATAGACATTCCCAAAGACTTTAAATACGCAAAACCTGCGAAAGAGACTTTAGCGGAAATGGCAGAATTTTTTAAACCGCTGGAGAACTGATTTTTTAATTTTCTTTTGCTAAGTCATTTTACCGCATAAGCATATTTAAAACATAATCTATTGTCTGTTATGGCACTGTTCCTGCTTATATCTATGAAAAATAGAAATAAGGAGGAAAAAATGTACATCACCACGAACTATAACGCTTCGGCTTACTCTGAACTTGTTGAGAGTACATCAGCCAAGCAGAAATCACTTGTGGACTACCTGACAGACGATGACAGTAGCTCAAAAAGTTCATTTGATTCAGTTTCTTTGTCTGCGGAAACTTATGCTGCTATTAAAGAAAATAACCCCGACCTTCTAACTGCTCTTGGCTATGATCAGGATGCAGATTCATCTGAAACAACATCAACATCGTCTTCCAGTTCGCTTCTGGACAAAGTACAGCTTTCAGCAGAGGCATATGCTGTGCTCAAAGAGACAAATCCTGAAGTTCTGGAGGCACTTGGATATGATCTAAGCGCTGATGAAACAGTTTCCGCTAAAGATGAAAAGGAAACAGATGCGGAAGAGTCTTCCTCGGACGACAGTGATACAGAAGAATCTGCATAAAGGTGAAAAATTTTCCGTATTTTCTGGCACAAAGAATGCTTAATAACCTTTGAAACCTGAAAGGGGGAATAATATGATCGTGAACGGGGTATTTTACCAGTCTTCAAAAACAAGCACAGCCGTTGAGTCAACCGATGTTGAACCTCTTGCGTCGCATCTGACCAAAGAGAGTGAAGAAAAGGCAAAGTCTGTTTCAGACTCTGTCCAGCTTTCTGAAGAAGCATATACCGCTCTGAAAGAGTATGCTCCTGAAGCTCTTACTGCTCTTGGTTATGACTTCAATGACAAGAATGTTGTGCTTGAAGAGATGAAAGAGATTGCAAAAGAAAAATATTTTAACATGGACTCACAGGGCATGCCTATCCCTGAATCTGAAGAGGGGATGATCAGCGCTCTTGAGGTTGCAAACAGATATATTGAAGCCCTGAATTCTATTGAGCCGGATGAGCTGCATGAAGCTGTAGCCGGAGCTAACAGCGCAAGTGCAGACAGCTCTCTGAGTCTGAGTGATATCGCTGGGGTCAGAGAATACCTGCGCGTTTAAATTGGTAAATTGTCGTTAGTCATTTATATATTCGAAATCTTTGCTGAAAACGTACCTGACTGAGTGAGCGGTCAGGTCGTTCAGCATGGATATGTTGAAGTTGTCAAATTTTGTTGTCACATAATGGTTATTGACAGCAAAACCCTCGAAATTTATCCCTTCTGCCTCCAGAAAATGTTTGTTCAAGAGGGCATGGTTTACACAGCCAAGTCTGCTGGGGACAACGACTATGCATGAAAGCCCGCACTCTTTAGCCAGATGATAGTTCATGTAATCATCATCCAGAGGAACCATTATTCCGCCAGCCCCCTCGACAATAAGCCAGTCATAGCCGGACACGGAATTGATAGTTTCAACCGTCTCCTCGAAAGGAAACTGTTCAAATGCTATGTATGGAGCAACTGGCGGCTCTGCAGTATATAGAACACGGCAGTCAGCTCCGGACATCTCCTGCACTGTTTTTGCATCGTCATCGGCTGGATAACCTGTCTGGACAGGTTTGATATAGCAGACCTTTTTACCGCTTTGAACCAAATGTCTGCACAGAAGACCGCTGAAGTATGTTTTTCCGACCTCGGTGTCGGTTCCGGTTATATATATTTTTTTCATCTAAAGCACCTCAAAAATTGATTCGTGGGCAATGTCTACTAACTTAATCATCTCATCCTCTGTTATCACATATGGCGGCATAAAGTATATTACATCCCCGAGGTTGCGCAGGTATGCTCCTTTTGTGATTGATTTACGGAATATCTGAAATCCTGTCCGGTCTTTCCAGTCGAAGCTCTCTTTTGTTTTCACATCTTTAACAAGCTCAACGGCAGAGACACAGCCGAGGTGCCTTATCTCGCCAACGTGCGGTTGTCCTTTGAACTTTTTATTTATATATTCATGCATGACAGGGAATTTTTTTCTGTTTTCCTCTATGATATTCAGCTCTTTGAACATCTTCATTGTTTCGTTTGCTACAGCGCAGGCGAGGGGGTTCCCTGTAAAGCTGTGACTGTGCAGGAATGCTTTTAGGGTTGTGTAGTCATCATAAAATGCAGAGTATATTTCGTCTGTTGTGAGCACAGCGGACATAGGCAGATAACCGGACGTCAGCCCTTTCGAGACACAAATGAAGTCCGGCTGAACGCCTGCCTGCTCAAGGGCGAACATTGTGCCGGTGCGACCGAAGCCTGAGGCTATTTCGTCAAATATGGTATGTATGTCGTAAGCTTTTGCAGCCTCACAAAGTTTTTGCAGATATAACGGCGGATACATCTTCATTCCGCCCGCGCACTGAAGAAGCGGTTCAATTATAACCGCTGTTATTTCGTTTGCGTGTTTCTCTATGGTACGTTCCATATGCTCAAAGCACTGGGCGGAGCACTCATTTCGAGTTTTTCCGTATGGGCACCTGTAGCAGTCAGGACCCTGCACACGGATATTTTCAATCATTATGTCGCCGTATAGCTCTGTGTAAAGTTCTTCTCCGCAGACAGAAAGTGCGCCTAGTGTTTCACCATGATATCCGGAGTCGAGGTATAGGTAGCGTTTTTTAGAAGTGACTCCATTGTTTTTACGGTAGCCGTAGCTGAGCTTCATGGCTGATTCCACAGCAGCGGAGCCTATGTCGGCGTAGAAAACTTTTGTCAGGTTTTCAGGTGTAACGCTGAGGAGCTGTTCAGTCAGTTTTAATGCCGGATCGTGGGTTATCCCTGCAAAAATCACGTGTTCGATCTTGTCCAGCTGGTTTTTGATTGCGTCTTTCAGTCTTGGGTTATTATGACCGAAAATATTTACCCACCAGCTTGAAACTGCGTCTATGTATTTATTGTTTTTATCGTCGTAGAGGTATATACCCTCGCCACGCTCTATTTTAATTATCGGATATGTTTCGTGATCTTTCATCTGGGTACAGGGGTGCCAGATGTTCGTAACTGGTTTCATTTATCTTACTCCTTAGGTATTCCGGAAAGGTCTCTGGTGTGGTGAAGCAATCTTTCAGATGGCAGTGTTTCAACAGTTGGAAGACTGGTTCACTCCGGTAGAGTTCATCGTAGTAATTTAACATATCAGATGTTGTTTGTCATTAAACGCTAACATTTGAACTTGTAAATTGTAGCAAATTGTGTAGTTTTATTTGTTAGGGATGTAGGTGAATAATGAGTAAAGATAAATTTTGTAAACAGAATAAGGACTATGAACTTTATAAGGCTTCCTTGACAGCTTTTTTTCAGAATGAATTGGAGCACGATAAATCTTTATTAAGCATATCTATTGCTGCTATAGGTTTTTATATCGCATTATTTTCAACTAGTAATATAAAAGTTGATAATATTTCGTGTATTGTTATTTTGATTGCAGTTTCTTCATATGCATTTACGATTTTAATTATCTTGCTTATCTTTTATTATAATAAGAAACAAATTTTAGAGATTATTTCAAATCCGACTAATGCTAAAGATATCGAAATGTTAGACTTTTGGGATAAGTTTAAATATTTTCCTTTTATATTTGGGTGCCTTGCAAGTGTTATTTATTTTTTAAATATTATGATCAGTAAAATAGGAGAAGCTTAATGTCAGATAAAAAAAATAAGTTCTATGATGGTTTTAGTGAAATTAATGCAAGTAATACTATGTCTAGTAGTGACTTAATTTCTAAAAAAGAGTGTTTTCGTGTTGTTAGTGCGAATCAGCAATCGACAAAGGATATTAAACCTAAAAAAAAATAATTGGCTCTTTAAATCTTTATAATTATTGAACAGTATTTTCTGCTCTGATATTATCGTGATATGAGAGACAAAATACTAAGAGAACTGGAAAAGATCAAAGCCGAAGACCTCTACAGAGAAATGCCTGCCATGACAGAAGGGGCTGGGCGATATGTCGAAATAGGGGGGCTGCAATACCTGAACCTGTCTTCGAACAATTATCTGGGGCTGTCCGGCGTCGAATCTGTAAGGGAAGAGGCTGAAAAAGCTTTGAGGCAGTACGGAACAACGAGCGGTGCGTCCCGCATAGTAACCGGAAATTATAAGCTCTATGATGATCTTGAGCGCAAAACAGCAAGTTATAAAAACTGCGAGAGGGCTCTTGTGTTTAACTCCGGTTATGCGGCTAACCTTGCCGTTTACACATCACTCTGCGGACGTGAGACACATGTTTTTTCAGATAAACTGAATCACGCAAGCATCATTGACGGCATCCGCCTTTCCGGTGCGAAACACATCCGTTACAAACACAATGACATGGCAGACCTTGAGGCTCTGCTTGAAAAATATAAAGACGTAAAAGAGAAAGTGATCGCCACAGATACTGTTTTCAGCATGGACGGTGACGTCTGCCAGCTTTACAGGATAGTTAGTTTGGCGGAGAAGTACGGCGCAATGATTATTATTGACGAAGCACATGCAACTGGTGTTTTTGGGCGTGGGCGTGGCTATGCTCACGAGATAGGGCTCGCCGACAGGGTTGACGTGCATATGGGTACATTCAGCAAGGCTCTGGGCTCTTTTGGCGGATATGTGGCATCAAGCGAAGTTATTATCGATTATCTGCGCAACAAAGCACGTTCGTTTATCTATTCCACATCGTTACCTCCGGCTGTTGTCGGTGCTTCTGTTGGTGCACTGAAATATCTGGCGAAAAAACCGGAGATAGGCGGCAGGCTCCTCGATGCTGCGGAGGATTTACGTTTTTATCTGTCACAGATTGGGTTTGAGACTGGAATGAGCATGAGTCAGATCATCCCTGTCGTGCTCGGAGGGAATAAACGGGCATTGCTGGCGAAAGAATTTTTACTGTCTAAAGGGCTTTATGTGGCTGCCATCAGACCACCGACAGTTCCGGTAAACACTGCAAGGCTGAGGCTCTCGCTTCGTCTTGATGTTCTGGACGAAATGGACAGGATAAAATCTGCCTTCAAAGAGATGAAAGAGGCGGGTATATGAAAGATGTATTTATATCCGGCTGGTGCGGATATCCTGAGATTTTCGGTGATTTTGCAGATGAGTTCGATTTTGTTGTACCTTTTGTGACGCATTCACTGCGGGACATTGACGATCTGGTGCAGGAGGGCGGAAGAAACCTCTTTGCATGGTCAACCGGGGCTTACCTCATGCTTGACCAGCCTGTGCGTCCGAATTTTGAGAATATTGTTCTTGCTGCACCATTTAAAAAATTTACCAAATATACCCCTGCAAAAGTTCTGGAAAAGATGGTACTAAAATTTGCCCAGTTTCCGGACAAAGTTATTGAAGATTTTTTTAAGAGGTGTAAAAGCCCTGTTATCCCCTTAATGGTTGAGGGGCAATTTTATATACTTATGCATCAGCTTAAGTTTCTTATGAACACAAATATTGAAGAAATAGAGTGGGATATGACTGGAGTCACTCTTCTTCACGGGGCAGAAGATGTAATCGTTGATATCGAAGCATCACGTGATATCCAGTGGGAGACTTCGTGCCTGCTTACTGAGCTGGACGGGGTGGGGCATTATATTCCGCCGGAGATACTTAAACAGCATAAGATATGAAAATACACATTAAGCGTTCGTTCGACGCATCATGCTCCACATATGACTCATCCTGTGACATACAGCGCATGGTCGCCGCCTGTCTTGCCGAAAAGCTTTCCTCCGGTCACAGTAATATTCTTGAAATAGGCACGGGGACAGGGGTTTATACTGACGAACTCCATAAGAAATATCCCGATGCCAGAACAACATGTGTTGATATTTCTCAACCCCTGCTTAAAGAGGCTATGGGGAAACATCCGGACAACTTATACATTTGTGCAGACGGGGAGCGTCTCCCCCTTAGTTGCGGGTTTGACCTCATCACCGGTTCGTCAACGCTCCAGTGGTTCTCGAATCCTGCGGAGAGTATTCCGGACATGCTGAAACTTCTTAAGCCAGGTGGTAGATTCGGTTTTTCTATTTTTGCAAAAGGCACTTTTACTGAGATGGCAATACTTAATAAAATGACAGGTTTCGGCTCAGTATACGATCTGCGTTCATGTGATGAATACATCGAAATAATGCAGGGGTATGATGTGGAGTTTGAAACGAAAGAATATGTGCTCTTTTATGATTCAGTTAAAGAATTTCTTCAAAAGCAGAAGGGTACCGGAGCGACATTTACAGGGGCAAAGAAATTTACTTCAAAGTCTTCATATCAGAAGTTCGTAGAGCTTTACCCTGAACTGTTCGGTGAAAAAGGCAAGATACCTGTGACTTACAATATTTTATATATGCACGGACGGATTAGATGATCATGCAGAATAAACCTAAGTAGGTTAGATGCGCAACATTTTTGTGGGGCATTGATGCCATTCCCTGTTGATGATACAAAGCTTTAGAAGATTATAAGGTGTATTACCCCCCTGATAGTAATGCCGAGCATTGCGCCAATTATTGCAGGTCTGGCTATTGATGCTGTTTTTGCCCCGGCTGTCATCAGTACGGCTATCCCCACCAGATCGAAAGGATTCATGATAAATCCTGCAATCCTGTTGAATTCAGGTACAGACAAGATGCCTTCTTTAAGCATATCAAATGTGATGCCCATCATTGCTGTACCCCCTGCGAGAAACTTTGTCACAATGGGCAGAACACTAGCTCCGGTTATTCCAAATACTCCGAGAATGGGGGAAAGTATATTTTCGAGCATGGTTATTGCATTGAAGTGTTTTAGAAAGCCTACAAAGCAGATGGCAAGTATCAGTAGCGGAATAGATTTGAAAACAATATTGAGGGCTTCCTGACTGCCTTTTATTACTGTATTTAGAGCATTTTCTGTATGGTTGGATGTCACTTGCAGTGTGTCAGTAAAAGATTCTTCCCCCAGTGTTCTGGCAAATATATAGTATGTGGCGGATGCAGATATAAGGCCACCTATTAGGGATGTTGCAAAGATTACAGGGAGGTTTAGCCCCACAGCCGCCATAGGGAATGTTACGTTTGCCTGAGACATCGTAAGAACCATAGAGAAGACAGTGGCTAATCGCCGCTTGTCTGTACCATCTGTCTCCATTATCGCAAATGTTGCCATGGGGGCAGCAAAGCTTACAAGCATTATCTGGAGGGCGGCAAATATCCCGATACCAGGGATCCCGAAAGGCTTTACGAGAGGTGCGAGCAGTTTGGCTGTGAATGCGAGAACTCCTTTTGCCTCCATCAGCTTCATAAAGCCCATCATAACAACCAGTATAGGCAGCAGGATGTATAGAGCGATGTCAACTCCTGTTTTACCGGAGGTCAGGATAATATTAATTATAGCTTCCATATGTGATTATTACACATATTAGAAACAAATTACAAAGCTATCTCCTGCCGCATACAGGGCAGTCAGGGTTTCTTTTGAGTTTTGGCGTTATGGTACGCATGGTGTTGAAGTCTATATGCATCATTTTCCCTTTCAGCGGTGTTCCGTGTTTCGTGATTATCTTTACAGCTTCGACAGCGGCGAGCGAGCCTATTGTCCCTGACACTGCGCCCAATACTCCAAAACCGAGCTCTTTCCAGTCTGGCACGTCTTCTGATACAAAACATCGCAGACATGCAGTTTCATGTGGGAATATGTTAAAATAATAACCGACCATATCGTCCATTGCTGCTTCTATCATCGGTACACCGAGCTTAACACATGCGTTGTTCATCGCCATACGTTCAGGAAAGTTTGGTCTTGCTGACACGGCAACATCGCACCCTTCGATAAATTTTTCTGCTTTATTTTCGTTCAGGCGTATATTGTGCATTTCAAGTTCTATGTCTGGGTTTATTTTAAGAATGTTTTCAACCGCGATATCTATTCTGGGCTCGCCAATACGGTTGACATCCATCAGGTGCTGACGATTCATATTGCTCTCAGTGAGGTTTCCGTAGTGAGATATCACCATTCTGCCTATACCTGCTGATGCGAGATATGCAGCTGTTGCACCACCCAGACCGCCTATCCCCCCTATAAAAACAGAAGAGTTTTTTAATATATCCTGTTTTTCTCTACCGAAGTCCTTTAGCATTATCTGACGTTTATATCTTTCGTAGTAATCATGCATTTTCCGCTCCATGTAAATAATAATATTGATATTCTAGAACTATCTCCGGAAATTGCAAGATTTGCATATGGAATATATGTATTGTTTTCCTCTATGATGTTTGACTGTCGCTGACTATGTTTGTCAATGAATTGTAACATTGAAAAAGGGGTACCCTGCGGCACCCCTTAAAGAAGGTTGAAATGTATAAACCTATTTTTAGTGGTCTGAAGCGGAATCTGCTCCAACACCAAGGTAAGTACGTATTTTTTGCTCCTCGAATTTTTCCTGAGCTTCAAGATCCGGAACCATTATAGAACCTATCCATGAACCGATGAAAGCGAGAGGCAGTGAAACTACTGTAGGAAATTTATAAGGAAAGAGTGCTGTTTCGTTGCCGAGCAGCTCAACCCATACTGTCGGGCTGATAATGATGAGTACCATTGCGGAAAGCCCACCGAAGAGGATACCCATAACAGCGCCCGTCGTGCTGAACTTCTTCCATACTATAGAGAGGAACAGCGCAGGGAAGTTTGAGCTCGCTGCAATGGAGAATGCCAGAGCGACAAGAAAAGCAACGTTCTGTCCTTTGAAAAGTATCCCGAGCCCCACAGCAACAACACCGTAGATTATTGTGGCAACTCTTGCTGCTTTCAGTTTTTCACTGTCGTCAGCCTGTCCTTTTTTAAACGTGCTGATGTAAAGGTCGTTAGCAAGGGCAGCAGAAGCAGCCAGCGCAAGACCGGCAACAACCGCAAGGATAGTTGCAAAGGCAACGGCTGAGATGAACCCGAGGAAAGGTGTTCCACCTACGAGCTGCGCCAGCATAGGGGCAGCCATATTACCGCCGGAACCAACAGCCATTATTGCCTCTTTACCCATAAGGACAACTGCTGCGAAGCCGACTATAGGAATTATCAGATAAAAGTATCCGATGAAAGTTGTAGCATAAACAACGGATTTTCTCGCCTCTTTAGCATCCGGCACTGTGAAGAAACGCATGAGGATGTGCGGAAGTCCCAGAAGTCCGAGCATGAGAGCAAGACCAAGTGAAACCGCTTCCACAGGGCTTTTTACCAAACCGCCGGGGCGGAACATCTCTGCACCTATCTGTGTTTCAACTGCACCGTACAGGTTGCTGGGGCTGAAACCGAATTTAGAAAGAGCAAGGATCGCAAGCACTGTTACACCGAAGAGAAGGAGACATGCCTTGATGATCTGTACCCATGTTGTGGCAAGCATACCGCCGAAGATAACGTACATGAGCATAACTGTACCAACTATGATTTCAGCCATAGTATAAGGGATACCGAACATAAGCTCTATGAGTTTACCTGAGCCGACCATTTGGGCTACTGTATAGGATATGACAACCATTAAACCTGTTATAGCAGAAGCTGTTCTGATAGGTCCCTGCTTGAGGCGTGATGCCACAACGTCGGCAAAACTGTATTTACCGAGGTTACGAAGGGGTTCTGCTATAAGGAACATAAGCGCAGGCCATCCGACAAGCCAGCCCACAGCGTATATCATACCGTCAAATCCTTGAAGAGCCACCATACCTGAGATCCCGAGGAAGGATGCGGCAGACATATAGTCACCTGCAAGTGCAAGACCGTTCTGAAAGCCGGAGATTCCGCCTCCGCCAGTGTAATAGCTGCCTGCGGACTGCTGCTGTTTTCTGGATACAAACCATGTCACTGCAAAAGTGAGCATTACCACGAGTACGAAGCAGCCTATTGCGACTGCATTTGGTTCGCCAAAATTAAACTTCATTGGTCAGCCCTCCTTACAGCATCTTCTTAAGTTCTTCGACTTCTTTGTCGTAGACTTTGTTTGCCCAGACAACATAGATGACTGTCAGAAGCCATGCAGAGATGATGACTCCAACTGTCAGGTATATGCCGACTGTGGTGTGTTCGCCGACCTTCTGGGCGATAAAATCTTTGTCAAATGCGATCAAGAGAACGTAACCGTAATAGATTACAAACAAGATCATCAACATGATGAAACTGAACGTCCATCTTTTTCTGATGAGCGCTTTGAATCTTTCCGAGTTTAAAACATCGTGCATTCTCTCCTCCTTGCGTAATGTTTAACTGTTAAGAAAAATATGATCAGTCAACATTTGATGAACTCTGAGTGTTAAATATGTTGCCTGAATTTTAAAACATCTTTCTCTTTTCATGGGTAATTAATTACATTATCTAAATCAAGTGTCAAGATGTTTTTTATGATATGATTAATTATTAGTAGTTTAGATCATAATCTCTTTTTGTGGAAATTTATCATAAGTACACAAATGAGATGTTCACTATAGACTAAAATTCGCTCTGTATAAGCCTTCTGAGATTATTTATAATCAACAATAAATACCTATATTTTAAGGATAAATTTACAATAATAGAATATATGCGTATTTTAATATAAGTAGTACTTTTCGTTATACGTTGATATTATTTACTGAATATTATAATATTTACTTGTATTTAGAACATATTTATAAAATAAATTTACAGTGCAAATATATTGATTAGAGGTTAAAAATAATTATGAAGTTTACAAATATTTCAGAGGACTCAAAAATAATTCAGCAGCTTCAGTCGTTTTACCTGTTCAATCATGTTCCGGTTAAGAGGCTGAGTGTCATGACAGGAAAAGCTCAGGTTGTGTATCTGGATAAAGACGAATACATCTTTAAAAGAGGCGAGTCCTACCACAGGGGAGTTTACGTTATCCTGAGCGGCAAAGCTGAGCTTTATAATGATAACGGTACTAATATTGAGATGGTCTATGGAGATATGATCGGGCTGACTACTTTTTTGGGAAAATCAAATTATTATGTTACAGCAAGGGCAGAAGAAGAATGTGAACTGATTTTCTTACCTGAAATATGCATATATAAGCTCATGGAGGAAGTCGAGGATTTCAGAATAAAATATAATAAAATGACTTTTGAGCGCCTGTCAAAACTTTCAGGAGGTAACCCCGCAAACCTTACAGAAAATACATATAAATCTGTTGGCGGGTGTATGGTGACGCCTATATTCACCATAAATACTGATGAAAGCATATTCGATGCATCGGCAATGATGGCAGAACATAAGATCGGTTCCCTTGTTGTTACAGATGATGATGGTCGTCTCGCCGGGCTGCTCACTTCAAAACAGCTTGTTCATAAATATATGGCAAATCCTGACCGGGAAAATATGGCTGTCGATGTGCTGAAATATATGAATGTTGACCCGGTAGCTATGCCTCCGGAGTTTCCTATAGTGGAAGCTATCGCCGAACTTCAGGAGCAAGGGGAGGATTATGCGGTAGTCGTGAAGTCTGACAAGCCTGTCGGTCTGATATCAAATAAGGACCTGATGAATATTGTTTTTCAGAACAGCAACATTTACAACGCTCATATAAACGGGATGACTACCCTTGAACAGCTTCGGGAAGCCCATAGTAAGCTCTTTGAGATAGCTAAAACTCTGGTTTCTAATTCGCGCCTTACAAGCACTGTGCTGCCCGTTTTGTCTGCAGTACACATAAACATACAGAAAAAAGTTTTTAAGATAACGTTGGACGGAGCCCCGTCAGAGATGCTTGAGGTTATGCAGAAGGTTGGTAACTCTATGATAATAATGGGGAGTGGGGGGCGTAGAGAGATGATGCTTGACCCTGATCAGGATCATGCTTTTGTACTCGATAATTCCGCTTCAGGTGAAGACAAAAAGCACTTTGTAAGGTTTGGTGAGATGCTTGCAGAGAACCTAGCATATGTTGGTTATGAAAAGTGCAAAGGTAATATCATGGCATCTAATCCGGATATGGTTAAAACACTGAAAGAGTGGAAAAAGGTCATAGCAGGCTGGATTAGCAATCCGGGCAGTGAAGGTTTTTTGTGGTCTTCGGTTTTCTTTGATATGGATAGGTTTGAAGGGGATGAAAAACTTGTGTGGGAGCTTAAAGAGTTTATATCGGTGAGTGTGCCCGAACGTCCTGTATTTCTGGTGCAGATGCTCGAGCGCGACCTTAACACAAGGCAGCCAATTAATTTTTTCGGCAGGATTAATCTTGAAAAAGAGGGGGAGAAGAAAGGGACTATAAACCTCAAGTCTTCCGCTCTTACTTTTCTTGTGGATGTTACCCGGGCATACACCCTGAAAGCAGGCTTGAACGACCTTAATACTCTGGAACGGACTAAGCATCTTGAGCGTAAAAAAGTTCTTTCAGCAGAAACCGTTTCCGACTTTCAAAGCTCATATGAGACGATAGTTGACTTATTGCTAAAAGAGCAGATAGCGAAGGTTGAACACGGGGGTGAAGCTAATAAAAATATTGACCCCTCACAGCTCTCTTTGTACAATCAGGAGCGGCTTAAAAATTCGCTTCAGTTTATTACTAAGTATCTTAGTAAAGCATTGAGAAATTTAAAGATGGGCTAATTAATGTTTTATGCCCATTATGCGCCAATGATCTTTATTGAGCTTGTGTATTCTGATAGTTAAAATCCATGCGTATGGGGTCTTATATGAAAAAAATGATTGTCCTTGTTTCTGTTGAAAATGTTTCCGCAGCGGAAAAAGTTATAAAGAAGGCTAAGGCACAACTTGGACTTGATAAAGGTCGGCGTGTACTTAAAAAAGATAATACGAGAATTCTTTTTTCTTCCGGAATTATTCAGAAAAGTTTTGAAAATGTGGAGAAATTAGCGAAATTTAAAGATTATGACATGATCATTATTCCCGTTTATGGCGAAAACGTTAAAGCCTACCCGAAAATTCATGATATTAAAATATATGTTAACAACCAGCTTGGCTTTTCTGTTTTTATCTGCGCTGTACGTCCGAATCCGGCAGATAAAGACGTTGATGATGCAGTAGAAAATATCTTCGATATAGTGACTGCTAACATAGGGTTGTGATTCCGGCATGTCCTCAAAGATAGCCTTTGTCTGTAACCACAGGCGAACAGCTACTTTTAAACGGGTCGCTGAAAGGCTGGAGAGGTCAGGACATAAGGCTTTCTGGATATCAACTGGTTCCGGACTTGTTAAAGATATTCTTGCTTCTGTGGAAGAGAGTAAAGTTGTTGATATATCAATATTTTCAGATGTTGATTTAGGTGCGTTGGCTGATCTTGAACGATATTCTGAAATATCTGTTAACGGCATGATAGCTTCAGACAGAGTTTTACGTACAAAGCCCTATAGTGTTGCACTTGCATATATTTCATGTGCATATCTGAAAATCAGAAACTTTCTGGTAAATAATAATGTTGAGATTGTTTTTGGTGAAGCAACATGGGGGGGAGAGCTCGTTTGTGCTGCTGTCTGCCGTGAACTGGGTATACCATTCCTTAAACCTGTTACAATAAGGTGTCCGTCCGGACGCTTTGCCTTTTTCGAAGGGGTCTTTTTGCGGGAGCCCGTTGCTACCGGTAAAACTGTTGATATCAGTGTTGGGCAGGAACTCTATGATAGCTTCGTGACCCGCTGGAAAAAACCTTTTTATATGAATCTCCCCCGTAAGAGTCTTATTAAATCATTTTGTTATCACGCCGTAAGACATTTGCGCGGTGATGTTAATGATATGACTATGCCTTCGTTTTTCAGCCTTGTTTCAGATAAGCTCAGAAACTTTATAAACAGCATAGCTGTAAGGATAGGCTGTAACTGTGGTCTACCGCAGAAATACTGCTATTTTCCTTTGCATGTTCAGCCGGAAGCTACTATTGATATTCTCGGTTTGTACTGTGCGAATCAGAAAGAGCTAATAAATAATCTTGCCAAAGCTATGCCTGCCGGGGTTAAGCTTGTGGTTAAGCCTCATCCGCTTAAATCTATTGGTATGGATTTCTACAGGTATCTTAAACGAAACCCTGTCGTTGTGGTCGCGAATCCGGTGACAAACAGCGAAACACTAATAAGAAATGCTTCTGCTGTGGTTTCAGTTAGCGGGACAGCGTGTCTTGAAGCGGGTATATATGGAATACCAGCTTTTGTCTTTGCTGACATGTATTTCCAGCAGTTGAGCTCTGTTAAACATGTTGAGTCTTTTGGGGAAATATACAGTGTTTTAAAATCAACAAGGGAACGTAAGCACCACGTTGAAAGCACATACCGGTTTCTTGCTAAAATGTATTCTGTGTCATATGACGGGTATGCGGAGTCGCCGGATGTATATGCTGATGCTCTGAGTGAACAAAACATCAGCAATATCGTTATTGGATTTAAAGAAATGATCGATTACTACTCTTCTTCAAAATCAGCTACCGCTGACTCGATCTGCTCAAGATTGATCTGATATGCTTCAAAGAGGGACGATTTTGCCTCTTCTGGTGATATATGCATACCTGAAACCACTATTTCTGTTTTGTGTTTAAGCTTTGCGCTGTAAAGATCGTGCTCTTCTGTTGACTGTTCATCAAAGTTTTTCCCTGCAACTTTAAGCTTGCCAGCAAAATTTTCTTCGAGCACTTTTTTTATAAACTTCCTGACAAGGTCTTTATCCAGCGAGCCTTTGGTGTGCCCCATAGAGACTGCAAGGTCTATTTTGAGCCCTTTCAGGGTGTTGAGCATTTCAAAATTACTTCCGTATTCACTATCCAATACATTGTCTACAAAATCGAGAGCCGGGGCTTCTATGCTTATGTTAAGCTTACGGTAGACTTCCCACTGTGTAACCTGATCGTAGGCGTTGTTTATGAAGATTGGGGTGCACCCTGCGGACTGATCATCTGTGAGCCATCGGGCAAAATCTGCGAAACCTGATGCACCCGGTCCGAATCCGCCGGAGAACATTATGACGCACTGAAGCATCGGGTCAATTAGCCCGTAGCTTATGTCACCAAGCATTCCGCCTTCAAGCGGTGCTTCCTCTATGTCGCCCTCACGGTTAAACCAAACGGGTAGAAATTGTTTCTCTTTGATAAGACTGACAAAATGAAGCTTGCGGTCAGAAATTTCTATCGGGTCGAAGATCTTAAACATCAGCTCTTTAGATCGCCCATCGAAGAAACCGAAATCCATCCCTCCGTCAGCAAGTGTTGTGAGCCTGTCGTCAAGATCGTGGTAAAAAACTTCTTCAGCGGCTTCAAGCCTATAGTAGTTGATCGTAATATTTTTTCTTTCAGACATATTATTATTCCCTTGAGTTTATGAGGTCTCATCTTATACTATCACTTAGTGATTGCAAACGATTTTTGTTGAGGTGAATGATGAGTGCAATGGCTTTTGTTTCGATAACACCGCTGGGAGATGGCGAAAGTGTTTCCTGCTATGTTTCGAGAGCCGTTAAAGTTATAAAAGAAAGTGGTCTGGAGTGGCAGCTGACCCCTATGGGAACCATTATCGAAGGGGACAGGCTTGAGGATGTTCTCGCTGTTATAAACAAAGCGTCAGAGATCCTTGAAGAGTGCAACAGGCTTTCTATATCCATAAAGATAGACTACAGGAGAGACAGAGCAGGCGGATTAGACAAAAAAGTTAAGTCTGTTTTGGAAAAGCTGTAATATTATTTTATACACAAATATTAAGCATTGAATTAAGTAATTGGATTTCCTGCCGACTTGTTAGTTATATTTAGTAAAGCTGATTTTGTTTTGGTATGTGATTTGCTCTATAACAGGCATCAATTACTATTGTAAGTGCACTTGAGGTGTAAGGTGAAACCAGATAATGCTGTATACGGCACAAGTGAACATCTTTCAGAAAGGGTTGAAGAACTAAAAGAGGTGTTGAAGCGCCTCCATAAGCACGGCTCTCTGCTGGATAAACAGAAGCATAAACTTGCAGATGTAGTCGACAGCATGGAAGAGATGCTTGATAAGCAATTGTCGAGTTAGTACATTTTGATTTGGGAAGAATATATCTGAGCAAGGATGAACTTGTTTCTTTGTAGAATATATGCTGCACTCAAAACAGGTTAAGTTGACTCATTCGCCGTAGACAGCAGAAGTTGCTAAAATATTATTTCTATAAAAAATGAAAATTCATACTCTATCTGAGGATATGGGACATTTTGTTGTGTTAGTGTTAAATATGTTCTGTGTGGCTTATCAATTAACCCTGTGTACTTTTTTATCGTCAATATGGAAAAATATTCCTTAATTTCTTCATGTTTTTTTCTTAATCGCTGAAATCAATGTCAATTCAGGTAATTATTTCCTTAAAAAACTGGCACATCTCTTGTTATAAGTAACAACGAGAGAGAAACAGGAGCTAACTATGGCATCAACAGCGGTTAACGGACAGAACTTCTTTCACAGCAGTAGCTTCAGCGAAAATGTAGTCTATGCTGCGCCTAATGAACAGATACTTGACAGAGTGTATGACTTTCCTGAAGCCCTGCCTGAGAAAGCTATGGACATGGTGGTGGAAATGGCATCCGATGACAGCATTTCTAACAGAGAGATGGACTATATATATTTCATAGTTGTCACCCTACCTCTGATGGCAACATCAGGAATGTTTAAAGATCAGAAAAACTGGTTTCTTAAAGAGAACAGAGTAAGTTTTAAAGATTATATAAGATACAGGCTTAACAAGCTTAACTATATGTCAGTGAACAGCAATGATCAGCAATTTTGCGAACGTATCAGGCAGCTTCTATGGAGATTTTCTGTCGTTTGACATCGCAAAACCGCGTAAAGCGGCAATAACTTTGGCGTCGAAAGCGTGAAGTAATTCGCGTTATACTGTCCTGGGGGTGCATTAGTGGTGTGCCCCCTTTTTAATTCAAAAAGTGTATCTTTCTAATCAAGTTTGACACTTTTCTAATTGGTCTGACATTTTTCTATTTAGTTGGACAATTTTTCAATTAGTCCGACATTCAGGTTTTATAGTGTTATACTATAGAAAATTGCTTTCAAGGTGATTACATGCCTGATCTTTCTTATGGACAACCTCAACTCAGCGAATATGAACCCGCTATCAAAATTCCCTGCACGAAAGGTCTTAACTCAACTGTCAGCAGAATAAATGGCAGTAAGACAAGCAGGGTGCATCATCTGCTTTCCCGTAATGAGACAAGGTATTTCTATTATCTTGAGTGGGCGACTAATGTAAGTGATATCCGTGAGCAGTTTCCATTAGATATTGCTGAGACCAGAGAGATAGCAAACAAACTCGACTTAAAGCACGCTAATGTCAGAGGCAATGACATAATAATGACAACGGATTTCCTTATTTCTATTGATAATAATCATGTTATTGCCAGAACATTTAAAATGAGCAAAGAGCTCAATAAAAAGAGTGTTCTTAAAAAGTTTGCTGTTGAAAAAGAGTACTGGGACAGACGTGGTGTTGACTGGGGTATCGTGACAGAAAATGAAATCGACAACGTAATTGTTGCTAATATAGAGTTTTATCACCGTAGTCGTAGCTACCTCCAAGACGAAAAGATATCAGAAGAACACGTAAATGCAGTGCTCAGAGGCATTGGTACTGCTGAAGACAATCTGAAGAATGTTCTTTTGGGTACTGATGAGTATTATGGTTTAGAGGTTGGACAAGCATTAAGTATATTTAAATGTCTGGTATTTAAGAAAAGAATAAAAGTGGATATGAGAAACAAATTTAGCATATCAATGAAATGTAGGGATATTCAGGTGATGTAAAAATGATGATAGCAAAGAATCAGGTGCTTAAACTGGATGATGATAGATTAGTGAGAGTCTTGTGGGTTGATCCAAAGAGCGAGTTTGCGTTTATCTTTGATATAGAATCGTTATCAGTTCCGGAAAGGATAAGTATGCAGGAATTGTTTAACTCTTCAGAACCAGACGAAGATCTATATGCGTATATCTTTGATGAGGAAGAGATTCCTGGAAATCATAAAACCAGAAGAGATAACAGGTGGAAGATAATATCAAGCATTGTATCTGAAGAACCTGAGATATACATGAAGAATCAGCGAGGTTTGCTTATTCAGGAGCTATCTCGTGTGACAGGATCACAGAAAAAGAGAATTTACGTTAATCTTAAACAATATTGGCAAAGGGGAATGACAAAGAATGCTCTGCTGCCTGACTACAATAACTGCGGCAGGTACGAGCATAGGGATGATGTGGCGAAATCCGGACGTAAAAGGAAACATGCCGACAGGCTAGGTAATGGGGTTAAACTTACCCCCGAAATTAAAAAGATATTCCTGAAGGCATTCAAAAAATACAACAAAAATGCTCATAGACAAACCTATAAAGGAGCATACGAAGATATGATTGCTGAGTATTTTCGAGAAGAGACTCACAGTGAAGGTGATAAGCAGCTTTATCCTTCCTATGGACAGTTTGTGAGGTTCTATCATGAAACTTATAGCAACGAAGAGGCTTTAAGATTTAAAAAAGGCACTAAAAAGTATATGAAGGACTACAGACCTGTTCTTGGTGATTCATCAGGGGAAGCTAATTGCCCTGGTGGTCAATACCAGATCGATGCAACAATTGCCGATATCTACCTTGTTTCAGGCATGAACAGAGATTGGATTGTAGGCAGACCAGTGCTGTATTTTTGTGTGGATGTGTTTACCAGAATGGTCGCTGGCTTTTATGTCGGGTTTACTGGCCCTTCTTTGGAAAGAGGTGGTCCCCATATTCTGTACAGTTTTTAGACCGAAATAAGGTGTAAACTCTCAGTCATTTTATCATCTTTTTTCCAAATCTGAATCCCTAATCCGTTATAAGCTTCATATGGTGTTCTATCAGCCAGAGAAGAATGCGGTCTCCTAGTGTTGTATAAATTTATCCAGTTACTAAGCCCTCGCTTCAGATCGTGGCCGTTATCAAATGCATGCAGATATACGAAGCTATACTTCAATGTCCTCCAGATTCGCTCGATCATGACATTATCCATCCAGCGGCCTCTGCCATCCATAGAGATTCTAACACCAGCATCTTTAAGAGTCTGTGTGAACTCATAGCTGGTAAACTGACTGCCCTGGTCGGTGTTAAATATTTCAGGTGTTCCGTATTTTTCAAGAGCCTCTTCCAGTGCAGCAACACAGAAATCAGAATCAAGACTGTTTGAGAGTCTCCAGCTCAGAACTTTTCTGCTGTACCAGTCCATAATTGCCACCAGATAGAGAAATCCACGCCTCATAGGCATGTAAGTAATATCTGAACACCAAACCTGATTGGGACGGCTTATATCCAGCCCCCTGAGCAGATACGGGTACTTTTTATGAGCAGGATGAGGATTACTGGTCTTAGGCTTCTGATAAACAGCAGCTATCCCCATCTTATTCATCAGTCTGCGTATACGCTTACGACCAACATTGTATCCATACCTTCGGAGAGTCTTTGACATCTGCCTGGAGCCGAAGTCAGGCGTCATCATAAACTGCTCGTCTATAATACGCATAAGTTCAAGGTTTAAAGCAGACTCTCCAGACTCTTGATAATAAAAGCTGGAGCGACTGATACTAAGAAGCCGGCACTGCTTGCTAATTGAGAGCTTGCTTCCAGAATTTTCTATCATAAACTTCCTCCGGGATATGCTTACCGTTTCCCGAAGGCTCGTTGCAAAAAATCTCGTTCCACCGTTAGTTGTCCTATTTTTGCATGAAGATCCTTTATTTCTGCTTCTGACATTTCTTCTGACTTGCTGGACTTATTTGAAAAGATTGTCGACATTCCTTTGATGGCTTCACTCTTCCATTTAGAAATCTGGTTCGGATGAACATTATACTTGGCTGATAATTCCGATAAGGTCAGTTCTTCCCTCAGAGCTTCAAGAGCTACTTTTGATTTAAACTCGGCTGAGTAGCGGGTACGTTTTGTTTTTGACATCGTGTGATCCTCCAATATGCTTTTTCCACCTTAGCATATTGTACAGATTTCTGGGACCACCTCTTGATGCAAAATTAGAGTAGTATGCTGTGATAAAATTGTGATGGGATTTGGCTAAAAGACGGATGAGCTGCCAGAGTTAGAACTTTTTGTCTTATTTGGGGAATCCTGTGAAAATTAATTCATACCCGTATTTTAAAGCACTGCATTCAGGATCGGGTTTATCGAACCTGCCGTATTTTTTATAAACAGCGGCCTTGCATCCTCCTCCGCAAATACTCATGAAATGGCAGTCGGAGCATTCATCAATATCGTATGTGTGCACTCTTATATCATTGAGAACAGGGTTACAGATTATGCTTGCAAAGCTCTCTTCTATGACGTTTCCTAGCAAAAACATAGTTTCGTGCAGTAGATGGCACGGGAACACATTTCCTTTCATGTCAATGTTTAATGTAGATTTTCCTGTACCGCAACAAAATAGATTTCTAGTGCTTTGAAGAGTGATAATGCTCTGACTGTTTCGGGTCGAAAGCCGGTTACGCTGCTTGTGCGAAAGATTATTTTCAGAGTCTATCAAAATTTCCATAAACTTTTTATAGTCAAGAGAAATACTGCCGTCAGAATCACTTATTTTCCTATAATTATTTGGTGTATAACCTCCGCCTTTATCAACGGAATACAGCATCATCTCCTGAAAAAGATGAACATTTCCGTCGTGAATTGTGGGGGCAATAGTGAAAGGCACATTGTATTTATGTAATGTATCTACCCCTGATACGGTCTCAGCAAACGTATCCCCCCGGGTAATCTCATTGGTTTCGTCATTGGTTCCGTCAAGGCTTACTTGGACATTTTTCAGATAGTTACAGGCAGAAAGCTTATCGGCGATCTCATCATTGATTTTCGAACCGTTTGTTAATACTTGAAAATTCAGCTTCCTGTTTTCAAGTATCTCTATCAGTTTAAGAAACTCAGGATGTAAAAGAGGCTCTCCGCCTGTAACTAATATCTGAGCATTAGGATTAAAATTTGCGACTTTTTCGACAATTTTCGCAAAAATACTAGTTTCGATATAGCTGGTTACTTGGTTACGTTTGTTAATTTTGGGCTGAATATAGCAATATTTACAATTATAATTGCATAATTCAGATACTATGACATATACAGCATCCAACGCCCCGCCGTAATTGTTCGGTCTGGATTCTCTCATCCACCCTTCGTGGTTTAGCTTATTTATAAATTTTTCAACAACAGTTTTATCTATCTGTAAGTTCTCAATGATTTCTCTAGAGGCGCAGGTATCATATCCCTTTAGAATATGAAATAACAGCAGTTCAAAATCATTAAAACAGCTCAAAGCTCCTGTTTCATCGTTTGAGAGAATATTTAAGTTGTTGATATTGGACGACTTTGTATATGGCAGCATGGTCTTGTTTTCTTTTAGACTTCGCCACCGACACTAACGCCGCCGCCTGCTCCAAGAGACCCGCAAACAGTAAGCCTTAATTCTGTTGTTTCAACCAGACCTCTGTTTGCTTTGTTGATAGTGGAAATATCAAGCTTATCAACGTCTAGTCCTTTTGTTGTAAGAACTTCTTTTGGGTTTTCCAAAAACTTTTGTTTCATTGCGTCATCAGAGTCAATTTGTTTTAAAACATCAATTAATTGCATGGTGTACCTCCTTTTTAGTCACTGGAATAGCATTTCATGTCATACCTAAATTAGTTAATATGAGCATAATTAATTTTAGCATCTTTTATTCACAAAACAGGCATAAAACAGTATTTTTGTGTATTTTTTTGTTATTGAAATTTAAAGACAGGATAATTGATTCTCAGAATACAGGTTTTGAGTTTTTGTAATGATTCTCTTAACAAGAGAGTTTTTGAAGACTTTAATTATTATTTACAGCTTTGAAAAGCTAGTGAACGGCGCAAAACATAATCTTACGCCGTTTTGAATTTTGAATATTATCAGCAATACATAAGTGTGTATCTGGTTGACTTTCCAGTAGGTTTTGGTTGCGTTACGCTCCGACGCTGTCCCTTTTTCTCTTGCTGCTGTCTTTTTCTATGAATTCTATGACTTTGGATGCGACATCCACTCCTGTAACAGTTTCGATCCCCTCAAGACCAGGGGAAGAGTTCACCTCTAGTATAAGCGGACCTCTGGCTGATCTGAGCATGTCAACTCCGCAGAAAGGCAGGTTCATGGCTTTTGACGCTGCAATGGCTATTGCCTTCTCTTCTTTGGTCAATTTGACTTTTTCACCTTTTCCTCCTCTGTGCAGGTTTGAGCGGAAATCAGACTCGTCGCCTCTTCTCATCATGGATGCAACAACCTTTCCCCCTATAACTATTGTGCGCAGGTCAGAGGATTTTGCCTCTTTTATAAATTCCTGAATGAGGATGTTTACCTTCATTCCGTAGAATGCTTCAATGACAGATTTTGCTGCTTTATAAGTGTCAGCGAGGACAACGCCTATACCCTGTGTGCCCTCCAGCAGTTTGATTATAACAGGGGGGCCTCCAACGTTTTCTATTATGGAGTTTACGTTTTCGGGGGTGCATGCAAATGCTGTTTTTGGTATATTTACATTGTGTTTGGAGAGAATCTGGAGGCTCCTCAGCTTATCTCTCGCCCGGACAATGGCTATAGACGGGTTTATAGAATACGCTCCGCATGTTTCAAACTGACGCACAACAGCAGCACCGTAAAAAGTTTTAGTTGCGCCTATTCTGGGAATAACGGCATCAAGGTAGCTTTTCTGTTCGCTTCCTATGGAGACATCGCCTTCACCAGTGCCTATAAACATATGGGACTTAACGTAATCTATCCTTTCCATCTCGTGCCCCCTGGAGGTTCCGGCCTCTAGGAGTCTCTGGGTTGAATAGTATGAGTCACTTCTTGAAAGAACAGCAATTTTCATTTTTCACCTGTTCGATGTATAGGACAAATCCTTTTTGGATACATCTACAATAAATTTTCCACTCAGCATTCTACTCCCTATGAGTACAGGGAATTTCATGTCTTTTCTGTTTGTCAGGGTCAATTCTATAGAATAGGTCTTATTAAATATAATAACTTTGGTTCTGACTGAATATCTGGTTTCAGTAATTCCGTTAGAGCTTTTTACGTTTCGGATCTTGCAGATATCCATAACTATTTCTTTTTCGCAGTATTTTTTGTGGCTTGGGTCAAGCACTTTAAATGCTACTCTTTGAATATCATCAGACAGAAATGTCCTGATACTGTGACAGTGAATAGATGAGGTGTGAGCGCCCGTGTCTATCTTTGCTGCGATATCAAAAAGATCAAATTCAGGGAAGTCAATTCTGTCAGTCAAACCTATGACTTTAAGTCTTTTTTCACTTTTCATAGCAGGTCCTCGGCTGGATCTGAATCGTCAGCTCTGACAGCGCAAAAACCGGTTGTTTAACTCGCTGACTGGTGGTCTCATCTGCTTAAGACCGAGGTGGTTATATCATACTTCCGTTTAAATACAACTGCTAAATTTTGTTAATTGCATGGGGAAGTATTTGTTGTTTACGGACATTACTATTAAATCACAGTATTCATGGAATTACTGCACCATATATCCGGTAATTTTTGTTTGTAAAAGAATTGATAAATCCTTTGATGGCTTGTATCTTTTATTTTGTAAGTGATTTGGTTTATATCAAAGCTAAATAAATATTAATGATAGGTGATATATGCGTTATGTTGGGTCGTGCCTATGTGGTAAGGTTACTTTTGAGGTGGTGGGTGATTTTGAACATTTTTATCTTTGCCATTGTGAACATTGCAGGAAAGACACCGGATCGGCTCACGCCGCAAATCTGTTTTCTTCATCAGCCAGTCTGAACTGGCTTTCCGGTGAAAGCCTTGTGAAGGTTTTTGATTATAAGTCCAGCGGACATATAAAAAGTTTTTGCACTGACTGCGGCTCTGCACTCCCTAATATTCAGATGGAGGGGAAACTTATTGTTGTTCCAGCCGGATGTCTGGATGTTGATGTCCCTTTGAGACCTCAGGGGCATATCTTCTGTGCAAACAGAGCCAACTGGGACGATAGCTTAGAATCTGTCCCCGGTTTCGATCAGCTTCCTGAATAAACTAACGGCTAAAAAGGCTATAGCTGGCTTTGTATAATGGGAAAAGGTTTGCAGAGAGGTTATTTTATGTATTCATCCTCTCTTGTAAGGTCTTTCCGCATTGTTTCTCTTATATAGTCCATCCCGTTATAGAAGCCCTTCATCATAGTTGATAGGATAAATCTGCCCTTTGGTGTTATGACTGTTTCTGATCCTGTTCTGCTTACTGCTCCTAATGATTTCAACGCCGTATATTCCAGCAGAGGTCGATGTGCAGGTCTTCCAGATAGTCCGAACATCTCAACCATCATGCGGTATTGGCTGATTGAATGTTTGCTGAAACTGACGCTTTTGGAGACGCTTGACCTGCCGTTTCGTATTTTTTCAGCATATCTTTTAAGGGAGAAAGAGTTCGCATACAGAGTGTTGTTTAAAAAGCTGAAAGCACCGGATCCGAGACCGACATATTCGCTGTGCTCAACGACATATTCATCAATGAACTGCTCCTCGTTTATTGCAAAGTTCCATGAAGTCTTCTGAATATAAGGTGATGTCATTCTTTTTAATATGATTTTATAAAATTCTGCTTCCGTCTTATGTTCAGATTTGCCCAGAAGCTTTTTCAATTTTTCACCTGCAAAAGGGGCATACATGAGCGGGTAAAAAGTAACCTGCTGCGGGGACAGTTTCCGGACAGTTTTAATATCTGTGATGAGCTCTGCTTCTGTTTGTGAAGGAAAATTATATATCATGTCAATATTTACGACAGAGAATTCTTTCAATATATTTGATATCTTTTCGAACTGCTTTTCACCAGAACCAAATTTTTCAAGCCTGCCGATACTTTCAAGATGCATGTCGTTAAAAGACTGTACTCCCACAGACAGCCTGTCTATACGCCCCACTGTGTGTTTCATGCTTGCATCGTCGATGTGGTTAGGGTCTGTTTCGCAGGAGATTTCTTTTATGTCAAACAGTTCTCTGGCAAGTTCTATGGTTTTTGCCAGTTCATCGGGCAGGATAGAGGTTGTTCCCCCTCCGAAGTATGCAGAGGTGAAATTATATCCCAGATCGGCGGTCATTCGCATCTCTTCACGAAGAAGTAAGAAGTATTTTCTTGCAGTTTCTTCGTGTATTTTAAATCTGTGGAATGAACAGTAAGGGCATAGTGTTGCACAAAAAGGTATATGGATATAAAGCAGATAGTCCTTTGTGAAGTCAGGAGCCGGAAGGGTTTTAATGTTGTCTTCAGAAAATCTGAGATAATACCTGACAGCCTGTTTCATTACCGCTCTGGCAAGTTTTGCCGTGACATCCCACTGGATGCGTTCGATAGAATTCTCATTTGAAGTATTGTGTACTCCTGAGAGGAATGATCTTTCTTTTGGGAAGCCGCTCATTTTGACCCCTGTATAGTGTTAATAAAAAACATAATAGTCTTGTAATAGTAAAAAGTACGCACGTGAACAATAGGGGTATTATACACGAAATATATACATGATAAACATATATAGTATTTCGTTATGTGAAGTATGTGAAACGTAAATAATGTTGACTTGAATGAACGGATGCTAATATTATGTGTTTATGAAAATAACTATTATTGTTGATAATTACGTTGATACTGCATGCCTTCTGGCAGAGCATGGGTTCGCCTGTCTTGTTGAGGCAAACGGCAAAAAAATACTTTTTGATACCGGACAAGGTGAGGTGCTGCTTAAAAACATGGAGCACATAGGTGTGGAGAAAGACCTGGACATGATTGTCTTTTCGCACGGACATTATGACCATACGGGCGGACTTTGTAAAAATATGCATACACTTTCAGGATATACGAAAGAGATGTTTGCAAGCGAATTCATATTTGATGACCATCTGAAAAAAGGGGACAGATCGGAATATTCATATATCGGGATAGGGGCGACAGAAGAGGGTATACGGGATATGTATAATCTACATCTCACCAGCGGACTCACAGAGATAGCGGACGGAATATATCTGTCTGGGACAATTGGCAGAGTTGAAGAGTTCAGCGCTGATAAGCTTCTCTATTCCTGTATAAATGACAGATACTGCAAAGATATGTTTCGTGATGAGCAGTATATGGTTATAAAGGATGGGAGCGGTGTTCATGTGATAACAGGATGTACTCACTGTGGTGTGGTTAACCTTCTGGCTGATGTGCGGACAAAGTTTCCTGATGAGCAGATTCTTTCTCTCACAGGCGGGCTGCATATGTTTCGTTCAACTGACGAACAGATAAGTCATATTATAGAACATCTTAAGCGTGAGGGGATCAACAGGATTTTTACGGGGCACTGCACAGGGCTGAATGCAGCTTTTAAGATGCAGAAGAGCCTCGGGGAAACAGTTACTATTGCAAAAGTGGGGATGCAGTTCAGTCTTTAGAACGTTCTTCGTATTTCTTCATGATCAGTTCGCTTTCTGTGGGCGGGTCTCTTTTGATAAGGTCAGTTTCTCCGCAGTTGCTACAAACGTTTTTTGTCATAAAAAGCCATATCGAGCACAAAATCACTGCGGGAGCACCAATCATTGTACCGAAAAAAGGTACAATAGTGAAAAATATGGCGGAAACTGCCAGTGCTATTGCGGCGTAGTAGTTTTTTTTGGTCACATCGACCATCATTTTGCAGTTCTTGCACCATTTCTGAGCCATATAGATATCTAACAGAAAGTTACCATATGTTTCAACCTAATAATTATTATGCATCGCGAGCTTCTTCTTAATCCTCTTTAAACATATCTTTCGCCGAGAAATTTTATAATCCCGTCCATGAAGAAAACACACCCGCTTTAAGCCTCCTGTTGAAAAGCGGGAAAGCCGCGGGGATATTTTTGTCCCCGCTTCTTCATAAAAGGAGATCATATGGATGAAATTATTAAACGTATTAAGGTTTATGAAGGCTACAGCGAAAAGCCGTATGTCTGCCCGGCTGGGAAATGGACAATAGGGTATGGCTACAACTATGAAGACAGAGGATTTCGCACAGATGAAATTACTGAAATACTGCGAAATGGCTTTAGTGTGGGGCTGGCTGAAAAGCTGCTGATACGAGATGTGCAGGAGTGTATCCGTGCCCTCGGCAATATCTATCCATTTTTCAAAAAGCTTGATGAAGTGAGACATGCGGTTCTTGCGGATATGGTTTATCAGCTCGGTATGAATGGTTTTAAGGAGTTCAGAAAAATGCTGTATGCGGTTCAGCAGGGGGACTATGGAAGAGCTTCCGAAGAGATGAGGGATAGTCTGTGGTATGGGCAGTCCGGCAGAAGAAGCGTAATAAACACAACTCAGATGAAAACCGGAGAGTGGGAGGAGATAATCTGATGACCGGAGTTATAACAAAAGTACTTGCGTCAGTTTTAAGTAAGATATTTTATGCATTTTTTACCGAAAGGATGGTGTCGCGGGTGCTCATAGAGCTTATGCGGATATTAGCGAGTAAGACAACAAACACACTTGACGACAGCCTTGTTGAAGAGGTTGCCGCCAATGTGAAATTTTAGATTATTTATAAGCAGCCATCATTACACAGCTCATATTTTTGTTGATGGAGCGGAATTCTCCTCTCGCCAGTTTCTCTTTCAGAAAGGGCTCAGAGAGTGTGTTCCCTCCATAATTTTTAAATAGAAATTTTGTGTGGTTTCATTTCCACTGAAGTATAGCTGTCCGGTGCCTGTTATTTTTTCCTTAAATCTGTGACCGTTTCCCCGCCTATGCCGTAGCTGTCTGTGTCTAGCTCCTGAATTGTTACGACCATTGTCTTGGCTCCCCGCCCCATAACATCAGCGAATACATTTGTAAATCCTGCGATAAGCGCCTTTTTCTGCTCCGGTGTTGCTCCTCCGTCTTCTTTTGTCATTGTAAGATTAAGTATCGGCATGTTTTTCTCCTATTTTTATAATGTATGTCAGCAGACCGCCCAGAGCCACAGCGGATGCGGCCAAAAGCACCGGGATTTTGAAATCACCTGTTCGGTCTGCAATGTATCCGGCGATCAATGGACCTGTTATCTGACCTATGCTGAAGAAAACAGTGAGAACTGATGTCGTTGTTCCGCCCGGACTGAGCTGTCTTCCGTAGGCGAGGGCAAGAGATACTATCCCCAGAAAGGTTCCGCCGAACCCAACAGCCCCCACCATTGTGGCAAACATTCCATCTGATATGACAGGAGCGGCAATGGAGAGTGCCTGCACAGCAAAGGCTGCAATCATAGCGTTCGCAACCCCTGTATGTCTTGCCAGTATCGCCCACATGGGAGTCATGACAACAGCTCCAAGACCGGCAATCACCCATACATATCCGGAAAGTATCACAGAGCCTGTTCCGCGCATAACTATAACAGAGATGAAAGTACCGGTGATGATGTAGCCCGCCCCCTCCAGAAGATACGCAGCGGAGAGGAGATATATAAGCCTGTTAACGCTTTTTCCGGTTTTGGGTACTGTCTTTTCGTAAGTGTCCGGTTTTGGCGTATATTTTATAGCAATGATTGCGGGAGGTATGCTTAAAACTGCCAGCCACAGCCATATTTGTGAAGAGTTGAAATATTCAGACAACATAGGTACTGTCATCCCCGACAGCACCATCCCGCCGCCTATCCCGCTGTATATCACCCCCCCAAGGTGCGGGCGCCTGTATTTCGCCAGATGATCCATTATGAATTCTGCGCTCATAACAAACACCACGGCTGAAAGGAACCCGGATATAAACCTGACAACGTACCATAAGGGGTAGTTATGTATGTACATGACCCCCACAAGAAGGAGGCTGACGGGGATCGAAACAATGAAAAACGGGTAAGCACGCTTTGTCACCGAAAGATATCCGGCATAGAATGCACCGAGTAGATAACCCAGATAGTTGACAGAGGCAAGTGCTCCGGAAACAGTGTCTGAGAAGCCGAAGTCGGACTGCATAAGCGGGAGAACAGGAGTAAAGGCAAATCTGGCGACTCCCATTGCAAGAAATAAAGCTGATGCACCGCCAAGCAGTGCAGTTAATATTTTCATATTGTAATTATAGGCGGGAGTGATATTATTACAAATGAAAATAAATGAAATAATCAATCAGGAAAAATGATATGGACTCGTCGTTGTTAAGAGTATTTCTGGCTGTTGCACAGGAAGGAAGTTTCTCCGGTGCGGCAAAAAAACTGAATTATGTTCAATCCAATGTGACTGCACGCATTAAGCAGCTTGAAGAGGCTGCCGGGCATCAGTTATTTTACAGAAAGCCAAGGGGAGTGGTTCTGACACCAGCGGGAGGAACTCTTATTGCAAATGCAAAGGAGATAGTCAGAAGGCTTGATGACGCAGCAATGATGATGCGGAATTTTGGCGAAAAAACAGGAAGTCTGAGGATAGGGTCAACGGAATCCAACGCTGCGTTAAGGCTGACTCCTGCGCTGGTGCAACTTCATAAAAAATATCCAAGGATCGAGCTTCAGCTTATGACCGGAACTACGAAAGCTGTTATTGAGGAGCTTCTTAACTATAATATTGATATAGCTTTTGTGAGTGGAATACCTGAGAATTCTGATTTAGAGGTGCTTGAGGTTTATGACGAAGAGATGGTAATGGTTGAACCTGCCGAAGGCGACATTCCGGATGTTATCATAACCTTTAAAAAGGGGTGTACATATAAAGAGGCTCTTGAAAACCTTATGCCTGAGCTGGGGTATAGCTCGTTCAGGGTTATGGAGTTTGGCAGTCTGGAAACTATAATAGGATGCGTCTCCGCCGGAATGGGGCGGACGTTACTCCCTCTGAAAGTTGTGGAAAGTATCGCAGACCTGAAAAGGCTCAGTCTGATAAGTCTGCCGGATGGCTGCAAAAAGATACCAACCTGTATGGTTTGCAGAAAGGATGCACGCCCTGTCATAGACTTGCGTGGATTCGGTCTTACGGTTGTTTAATTTTAACATAAAGTTTCATTGTAATAAAATAAGACTAATGTTATCTTAAATTGAGTTAGCGATGATTTTTTACGTTATTTATTTGCATATTGAAGCTCTATATGGCTTACTGTTATAAGGAGATGCTTATGGTTATTAAAGATCCCGTTAGTGGGCTTTCACATCTTGCCGGTGCTATTTTATCAGTAGTTGCGCTGGCACTTCTTGTTTCTCTGGCTGCTTATAATTCAACAGCTTGGCACGTTGTGTCATTTTCTATATATGGTGCATGTATGATCCTTTTGTACCTTGCCAGTGCCGCTTATCATATTTTCCCTTTAAAAGAGAAGGGGACACGCATTCTGAAAAGGATAGACCATGTGATGATATTCATGATGATCGCAGGGACATACACTCCGTTTTGTCTTGTTCCGCTTAGGGGCGGATGGGGGTGGAGTATCTTTGGTGTGGTGTGGGGGATAGCTTTTCTGGGTATATTCTTTAAGTTGTTTTTCATATATGCATCCAGATGGTATTCTACGATACTTTATATCGTTATGGGGTGGATAAGTGTTGTTGCGATATATCCCATTATTAAAAGCATTCCTGCCGGTGGTGTACTGTGGCTTGCTGCGGGCGGCATGTGCTACACAATCGGCGCTGTCGTTTATGCCCGTAAAAAACCCGACCCTTGGCCCGGAGTTTTTGGTTTTCACGAGATATGGCACTTTTTCGTTCTTGGCGGTAGCTTTTGCCATTTTATAGTGATGCTGCGCTATCTGGTCTGGATACGCTAAGTGTTTAGATAATGACCTATGCTGAAAAGTCATGCTCTCTGACAATCCTCTGGGTGTAGTCCAGAAAAGTGTGCCTTTTGCGAGTTAAATCAATCAACCTGCCTGTTTTTTCAAAAAGTTTTTTACAACCTGCTCTTAAAGAAGCTTAATCTGACTGCGGACTGATAATTGGTTTGATGAAAAGTATTCATTAGACAGATAGCCTATATGGATATATCCTGTCGGTTAATAATTATCAAGAGAGGTTCTCTGTGGCGACTCTATCACTTAAATCTAATCAGACTTTAATGCCTTTTATCGCTTTCTGGGTTCTAGGAGTGATATGGGGGAGTAATTTTATCTATATGAAGCTTGCAGTTGAGCTCATAAGCCCTATGCAGGTGCTTTTATACAGGGTGTTTTTCGGGTTTGTACCTGTTTTTTTATATGCCCGCGCGAAGGGGGTTCTTAAGCTTGAGCATTTAAAATATTCGCATCATTTTATTATTATGTCTCTTCTTGCGACCACAGTATATTACTACGGCTTTGTGAAAGGAACATCTCTGCTTTTGTCTGGTGTGGCTGGTGCTGTGAGTGGTGCTATCCCTTTGTTTACATTTATTCTCGGCATAGTCTTTATCCCTGAGGAGAAAGCTACACTAAAAAAAGCGACGGGTATTGTTATAGGTTTTGCAGGAGTTCTGATGATAGCACTCCAGTCTGGTCACGATATTATGTCTTCTAATTTAATTGGGGTTCTTTACATATCTGCCGGTGCGCTGTGTCTGGGAGCATCTTTTGTCTATGCTAAAAATTTTGTAATGCCCCTTAAGCTTCCTGCCGCTGCGCTTACAACGTATCAGCTTGGTTTCGGTTTGATTGAGCTTCTGGTGGTGACGAAATATCAAGGTCTGGGAAATGTCTTTACCGATATGCATTCCGCGATAGGGCTTATTTTAGGGCTTGGTCTTTTAGGTACAGGGCTGGCTTATATAATATATTATTATCTGGTGGAAAGGCTTGGGGCTGTTTCTGCTTCTTCTGTAACGTATCTCCCCCCTGTTGTTGCTTTGCTCATTGGCGCTTTTATTGTTGGTGAACCCATATCCCTAACAAGTTACGCTGCAACAGCAATGATATTTGCCGGTGTTTTTCTGCTGAAAAAGAGATAAGTGTATCTGTTTATATTAAATATATTAGAGTGTTTGTTTCTCTGAGTGTACTTTACTGATAAACCTGCCATGATAATGATTTTCGATATGTGAAAAATGCCTTTTCCGATTACCGGGATATTTTCAATGTAAACAGACATGACAACTTCCATCTTACCGTGTATTCTTTACTTAATAGTGGTCTATCATCTTTCATGGCATATGATAATGATTTGAAGAGGCTATGTTTATTATATTTTTGATTATAAAGATATGTAAGAACGTTTTTAGCGGAGAATTCTATGAGTTTATTACGGGGATGTCTCCTTTTGAGTTTATTAATATTTACACTTTCTGCATGTAATTCCAGACATGAGATACCGGATGTGCGTTTAGGCAATGCCCATCACGACCATCACGCTTCGTTATATATCGCCGCAGAGAAGGGGGAGTATTTTAAAGATATAGCCGGAGTTTTTCTCAGCGAAGTTGTTTACAAATCTCAATACAAACTATATCGCGGTAACTACCTGCTTGCCAATATCTACATTGATGCCAGCACAGGGGGGATACATCTTGTTCGTAAGCTTAATGATAAAATACTGGATGTTGCTTTTGGCGGTGTCCCGGCAATGATAAGCATGATAGATGAAGGGAGTGATATTAAAATAATTTCTCCGGTAATGTCTGAAGGGGCTGCGTTAGTTGTAAGGAATGACATTCCGGCTTCAAACTGGGATGAGTTTATAGATTATATTAAGACCACTGATGAGACAGTCAGGATAGGCTATAAAATTGATGTTTCTGTCCAGAATCTCATTTTCGAGTCTGCTTTACATTATGAAGGAATAATATTTGGCAAGGATATCTCAACATCTGATGTTGATGTCGTTGTTGTCAATCTGCACGGACCGGAAAATCTTTTGCCGTCTTTGCAGGCAGGGGTAATCGATGGTTTTGTTGTTATGCAGCCGTACCCTGCTTTGTCAGAATACAGCGGCAGCGCAAAGATTATTTCATATCTGAGCTCACTCCCCCCGCCGGAAAAATGGAACGAACATCCTTGCTGTGCACTTGCTTCCAGAGGGGATTTTTTAGAAGAGCATAGCGATGTTGCAGACGCTCTTGTTACTCTTTTCGGCTACGCCTCAGATTATATAAGACAACATCCGGAAGAGAGTGTGGATATTACATCAAGATGGCTCTCTACACCCCACGAGGTTGAAATGAAATCTCTGCCCAGCATAATATTTATGAATGAGTACACTGACTCATGGAACAAAGGGGTCAATTTCTGGGTTCAGTCATTAATAGACAAAGGGATGCTGCACGGAAAAGTTAAAGAGGCATACGATAAGGGCACGATAGATCGTGTATTATATAACAATAACTCGTACGAGAAAATGAGGGAGCATATAGCCGATAATGTCAATCAGTAAAAAAGTTTTTTGGATATTTCTTTCAGTTATAATTCTCATCTTTGCTCTTGGCGCAACGATTTATACCTATCAGATGGGCAGCAGCAGAATGCATAATGTTCTGCACATTTTACTGCGTTTTAACAACAGTGTATATAAGCTGCGTGAGCAGCACATGATAGTGGCAAACAGCGACAGTCCTTCTGCTATCTATGACCTTCAAAAGAGTGTTTCGGAGATGAATAAAGTCAGTAAAGACCTTACTGGCGAGCTGTCCAGTGTTATTTTGTACGACATAAGTACTGCGTCTCTTCCTGCTGATATTATAAATTACCATAAAGCTATTAACGATTATGTACACCAGAATAGGTATCAGGTTTCGCTTGATAACGCAATGTTGGAATATCGTGTTAAGCTTTATCACAATTTACACCGGAATTCAAATATCAAAGACACCTATTTTAATTTTCTGGGTATGCATGTTGAAGAATTTCGTAAGACAAATGACCCTGATAAACTTAAAGAGATAAGAGAAAAACTCCTTGGGCTGAAGACGCAGACTGATCAGGAAGAGCTTTTTATGCTGGTTGATAGAATGATTGAAACTCTTGAGAAAATGTACGTCAGTAAACTTACAATACAGGAAAAAGAGGAGTATCTGAAACTTACATCAGAAAATTTCCTGACAGTAACCACTAGGCTTAGTCAGAAGCTTCAGGAGAGAGACAAAGAACTGAATAGGATTCTTGGGCTTACAGCTAGTTTTATAAGTGTGCTGAGTGTTATGGTGGCTTTTCTTTACTGGGTCTTTATCAATAAATATGTTCAGAATTTTCTGAAAAATCAGTCAGAAGTCATGCAGGCAATCCGAACCCGTGAGCTTAAGAAGGATATGGCTCCGTTCAGCTCTGATGAACTGGGGGAACTCACAGGTAAAATGTGGCAGATGGCTCATGAACTTCAGGAGAAAGATCATGAACTCGTAAGGAGTGAAGAGAAATACCGTACTTATATAAATTCGACTCCTATTGCTGTTTTTGTCTCGGATATGAACAGGAGCATCATTGAGGTAAATCAGGGGGCGGTGAATATGCTTGGTTATACCACAGATGAATTCATGCAGCTTAATATGAAAGACCTTCTGGTAAAAGATACTGATAATTCAGATAATATGGAATACGATTCTCTTAGTGAACAGGGCAGACTCAGTTTTGAGAAAATACTTGTTTCCAAAAGAGGTCGTGAAGTTCATGTGGGAATTAGCTCTATCAAGCTTAATGAAGACAGGTTCATTGCGTTCTGTCTTGATATTTCCGACAGAGTGAGGCTCGAAAAAGAACTTAAGCAGATGAATGAGACCCTTCTTGAAAAAGTTAAGGATGAAGTTGATAAAAATATGCGTCAGGATCAGATCATTCAACAGCAGAAGAAACTGGCTGATATGGGTATGATGATCAGCGCTATTGCTCACCAGTGGCGTCAGCCCCTTAATGCGCTTGCCCTTTACATTCAGGATGTGAAGGACGAATTTGACATGGGGGAAGTGTCTGAGGAATATCTGGACAACTTTGAGAACAATTCAATGGATCTTATTGCTCATATGTCTAAAACAATTGATGATTTTCGGGATTTTTTCCTGCCTGACAAGAATGTTACGGAGTTTAGTGTTATTTACGAGCTGACGGATCTTATCAGACTTTTTAATGTTCAGATAGCGGCAAAAGATATAGATCTCGATTTTGAATGCTTATGTAAAAATGGTCAGCAGCAATGTGTTGAACTTAGTGAACAGAGGGCATGTAAAAATACTGACAGCGTAGTAAAAGGTTACCCTGGGGAATTCAAGCAGGTTATTATAAATCTCATGTATAACAGCGTGGACTCTATAATTGATCTTATGAATTCAGGAAAGCTTCATAGAGGTAAAATAAGCATGTCTGTGGCTACAAAACCATCCAGTTTGGTCGTTAAGATTTGTGATAATGGGGTTGGTATTTCGGCTGAGGTCAGACAGCATCTTTTTGAGCCTTATTTTACAACTAAACCGGAAGGGAAGGGGACTGGGATAGGCTTGTATATGTCCAAGGCCATCATCGAAAACCATATGAGCGGAAAAATATACTACATAGAACAGGAAGATGGGGCGTGTTTTGCGATAGAGCTGCCCACCGATGGCTAGTTCAGCAGTTCTGTAATATTTTTATATTTCATGCCGAATGCATCGGCGACACCTTTGCATGTGACCTGCCCACTTATAATGTTAGCGCCTTTGGCTGTTTCGGGATCTTCTGTCATAGCTCCTTTCCACCCTTTGCCTGCAATATTGAGAATGTATGGAAGTGTTGCGTTAGTTAATGCCATTGTTGATGTTTTTGCCACAGCACCGGGCATATTTGCCACGCAGTAATGTATTATGCCGTCTATTGTATATACCGGATCGGAATGTGTTGTAGGACGTGATGTCTCAAAACACCCCCCTTGATCTATGGCTACATCTACCAGAACTGTTCCAGGCTGCATAAGTCTTAGCATGTCCGCTGTGATAAGTTTTGGCGCTTTTGCTCCGGGTAAAAGCACTGCACCGATTACAACATCAGCATCGGCTATAAGTTTTCTGACCGTGTCAGGAGAGGACATCACAGGAATACAGTTTTTTGGCATCACATCTGAGAGATAGCGCAATCTGTCAAGTGACATGTCTGCGATATAAACCCTTGCTCCCAGTCCGCATGCTATTTTGGCTGCATTGATGCCTACCACACCGCCTCCCAGTACAACGACAGTTCCAGGTTCCACACCGGGGACACCGCCGAGAAGCTTCCCTTTGCCTCCGAAAGACATTTCCAGATATTTTGCTCCCTCCTGAGCAGCCATCCTGCCTGCAACCTCACTCATTGGTGTCAAAAGCGGGAGCGAGCCGTTACTGCTCTGTATTGTTTCATAAGCTATGCAGACTGCATTACTTTTTATGAGAGCCTCTGTGAGCATTTTGTCCGCAGCGAGGTGCAGGTATGTGAATATTATCTGGTCTGGTCGGATCATTCCGTACTCTTCGGGCTGGGGCTCTTTGACATGCAAAACCATATCGGCTTTGTTATAGACTGCTTCTGCATCTGGCATAACGCCAACCCCTGCGTTAACATATGCTTCGTTGGTGAATCCGCTGTTAACACCTGCTGTTGACTCCACTACGACACTATGCCCTGCCTGCACTAGTATTTCTGCTCCTGCGGGTGTCATAGAAACTCTATTTTCATCTTTTTTAATCTCTTTTAGGATACCGACTATCATAAGAACTCCTTATCTGAAGGGATGGGGTGAGTTTAGTTTGTATATCTCTCAAACGGAACATTGTGTCTGGCTGCCGCTATAACTCCGCCCTTTAGGTCTATAGCTTGGGAGAAACCAGCCTGTCTGAGAAATTTGACCACTCTGGCAGTTCTGTTGCCGGAATTACATATTATCCCGAAAGGTTCCTGCGGATTTACAATTTTCTTAAGTTTCCTCACGAATTTTTCTGCATCATACTGCCCTTTCTCATTATAAAAAGTCATTATATAAGAACCTTTTACTATTCCTGTCCGTTTCCATTCCCTTTTGGTTCGTATGTCTATGATTTTTATGCCTGTTTTATAAAGTGCTGTTGATAGCTCCTGATCTCTGCTTTTTGGGCTTTGCATAAATGCGTTGCTGGTGGCTGCTATGGATAATATTAAAAGCAGGATAATAAGTTTTGGTTTCATAATTTTGCTCCGGATTTAACATGAATATTCATCGTTTATGTTGCTGAATAATATATATATGATATCGTTAATATTATATCATTTTAAGTATTTTGCGAGGTAATCTTGTTCAAGAATCTGGATTTTCTACAAACAGGTAATGTCAGAGTTCTGGTTATCGATGGTTCACAGAGTGAGCTTAAAAAGATGTCTGATATCCTCAGTGCCAACGGCTATGAGCCCTCTACTTCATGCAGTGGAGAGAGAGGCATCATGACAGCCAGACAGATTCTGCCGGATATAATACTGCTGGAAGCTGATTTGCCGGATATAAGTGGATATGAAGTTTGTAAGAGGCTTAAAAGTCAGCCTCAGACAGAAGATGTTCCTGTTATTTTCATTACGGCTGATACAGAAAAAGATGATGTCCTGCAAGGTTTTAATGCAGGAGCAACGGACTATATTATAAAACCCTATGTTGATGACGTGATGATTGCGAGGGTTTCCGCTCATTCGAAACTGGCGGTTAAAAGCCGGCAGGAGAAGATGCTTTCTGAGATGATAGATAAATATGTACTTGAAATCATTATCGATACGAGCGGTATTATTAAATATATAAGCAGTGCATTTGCCCGACTTACAGGGTATGAGCCGGATGAGCTGATTGGTAAAAGTTTTGATATGCTGAAACATCCAGAGGCATTCCGCTCTGCCATGCCGGACATTCTTGATTCCGTTAAGAATAAATATACTTATTATAAAGAGATTGATATCGTTGCTAAAAATGGCGACAGGTGTGTGCTGAACACATTTGCAGAGCCTCTTATGGAGCGCAGAGGCAATGTCACAGGCGCCCAGTGCTTTATGGTGGATGTTACAAGTAAAAAAGAACTGGAACTCATTGCTGTCACAGATAAACTCACAAGACTGCATAACAGGCAGAAACTTGATCAGGTTATGAACTATGAAATGAGCCAGTTTCAGCGGTATGGAACAAAATTCTCTGTGATAATTATAGATGCAGATGATTTTAAGACAGTTAATAATTCTCATAGCTATCATATAGGCGACAAAATACTTGTAAAAATATCCGGTATTCTGCTTATGAATGTCAGAGATAGTGACACCTGCGGCAGGTGGGGCGGTGATGAGTTTCTTGTTATCCTCCCGAAAGCATCCGAAGGTGATGCTGTTATAGTGGCTGAAAAGCTGCGTAAAACCATCGCTGAAAGAGACTACGGCATAGATAATAATGTTACTGTCAGCATAGGTGTTGCAGAGATTGAGAAAGGCGAGACTGTAGCAAAGCTTGTTGCCTCTGCCGGTAAAGCGCTTTATAAAGCAAAAAAATCCGGCAAAAACTGTATTGTTGCTTATTCGGAGACTGATAACCCTGTTTGACTATCCAGTATAATTTGTATATAGTGTAATATGACTAAATTAATCTTATTAAAAGAGGAGTTCAAAATGGAAAGAAAAGGCGCAGTTACTATGAAAGGAAATCCTTTAACACTTGTTGGCTCTGAGCTTAAAGTTGGCGATAAAGCGCCTGATTTTACTGTTGTGGATCAGGGACTAAAACCTGTAAAGCTTTCTGACTATGCAGGCAAAACTGTTGTTATCAGCGTTACACCGTCAATTGATACTCCGGTTTGTGATTTTCAGCTTAGAAAGATGAATGCGGATGTGGCAGGGAAAGAAGGGATGGCTGTAATGAATATCAGCATGGATCTTCCTTTTGCTATTAAAAAGTTTTGTGCTGTTGCAGAAATAGAAAATGCACTTGCTCTCAGCGACCATAAAGATGCTTCTTTCGGCGAGGCATACGGTGTGCTTATTAAAGAGCTTAGACTGCTTGCCAGAGCGATTTTTGTTGTGGATGCAGGTGGGAAAATATCCTACGTTGAGGTTGTTCCTGAAGCTACTGATAACCCTGACTATACAAAGCTTATGAGTTTTCTCGGATAAACCTGAGAATATAATTATGATAATTATCGGGGGGCTTTTGCCCCCTTTTTTCATCTATATTAAAACTTTCTGATTAGAGGCTCTGCTGGCATGTTATAATGTAATAATTATTTTATGTAGGTTGTTATGTATTCAGTTAAGGTTCTTCTTAAAAATTACAGGTTAATTTCTTTTATAATAATTTCCGTGTTTGCTGTCATAGGCTACTGCTATCAGCCTGCGGCTTTGCAGAAGTTTTCTCTGGGGCTTGAGGATATTAAGTTCAGCGCACGTTCAGCTCTGGGGCTTGCTCCCACACCGGATAAAGATATCATCATTATCGAAGTCGATGAGCCCAGTGTGAATAAGGTTGGTCGATGGCCATGGAACAGAGACGTTATGTCTGAGCTTTTCAAAGATCTGTCTGAAGCCTCGGTTGTGGGGCTTGATATCGTTTTTTCGGAAACATCAGATGAAGAGAAGGATAACCTGCTCGCAGATACTATCTATAATAACGGTAATATTATACTTGGTTATTTTTTTCGTGATGTTGCCACCGAGGAGACAACAGAGCTGGATGTTGATTACTTGCAGGATTGCGCTTATATGAACTTCAGCCTGCTGGATGATGTTGTTGGGGTAAAGGAATTTCCATATGCAGAAGTAAATATACCTATTATCGCTGAATCAGCCCTTACCTGTGCATATTTCAGCACAGAGCCGGATGCCGACGGACTTTACCGTCGTTACCCGCTTGCTTATATCCACAAAGGCTACATCCTGCCCCCTCTCGCTGTTCAGATGCTTCGCTATTCACTCAACAAAGAAGTTGATCTTAAACTGGATAAAAATGGTGTAAGGTCTTTTGACATAGGCGATATTGATATTAAAAATCACTCCTACATACGTCTTAATTTTTATGATGAAGTTCAATATGTTTCAGCCTATGAGGTGCTTGACGGCACTGTCCCCCCCTCATATTTCAAAGATAAAATGGTTATCGTAGGTGTTACAGAGGTCGGTGTTTATGATATGCGTCCAACACCAATCAACTCTATAACCCCCGGGGTATCACTGCATTATGTTGCACTCAGCAATCTTTTACAGGATGAACTGCTTACAACATCTGAACTTGCGGATTATCTTAGCATATTTCTGACCCTTATTGTTATGCTTGGTATCTCTTTCATGCGCAAGCAGGTGCATAGGATAGGGCTTTATACTGTTGCACTGATTGTTTCAGGCGGGGCGTCTTATTGTATGTTTTTCTTTGGCAACTATTGGCAGCACGAGTTTTTCACTGTTGCGCCTTCGATTATATTTATAGCCAGTCTGGAATCATTTGCGTTCTTTACTGTTGAGCGTAAGGCGAAAGAGGTGAAGAAGGCTTTCAGTTCTTATGTTTCGCCCGCGCTGGTGGAAGAGATCCAGAAAGACCCCGATAAGCTCAAACTTGGTGGAGAGGAGAGATGTGTTTCGATAATGTTTTCTGATATACGGGGCTTCACATCCCTGTCAGAAAGCCTTTCTGCTCCGGAGCTTGTTTCCATGCTTAATAAGATACATGGTCCTATGACAAATGTTGTGCTGAACAATAAAGGGATGCTCGACAAATATATAGGCGATGCAATGATGGTGCTGTATAACACTCCTCTCGACCTTGAAGATCATGCAGATATGGCTGTTTATTCTGCGTTGGAGCTTATACGCACTCTCCACACCATAAATGAACGTTTCACTGTTGAAGGGCTTCCTAACATTGATATTGGTATAGGTATCAACACAGGTCTTGCCGTTTGTGGTAATATGGGTTCACAGGTGCGTTTTGAGTACACAGCGATAGGTGACAGTGTAAACCTTGCTTCAAGACTGGAAGGACTTTGTAAAGTATATAAAACCCGTATAGTTGTCAGTGAACACACGAAGGATATGTGCAGTCTGCATTTTCTTATGCGTAAGCTGGATAATGTAAAAGTTAAGGGGAAACATAAGCCCGTAGCTATATTCGAGGTTATGGAGGATACGGAGGAACTCAGAGAACTGAAAGAAAAATATGAAAAAGCTCTCGAAATGTATTTCAGCAGGCAGTTCGAAGACGCTTTCAAAGCCTTTGAAAAACTGGCAGAGGAAGGCGACAAAACATCAGAAGTGTTTCTGGAACGCTGTGAACATTATAAAGACGATCCACCGCAGGATGACTGGGACGGTTCGTTCACGATGAAGAGTAAATAATAAGAATGACGGAGATAAAAATGAAAAAGATAGCAGTTATGACAAGCGGTGGTGACAGCCCGGGGATGAACGCAGGTATCAGAAGTGTTGTCCGCACAGGGCTTGCGAATGATATCGAAGTATATGGGATTGAACAGGGGTTCAAAGGGCTGATAGAAGGGCAGATTCGTAAGCTCAACAGCCGGGATGTTTCAAATACTATCCAGCGTGGCGGAACATTTCTCCGCAGTGCCAGATGTATGGAATTCAAAACAGAAGCAGGTCAGAAGAAGGCTCTGGATAATCTTGAATCATTCGGTATAGAAGGTTTGATTGTCATAGGCGGTGACGGTTCTCTGACAGGAGCTAAAATTCTGTATGAAAAATATGGTGTAAAGGTTGTCGGTATGCCCGGATCCATTGATAATGATATTTACGGAACAAGTATATCTATAGGTGTTGACACTGCTCTTAATAATATTGCAAGAGCTGTGGACATGATCAACGAAACAGCCAGCTCGCACGACAGAACTTTCATTATCGAAGTTATGGGGCGGCACTGCGGATATCTGGCGCTTATGTCTGCTATAGCCTGCGGGGCGGAAGCTGTTATCATTCCTGAAATAGAATACAACCTTGAAAATATAATAGATAAGATAAAGCAGAGGTATGTTGAAGGTAAATCCAGAAGTGTTGTCATTGTTGCAGAGGGTGCCGGAAGTGCTGTGGATTTTGGCAAAGCATTTCAGCTTATCGGCGGTTTTGATACACGAATTACCGTTCTTGGTCACCTTCAGAGAGGGGGGAGCCCGACTGTTTTCGACAGGACACTCGCCACAAGAATGGGAGCAGCGGCTGTTGACGGACTTCTTGCCGGACATGGCGGTGTTATGACAGCTCTTGCCGGACGCGAAATATCACTTATTGATCTTGATGTAGTTCTGTCTAACAAGCGTGAGCTCGACACTAAATTTATGGAGATTGCCGAGGATCTCAGCCTCTGATGAGTGTTACAACAAAAGGCGGAGACAAAGGGAAGACCTCCCTATATAGCGGTCAAAGGGTTTCTAAGGATGATATCCGAATTGAAACAGTGGGGACAGGCGATGAGCTTGTTTCTAATCTCGGAGAGTTAAAATTTTTTGTTCCTGACTATAAGGGAACCATAGACCGTGTGCAAAAGAACCTCTTTGTTGTAAATGCCCACTGCGCAGATATGGATGGTGGACGGTATGATGTTGCAGAGGAGGAGACAGACTTTCTGGAGTCGTTTATAAAAGAGGGTGAAAAGCGGCTTGACCTGAAAGGCTTTATACTCCCGTCTGAAAACAGGAGCGCAGCTAAGGCAGATGTGTGCAGAACAGTTTGCCGCAGATTTGAAAGAAGATTGATAAGTTTATCCGCTTGTGCTAATGTTAGCCCTGCTGTTTTAAAATACATTAACAGGCTGTCAGATTTCCTTTATATCATGGCACGCCTCGTTGGAAAGGAGAATGACTGATGTCACTGAAAGATCAGATAACTGCTGATATGAAAACATATATGAAAGAGAAAAATACTGTTGCTCTTGGCGCAGTGCGTATGCTCCGTTCCGAGATAAAGAATGTTGAGATAGACAATAAAATAGAGCTTGATGATGCTGCCGTGCAGAAAGTTATAGCCACTGCTATCAAAAAGCGTAAAGATGCCGCAGAGCAGTATACCAACGCAGACAGACCTGAGCTCGCTGCCAAAGAGATGGAAGAGGCAGAAATTCTTTCCGCTTATATGCCTCTGCAGATGAGCGAGGCAGAAGTTAAGGCTATTGTTGAGAAAGCTTGTGAAGGTGTTGATACATCTGATAAAAGAATGTTCGGTAAGGTTATGCAGGACGTTATGGCAAAATCTCAGGGACGTGCGGACGGTAAGGTCGTCAATCAGCTTGTGAGGGAAGCATTTGATGGGAATAATTGACATTGTACTGCTGATAATAATCGGCGTTTTTGCTGTTAAAGGGCTTATTAAAGGTCTTGTTATGGAGATCTTTGGTCTGATAGCTCTGGTTGCGGGCTATATTGCAGGATTTAAATATTCACATGTATTTTCTAACCCCATATCAGCTCTCGGGCTGAATGAAAAGGCGTCCGATGCTCTCGGTTATGTTGTAGGCTTTTTACTTGCCTACATTATTGTTGTGCTCATCGGCAACATTTTAAGTAAGGCTTTTAAAGAGATAAAATTAGGAGCTGTCAACAGGGGCGGAGGGTTCTTCTTCGGCGGGATAAAGTCTGCGGTTATCTTAGGTCTTATCCTCAGCGCAGTTATAACCGTTGCTCCTAAAGATGCGGCATTTACAAAAAACCTCCAAAGCGGTGTTGTGTCCGGCAGTCTGGCAAAGGTTGCTCCTTTTGTTTATAAAGTGATGAACAAGATACCTGATGTGAAAAAGATAAATCCTTTTGATATACCAGAAATACCTAAAAGCAGGGATGCCCTTGACATGCTGGAGGATGACGCTCTGAAAGATGCTCTGGATGCGGTTAAAAACTCTAAGGCCGTTGAAGAGATCAGAGATCTGCCGGAGAATACAAAAGATACTATAAAGGGACTTACGGAAGAGAAACCTCTGGAAGACCCCCTTGGAGATATGCAGAAGGACTAAATGATTCACCTTGAAACCCTTGAGTTTGGTTTATTTAAAGAATATATGATGCGAGGCTTTACGTCCTCTTTTTCCAAAAAGAGGCTGGAAGCCCTTAAACCCTATTATGCTCTCGAAAAAATAGAAAAATATAAAAATGAACTGTCGGAAGCTATCGGATATGTACGTAATTCTGATATGCATATTCCTGCGGACTATGAGTTCATAGCTCTTTATCCGAGGTTTGATGATCCGCTGCTTTTTCTGGAACCGGAAGAACTTATCGTATTCAGTCATTTTTTTAAAAATGTCAAAGAGATAAAGAAAAGTCTTATAGATGCTGGTGTGAGTGCATTAAAAGTTTATCTGTCTGACATATATACATTGTCTGAGATTACAGATGACATAGACGATACTGTGAACGATAAAGGGGAGATTAAAGACTCTGCCTCTGTAAAACTGCTGAATGTACGAACTGAGCTAAAAACTGTGCGTAAGCAGATTCAAAAAGAGCTGTCCGGAGTTTTTGCCCATAGCTCTTCTACCAAGTTTATTCAGGAAAATGTCATAACCGAACGGAGCGGGCGCTTTACTATCCCCTGTAAGACGAATTTTAAGCAGTACATTCAGGGGATTGTTCATGACAGGTCAGCCAGCGGTCAGACCCTTTTCGTAGAGCCTTCAAATACTGTCGGGATGAATAATACCCAGCAGGAGCTTCTGGCTGCGGAGCGTGAAGAATCCGTCCGAATACTTAAAGAGCTCTCCGTAAGGATATTTGAGAGCCTATACGAGATCAATACAACGATAGAAGCATATACTGAGCTTGCTTTTCATCTGGAAACCGCAAAGTTCTATAAGGGGAAGCCCTATGTTTTCCCTGAGTTTACAGACAGTATTGAGTTCCGAAACATACATCACCCCGTGATATACCTTGAAAAGGGTGAAGAGTCTGTCCCCCTTGATTTTTCATTAAGTTCAGCCGAGCTTACGGCCGTAGTTACAGGTCCGAACACCGGCGGGAAAACCGCTGCACTGAAGTCCATAGGGCTGAATCATGTTCTTGGTAAATGCGGACTGCCTTTGATAGGCAAATCTGCCAGATTGGTTAACTTTAAAAATATCCTTGCGGATATAGGAGATAAGCAGTCCCTTGTGATGGATCTCTCCACTTTCAGCGCCCATATGGTAAACATCAGGGACATAATAAAAAAAGCAGACAGTGACACTCTCGTCCTTTTGGATGAGGCGGGGACGGGCACTGAACCGCAGGAAGGCGCAGCGCTTGCCGTCGCTGTATGTACAACACTCGCAGATAAAAGAACAAAATCTGTTGTTACAACTCACTTCGGAGAGATGAAAAACTATGCACTCTCCACTGACTCAGCGCTAATCTATGCTGTGGATTTTGATTATAAGGATTTTTCACCTAAATACCGTCTGCTGAAAGGAGTTACAGGGAAATCTGATCCGCTTGTGATTGCACGAAGACTAAATTTTCCGGAAGACGTTGTCAGGCTGGCGTCCTCTATGATTGATAAAAAGAAGAGTCAGGCAGATTTATCTGTGGAAGAGATAAGCCGGATGCAGGCAGACCTTGAAGGGCGTTTAAAAGACTATGAAGAGCGTATGGCAAGCCTTCAGGAGCTCGAACAGCGCTATAAGGAAAAGGAAGAGCGCCTGAAAGAGCGTCTCGCTAAGAAAGAGACAGAGCTTCTGGAAGATACTGTCCGTATGTATAACAGAGCTAAACGACTTGCTGAAAAACCACAGAAGGTTAAAGAGTCTGTTGAAGAAGAGATAAAAAGAGCGTCTGATAAACTTGTAAAAACAAAAAAGAAGATTAAGCCTGTTGAGGGGATTAGAGCGGGCGACCTGATTCATCTGGAAAGATATGGTAAAAATGCAAAAATCCTGGAAGTTGAAGGTAATTCTGCCCGGATGGATATTGGCGGAATGAAGATATCTATGAAACTGAGTGAAATAGTCGGTAAGAAAGTTACCGATAGCGAGAAAATTCAGCAGGATGTGCGTGTCAGCAAAGAGGTGCAGACGGAAGGACGCTCAGAGCTGGTGCTTGTCGGCAAGCGTGTGGAAGAGGGACTTGATCTGCTGGACAGAAAGCTTGACGATTCTCTGCTGGCAGGGCACTCAAAGCTTTTTGTTGTTCACGGAAGAGGTTCCGGTCAGCTCCGTAAAGCTGTTCATGAATACCTGCGCACCGACCAGAGGGCACAGTCCTATGCCCTTGCTACCAACGAAGAGGGCGGTCAGGCGGTAACTGTTGTTCAAATATAATATTGACAATATTTGTCTTTTTAGTAATACTTAACAAGGTTAATTTTTTAATTGTTATCAAATGAGGTTATCATGCAGGATACAGAAGTAAAGATTGGCGAACGTGTGCGTAAGATAAGGAACGAGAGAGGGTTGACTCTACAGGATGTCGCTAACTTTACAGGCTTTTCAAAGGCACTTATCTCTCAGATAGAAAACAATATTGTCATGCCTCCTATAAATACTTTGTCTAAAATTGCAAAAGTTCTAAATGTTAAAATGACATATTTCTTTGAAGAAGAGATAAACCAGAAAGATTACTATGTTGTCAAAAAAGATCAGAAAAAGTTTATATTCCGCGAAGGTGTTAAGCACGGCTATATGTATGAGGAACTAGCGAAAGTTAAATCGTTTGATTATCTTGATCTGCTGTTGGTGACTATCAAACCCGACAAACGGGATGAGAAACTTTTCAGCCATGAGGGTTACGAGTATATGTTTGTCGTTGAAGGCGGAATGAGTATGAAGATGGGTAATGATGTTATCGATCTGTACGCGGGTGACTCAATAGCCTTTAATTCTAAAATCCCCCATGCAGCGGTACCACTTGATGATCAGACAGCGCTCGTTCTTTGTGCCCATCTTAAAGTTGAAGCTCTCCGGGAATTTCTTCAGAACAATTAACCTTTAAAAAAAACTGCAAGTTCGTCCAGACGTGACAGACAGCGGTACAGCTTTTTCTGAAAGCTGGATTCAAGGAGTTCCGGAGGGAACAGATCAGAAAGATCGCAGGATCCTTTGATGAAAAGCTTTGTGTTATAATAGTAACAGACATCTATCAGCTGGTTGAAGCGCAGAGCATTATTAAGCTGTACAAAAGGGCGCAGCCCGTCTATGAAGATCGCCTCAACTTTTGAAGGGATTGCGTAATATTTGAAGGGGTGGTTTGATTCCAGTATTTTATTAAGTGACTCGAACCCTATTTTTGTCTTTGGTTTATCCTTTGGTTCGTATCCGGCAAATGCGTCATTAAAGTTATTTTCTGAAACGGATTTGCGGAGTATTTTGTGTTTTTTGCGATAATCTTCGCCTTCTACTACAAAAGATTCAAAGCTTTCAATAATATTTCCGATCTGTTTGCCGAAATTCTCAAGACTTACCACACGTCCTTTCCCCAGATCGGCAGGCAGTGTGTTGGATGTTGTGATAACGAGTGTTTTCTTATCAAGTTCTCTGAAAAATTTTGACATGATATGTACCATAGCAGGATCATCAAGCTCAAATTCATCGATAAGAAGAAGGTTCAGGCTGGAAAAGTGTTTGATGCAGTTTTCCACACCCAGATAGTGAAAGAAGTAGTTCATTTCGCCAAAGCTGAGGAAAGCTTTGTTATTTTCGCATTTGTTGTAACAGGCACTTAAGAGATGTGTTTTGCCTATTCCGTAACTTCCGTCTATATAAAGATGTTTTTGAATTTTGTCAGAATTTTTAGTTTTAGATTTTTTTCTGCTGAAAAGTGGAAAAAACTTCTTAACCGGAGCAGCATTGGGATAGTCGCTGTCTTTCATACTATTTAAACTTTCCTGAAGCTTTTCTTTTATCATTGACTGAGACAGGAAATTCTCGTCGGGTATATAATTTTCAAATGTACAGTGAGAGAACTTGGGGTGCGGGCGGAGATTACTGAAACAGTCCTCTACGGAGATATCAAAGCTTATGTCATGCAGGTCGGTATACTTTTCAGGTGAGCTCATATATAATAACTCTCTCTCATATTTATATTATGAATAAGTTCATATGGGAGATAAATATATATTAATATACGGGGGAATGCAATGCTTTCAAAGATAGAAAAAGCGGTTACGAAAGCAGGTGAACATCTGCTGAAAGGCTTTAACAGTGTTAAGGAGATTTCTTATAAAGGGAAGATAGATATTGTCACTCAGTTTGATGTTGAAGTGGAAAAAATACTGCTTAATGAACTTTCTTTCATGATGCCTGAGTATGGTTTTGTAGCAGAGGAAACTGCCCAGCAGAAGACTGACAAGAAGAAAGTCGTTTATATCGATCCCATTGACGGAACAACAAATTTTGTGCATGGTTTCCCTTTTTGCTGTGTTTCTGTTGGGGTTTATGAAGAGGGGGAAGGAATATATGGAGTTATATATAATCCGATTTTACGTGAAATGTTTATTGCAGAAAAAGGGCAAGGTGCATATCTTAATAGGCAGAAAATACAAGTTTCCAGTAAACACAACATACAGGAAGCGCTTGTTGCTACCGGGTTCCCTTACAGCATTGCAGAGGGTAACCCCCAGGCAGCTTTAGAACTTTTGGGTACAATATTAAAAAACACAAGGGGTATCAGAAGGGCAGGTTCGGCAGCATTGGATTTATGCTATGTTGCTAAAGGCGTTTTTGATGCATATTATGAGTTTGATCTTAGTCCATGGGATATTGCTGCGGGGGCAGTAATAGCCGGAGAAGCCGAAGCGCATGTTTGCGGAAAAGACTTTTCAAAATCACCTGATATGTATGAAAAATTTATTATGGCTGTAACACCTGATATCTCAGACAGATTACACAAAATGCTTTTTATGTAATTACTTTGTGAAATAATCTTTTTTTTGTTTTTTAGTTAAAAAAATTATTTCATGAAAAGTTGTATAATTATGCTTTTTGTGTATTGTGATGTGTAAAAATTAGACATTAAAAACATACAAAATGCGTTTGAGAGCAGTAAAATACATAATTATCGGTATTTACAGAGGTTTTCAAACAATATATGTTTCAATATGTTTAAAACACAGGTGAAACCTCTAATGATTTCTGTTCTTGTTTACAGTAATAATACTCTTTTTAGGGAGTATCTTTTAAGTGTGGTAAATGACATCAATGGTGTCGGAAACGTAATCGGATCGGATAGTGTATGTGCGCTTAGTGATTCAATTGCAGTATCATACCCTGACTATATTATTATCGACCTGTTTTCCCGTGTGGCAGATGAAGAGATACTTAATTTACTTAAGAATAAGTATGATACTTCAAAAGTTGTTGTGCTCACCACAAAGCAAAATGATATGCTGACTTATTTTTCATATACTTATGGTGTAAGACACTACGTCTATCTTGACGCTGACGTTGATGAGATCATAGCAGGTCTTTGTGAGGTTCTCGGAGGGCTTTCTGAGAATAACTGTAAGAAGAGGAATGGTTCCCTGACCAGCAGGGAGTGCGAGATACTGAAGCTTATAGCTTCCGGTAAAACCAGCAGAGAAATCGGCGAAATGCTCTGCATAAGCAAGAATACTGTTGATACACACCGAAATAAGATGCTTCAGAAGCTTAATCTGGCAAATTCAGCGTCTCTTGTCCACTATGCTTTTGTGTCTGGTCTGGTCTAGGTCCTTTCCCGCAGCTTTTTTTTAAGTTAATTGTAAATAAAGCTCCTTTCCCGCTGTTTTCTGCTTTGACAGTTCCGTTCATGTGGTTTTCTATTATGCTTTTTGCCATATAAAGACCAATACCCGTACCTTTTGTGGATTTTGTTGTAAAGTAAGGTTCAAATATCCTGTCCATTATGTTTGCAGGTATCCCCCCTGCGTTGTCGGATATACTGATCTCTATGGTTTGCTGCATACATGAAATTACAATGTTTATACTGCCTTTTAAAGCAGCTTCCTTCTGCTTATCTATAATTGCATCTCTTGCGTTGTTGATGAGGTTCATCAGCACCTGTTTGAATTCGTTAGGGTAACCGAAACTGTTGAAACATGAAATACTGATAGTAAAGCAATCTATGATGCAGAGTTCATTAAGTTTAAGAGACTGCACTTCCGCAGAAGCATTAACGATGGTCAGGTTTAGCTTTATCTCTTCTTTCTCAAGCTGTTTGTTAAGCATTTTCAGTACTGCTACAATCTCCTCGGCAGCGTTAAACTTCTCTTGTGTTTTACTTGGCATGAGAAACTTTCTGAAGTCATCGACAGTTTGGTTCATATAGTTTATCTGAACAAGAGCATCCTGCGAGATGGACGTTATGTATTCCTTACTGCTGCTTTCCTGTTGCGCAGCGTCGGCTAGATCCTGCATAAGATAGCTTATAGCTGTAATGGGCTGCCGCCATTGGTGTATGATAGCAGAGAGTAATTCGCCTACTGAAGACATTTTTGACTGTTGTATAAGCAGAAACTCCTGACTGCGTCTTTTATCAGTTTCCTTTTGAACCATCATTTCAAGATTCTTATTTAGTTCTTTGAGCTTTTGTTCCATCAGAACTTTTTCTGTTACGTCGTGACAAATAGTAAAGAGCAGTTTATGCCCGTCTATGTCTATTGGAGAAGCCTGTATTTCAAGATCTACAATATCTTCATTAAATCTGAATTTTGAAATATAGTTTTCTAATCCTTCTTTGGCAGATTTACTCATCAGTTCTGCTACTCGTTCAGGAGCGAGAAGGCTTATGTCTGCTATTTTGAGTTTCAGAATGTCTTTTTTGTCCATTTGCAGAAAATTGACAGCAGCAATATTGGCATCAACTATCCGACCGCTTTCCGGACTGATAAGGAACATGATTGATCTGTGGTCCTGAAACATACTTTTAAAGCGTTTATACAGAGAACTTATTACTTTATTCTGTTCGAGGGCATTGTTTTTTGCTTCCTCAAGCTCTTTTGTCCGGTCTGCAATTTTTGATTCCAGTTCTATATTCATAAGTTCAATTTTTTTCAGGATAGTACCGAATCCTATATATAAAACCCATGAGCTAAGGATGATAACGATGGCGGTAATAATGAGGGTGTAGATGAAAAATCTATGAAATCTTTTTTTTATATTAGTGATATCGTTTGACGTCAGATAGTAGCCTATTTTTTCTCCTCTGAAGTCGTAAAGCCCTTGTGTATGAATTATATATTCAGATTCTCCTATTATGATATTCTGGATTTTTTTGTTATAGTCAAAGTTGTCTGGGATTTTCTGATATAAAGGCGAGCTCTGGTCAATTACTGTGACTTTACTTGTGGGATAGTTTGGCTCTGCAATGCTTAGTCCATATTCAGCATTGAGTACTTTGCTGATAGTGCTGTTCATTGTGTTAGTTTGGATGCGGAACTCCAACATGCCTATCTTTTTCCCATTTATTATTATGGCTTTTGCAGTCTGAAAGAAAAGTTTATTGTTGGATATTGTAAATCCATACAGGGGTGCTGATGTGGATTTTAGTGTTTCAATGAATGAATATGCCGACATGTCAGTGCCATAGTTGTTGGTTTCTTCCATAGAAAGGAAAAGTCTTCCGTCAGGCAGAAATAACCTTATGTCAGAAAAATCAGGATTCTCTTTTGTGAAGGTGCTGAAACGTCGGGATAGAAGTTCGATAGTCCGGTCTCTGTTTCTACTCTCAAAAGCTTCAATAATGCGGGTGTTGGATTTGATAAAACCATCGAGTCTGGATACGTAAGAGCGTGTAAGCTTTTGGAATTCGGACTCTACAAGATAAGATATCGCTTCCTGATGGTGAGTAATTTTTTCTTGATAGTTTTGTTTATATTCATACAGAGAGATAGTTATAAAAGTTGCCGACAGGGAGAGGATCACCAAAAGAATGATAAGTATCGCTCTGTTTCTGGTACCCATTTGCCAATTTACCCCGCTGCATATAATGTCTCTACCGTCTGCTTACAGCCATGTGTTATTGATGAAAAAATATCTGATCGGATAAAATACGCTGACAACAAAATATATTAACGCAAAAACAATGCTGTTAACAATATAAAATATAGATGAATATCCCATCAGCTTTTTGAATATAAACGAGCATATGCCGGATACACTTGATATGAATAGAGAAATATAAAAAATATATCCAACGTAACTATATTCTTTTTGCAGTATGCAGTAAGGGCACCTGTGGCTGGGCAGCTCATATACATATGTGCTTGTGAATAATATGAGGTTCAGAGTGCCTGCGAAGAAAAACACGACAGAGAAGAATAAGATAAACCATGGTCTTTTCAAGATAAGGGCAGCTATATACAGAACTGTAATAACTACGAAAGCGACGAATGCTGAAAAGGGATCCAAACTCATAATTAACGAATAACCCTCAGATGTTGCGCTATAGATACTGCTGCAGCAGCTTACTACAGCGGTAGGGTCTATTGATGCAAAGTTAAGAAACGCAAGTGAGGTTTCAATACAGACAAAGACTGTTATAAGAAGCAAATAGCCGTATTTGTTTTTTGTGTAAGGGAGATTCGCATACGTATTATTGCATTTGTACACAGTCAGCCATGCAGACATTAAGAATATGTTCACGATTTTAAAATAGAGCAGTGGGGAGCCGTAAACTGTGGCGTTGATGGAACCGGCTGCACACATGGCTCCGGTGAGTACATTTGACATTTTATCGTTGGTATAGATGAAAAAGAGGAACAGAGGGATTTTAAACAGAAAAATATAAGACACGATCGTTGATATCAGGTACCGACGTTTTTCCAGATGGTATTGTGAAGGTGTTGATGCGGATATGTCCCATCCGGTTAAGATGCGCAGAGCAAAAGGTGCTGTGTAAAGGAGCAAAAGCATAAATAGACTGTCGGTGAGAAGGAGGATGAACACCTCCGGTATCAGAAGTCCCATATCAGCTCTCTTTGGTCATAGTTATTACCCTGTCAGCTATCCCGCAATTAATAAGTTTGCTGTCGTGGGTGGCTATGAGCATTGTCCGCCCTTCATTTTTCAGAACTTTGAAAATGCCTATTAGCTCTTCAGTGAGCCTGCTGTCAAGGTTTGCTGTGGGTTCATCTGCGAGAACAACTGATGGGTTGTTTATAAGCGCTCTGGCTATTGCCACTCTCTGCATCTCTCCTCCGGAAAGTTTGTCTGTGCTGAGGTGCGCTCTGTCGGTTATGTCAAGTTTCATCATCATTTCCATTACAAGTTCTTTGATGATTCTTGCAGGTATTTCTGATGGTGTAAGGGGGAGTGCTATGTTGTCTTCTGTTGAAATGCCGCTTATAAGGTTGAACTGCTGAAATATCATTCCGACCTTATCTCTCCTGTACAGTGCCGAGAAGTGTTCAGGGAGTTTTGAAACAATCTGTCCGTCCACTTCCACAAAACCGCTGGATGGCTTTAAAAGTGCCGCTATCATGCTGAGGATTGTACTTTTTCCGCTTCCGCTTGGACCGCTAAGTATAACAGTCTCCCCTCTGTTTATCTCAACAGAAAAGTTCTTTATCGGAGTCGTTTCTCTGTTTCTGCCACTGATGTAAGTTTTAGTTACATTGTTTAGCTTTATCATCGTATAACCTCACCGGAGTCGATCGAGGCAGCACGCCATGAAGGTATAATGACAGCGGCGGTATATACAGGAACAGTTATAAAGAAGACTGATATATACACTGACGGATCAAAAGTAAAAGGTATTGTAAAATGAGGTTTAAGGTAAGAGTAACCCAAAAAGATATTTTTAAGCCCCGGCGCCTGAAGTATAAAAACATAAATTCCTGACAGGGTTATTGCTGAAATGTATGCGGTGACAGATATTACGAATGATTCGTAAAGTCTGACCTTCAGAACATCTCCGGTTGTCCAGCCCACTGCTTTCAGTATAGCGGTTTCTCTTGCTTCATCTCCTGATATCCCGCTAAGTCTGTCAAAGATTATCACAAAAAAAGTAAATATGGACGATATGAAGAACAGCAGAAAAATACCCCCCTTGTAGTCGAACATATTCTGATAGGATGCGCTTATGACTTCTTTTGTTATAACCCTGAGCGAAGGGGAGATGTTTTCTATCTTCTCCTGAATGGTTGCAATCTCCTGCGGGTTTGCAGCGTTAATAGCTATGTCTGCGGACATACCAGCAGGGATCCCCAGTATTTCTGATGCAGTTTTTCTGTCGGTGATTATAGTTCCTGTGGAGATCATCTGTGATTCGGTTTTAAAAATTCCGGCAGTTTGCAGAGTAATGTATTCACCATCAGGTTTCTGAAAACTGAATTCGTCCTTGTTGTAAATTGCCCTGAGAATTTCATTTAACTGCGCACCGATGAACATGCTCTTTCCGCTCCGGAGAGACATCGTATCCAGACCGTCTGTGACTTCCTGAATAGTTCTGCTCATGTTCGGATCAAAGATGTCTACCCCCACAACGGTGAGGTTTGTGTTTAGATAGTCAAAGGGATAAAATCCCCATACCCGGTCAGATGCGTTCAGGACGCCTGGTATCAATACAATCTTATCCAGCATAGCAGAGTTTATATATTGCTGTCTGCCTCCTGTAATCTTTTGTACTATGATATCAGGCAGGTTATCCAGAGAGTATTGAGCCTCTTTTTTCAGTCCTGCTGTGACCGTAAAAAGCACAAGGCATACTGATATCAGCATTGTAAAAATCAGAAAGATAAACAGATGTTTGCCTTTGTGCCTCATGAGCGACATTAAGGCATGTTCCAGCAGTTTAAAGTTAATCATTGCCTGGCGCCTTCTTATATATTATAGCTGAGAAATCTGTGTCTGAAGCGAAAGGGTCTGTTTCAAATAAGGCTCCGGTATCCGTAAGAGTGCGGAATCTTTCGGATGGTGATTCCAGATAGACAGAAAGGTCAGGCAGACCTGTCAAAAGTGTTAAGGACTGCCTGATTTTTATAGCGTTGACTGAAGGCGTGTTCGTGTGGCTGATGCCCAGCGTCACCCCCGCAGCCGCAACTAAAAGTATCGTTAATATCACGAAAAATACTGTGGTTCTACTCATCCAGTTTATATACCATATCCTCTGTAATATTACCAAAAGTAAGTATTTGTTGACCGTTATGGTCGGACATGAAAGATTCTGCATCTGCTTTAGTGGCAAACGGTACGAGCTCATTTCCCATCGGTCCATAGACGTTGGAGCCTGTAACATAAAATGCAGATTTGCCGTCAATAGCTTTGTTGGTGTAATAGTCTGTAACATGTATATCAGTTATTTCTATGTTTTTGTAATCTCCCCATTTGGCAGGGTTGAAGTAGAACTTAAACATATCTTTTGCACCGTCGAATACGGCATGTTCTTTTGTGGAATTTTTTTGATAATGCATTTTGGCTGCCCATTTAGGGTATTTGTGCACAAACATTCCGCATACAGGACATTTCTCGCCCTCCAGAACAGTTATAAACTGATCGGAATGTTTCTCTTTTCTTACTATGTCCCAAAGGTAAAGCGCAACCGCCTGAAGTTCCTTTTCGTCTAGTGAGCCGCATTTGGAATTAGTTTTTATATCTGCTTTCAGTTTGTTTATGAGGTTGTATTTAAAAGGGTCAATCGACTTGTCGCAGGCTGAAGAAAATATTTTTTCCCCTTTGGGATACATCATCTTCTGACGTTTTTTATTTGTCATCGACACATCTTTTCCCATTGACTCAAGTGCAGCTTTTGACGCCTGATCAAAAGTCATTAGTTCCCCGCCCATTTTTTTCTGAAATTCTTCTGCGTCCTTTTTTTCGGCGAAAGCGATTTTGCTTGTCATTGTCATTGTGCCCGGGGCGCTGCTGCCGACAACATAGGTTGCATTTCTGACATCGATAAGCTTTTCAGTTTTGGCGTCAACAACGAGTATCTGGCTGACTATACTGTGCAGTCCTTCATAATCCTCGAGCATGCATCTTATAGAGCAATACTGCTTATTCTGACCGTCTTTGAGCTTTAATGCGTGGCTTGTTTTGTAAAACATTTTAAGATTCATCCCGCAGACAGGACACCACGCTTTCTGTTTCCCTGTCTGAATAAGTTCTGGCTCACCAGAAGCTTTTTTACTGAATTCCATTTCACCTCCGAAGCCTGTAAAGGTGAATCCCAGGCATAACAAAAGGATAACAACTCTCATAATTACCTCCAAAGTACAGCTTTTTTATTTTATAGTATAGTAATCAGATGTTCAATACGAATTCGGAATAAAAAGGTGTTTTTACTGTTATTATTGTTAGGAAGAGTACCGACGATTAAAAGTTTTTTTGTGTGTTATAATGTTATTGTGCGTTACTGCTGGAGGGATTAATGCATAAATTACTTATACTATGTGTTTTACAGTGCATACTTTTTGCCTGTGATCCATATGAAAATCCTCTGACCAGAAATAAACCTCTCAATGAGATACTTGTCTATACCGGCATAACTATGTCCGATGCAGTCCTTGAGCTTAAAAGTGAATTTGAAAAAGAAAATGACTGTCTTGTTCATGTGATGTACGGCGCGAGCGGATACCTTAAACGTGTGATAGATGTGAACAAAAAGGGAGATATTTTCATACCAGGGAATAGTTCTTTTTTGGATACCCTGATAGGGGACGCTGTTGTAACCAGAAGAGAGACCCTTGGCTATAACAGACTAAGTTTTTTTGTCCCAAAAGGGAACCCTATGGGGTTAAATGGCAGTTTAAGCCAACTTGCGGAGGGGGATTTGCGCCTGATTATAGGTGCTCCTGAATCCGGTTCTGTTGGTAAGGAGACTATGTACCTTTTGCAAAAATATGGTATATTCCACGATGTTGCTTTGCAGGTACACTCTTTTGCTGCTGATTCAAAAAAGCTTGCATCCGCCATACGTGATAATGATGCAGATATTGCCATAAACTGGCGTGCGGTCGGCTACACTTTGAAAAACAGAGATTTTATGGATGCAATAGACATTGATTCTCCATATATACGCAAGGTGCCTGTTGTTATGGGATTATTGAAATACAGTGTGGATACCGGTTGTCCTGTTAAGTTTATGAACATGGCTGTTTCAGAAAAGGGCAGACAGATATTCCATAAATACGGATTTAGGGATTAATGAATAAAAATAAATCTTTTTTGTCAGATAAAATCGTTTTGCAGGTAATCTTTTACGTCATTTTTGTTGTAGGTTCCATTATGTCTGTTTTTATTATAGACAACTACATGCATAAAAGACTGTCGTTTCTTAATGGTCTGCTTAGTAACGAAACATCAAGGATTCACCTTAATGATATACTGAAAAGCAAGATGTCAGATGTTCAGAATACATTACTTAACTATACAAATGCCCGCTCTTTCGATGAAATGGAAAAGTATGAGAAACAGATAGCCAATTCAATTGAGTCTATGGAGTCGATCCTTTTTATACTGGAACACGGCGGTGTATACGTTGAGGATATGAATGTAAATTATGAAGGGCTTGAGAACGTAAAATACAAAGTTGAGTATGAAAAGAACTATGTCGGCAGGTTTAATATCCATGTCCTTGATATACAGGCGAAGGTAGTTGATATAAAAGAGTTGCTGGATAAGTTCCGCAGCCTTGTTATAGACATCATTCTATCAAGGCAGAGCGGTTCTGTAGAAGCATTTCGCGAGGTGGATGAACGCAAGAACATAATGACAAAGAGTATGGAAGCATTTTTTGTTCGGATGGATGAAAGCAGCAACAGGCTCTACCTTGAAGCGGAAAAGTCAGAAAATGAGTTAAAGTCTTATATTGAAAGTTCTATGGTAAAGTTCAGCAGTCAGAAGCTCAGGTTAAACTTGGCTCTCGGAATTATTTTTTTGGTTTCTGGAGTCCTGATGTGTATGAATATCCTAAGAATAGTCAAGAGCAGACTTACCGTAAGCGAAGAGCTGAATAAGCTCAATAGCTCTCTTGAGGAAACTGTTAAAAAACGCACAGGAGAGCTGGAAACTCAAGTGAGAATAAGAGAAGAGCAAGAGCGTGAAAGTTTTGAGCGTGCTCAGTTTCTTACGGACGTTATCGAGTCTCTTGCCCACCCGTTTTATGTTATTGATGCCGAAACATATGAGATAATACTTGCAAATAAAGCGGCTTACAGATCTATCGGCAGTACAGGCAGAACATGTTATGAACTGACTCATCACGCTAACCACCCCTGCGATGGGCTTGACCACCCCTGTCCTTTGCAGACCGTCCTTAAAACTGGTGCAGCAACATCTGTTGAGCATATTCACTTTGATCAGTCCGGTGAGAAACGCTATGTTGAGGTTCACGGTTATCCCGTGAGAAATTCAGAAGGTAAAGTCATACAGATGATTGAATACTCACTGGACATCACAGAAAAAAAGGATGCCGAAAGGACTCTGATCAACCTGAACTCTATACTTGAGCAAAAGGTAGCGGAACGCACCGAAAAGCTTGAGGCAGAAGTTAAAAACAGAAAAAATGCCGAAGAAAAACTTATAGCCAATGAAAAATATTTCAGACAGCTTATAGCAAACATATCAGATATTATAATTATAGCCGACGAAACTTTGCGTATTACATACGTTAGCCCCTCTATTGAGCAAATATGCGGTTTCCCGCCGGAGTATTTATTGGGGAAGCCGCTTGAGTATCTTGTCCAGGAAAGCGACGGGGTTATTTTTGATCATTGGATAGAAAATGTACTGAGAAGACATGGGGAACAAAGAGTTGCAGAATTGCGGATACTGAAACGCTCCGGTGCATATCTTAACGCGGAGGTTCTGGCGAAAAATATGCTGGAAAACAATGTGATAAACGGAGTTGTAGTAAATATCCGTGATGTAACTGTTAGAAAAAAAGCTGAGGAAGAGCTTAAAAAGCTGGCTCTTGTGATGGAGCAGAACCCTAATAGTATTGTGATCACCGATATTGACGGAAATATAGAATTTGTTAATCCAGCTTTTGAAAAGATAACCGGCTACAGCCTCGAAGAAGCGTTAGGTAAAAATCCTAATGTACTCAAAACCGACCATACGGAACCTGCTGTTTTTGAAGAGCTTTGGAAGACTGTCACTAAAGGTGAAGTATGGAACGGGGAATTTGTAAATAAAAAGAAAAACGGTGAGCTCTATATTGAACATGCAATCATAGCTCCCATTATGAATGACCGTGGTGAAATAGTTAATTATCTGGGAATGAAGGAAAATATCACAGAGCTAAAGCAGGCTAGGGCTAAGGCGGAAGAGAGCAACAGAGCAAAATCCATGTTTCTGGCAAATATGAGCCATGAGATACGCACGCCTCTTAACGGACTGATGGGGTTTCTCGAATTGCTCAAGCACACACCGCTTGACAGTGAACAGGCAGAATACCTAAGCACTATCAAATTCAGCGCAGATACTCTTTTGAAGATACTTAATGATATCCTTGATTTGTCGAAAATTGAGAGCGGTATGATGGATATCGAAAGTTCAGAAATGAACCTTGGCTTTCAGATACTTTCCACAGTCAAAGCATTTTACGCAAAAGCTTCAGCAAAAGGGGTTCGGCTTTACTCCTATATAGATCCTCAGGTACCTTCATCTTTGCTCGGCGATGCCCTCAGAATCAGTCAGGTTGTTTCAAATCTTCTGAATAATGCAGTGAAATTCACTCATGCCGGAGGAGTAATAAAGGTCAATGTCGAGCTTAAAAATGAGACTAAAAAGACTGCCACTGTGCTTATTGCTGTGGAAGATACAGGCGTTGGCATTCCAGACGGCAAAATTAAGTCTGTGTTCGAACCCTTTGCTCAGGTTGATTCTTCTGTAACAAGAAAATATGGAGGAACAGGGCTCGGACTGACTATATCAAGAAATCTACTGAAATTAATGAAATCAGATATAGAACTGAAGAGTGAGAAGGGGAAGGGGAGTAAATTTTATTTTGAACTGGTACTGAAGAAGACTATATCTGTAAACTCTGATAAAAAAAACATAGGCAACGGCAGAGTTTATATCTATGAAGGAGGATCAGCTGAGCTGTATACCCTTTTCAGAAAGTATCTGGAATCGCTGAACGGCAGCTATAAACTTATTGATGCCATAGACCCTGACGAAGACTATACCGGTTCTGTATTTATCTTTAATGGTGACAGTTACGAGGCGGATATTGTAAGTGAGCTTCTGGATAAGGGTGTTCGGGTTGTATGTGTGATGGAAGCATCAGAAAAAGCTTATGCTGAGAGCCTTGATGACAGAGTGGTGACACTCTTTCGCCCATTTGGCGGTGCACTTTTTTATGAAGCTTTGACAGGTCACAGCTTTGATGAAGAAGAAGACGTTATGCAAAGCATAAAGAATATGCAGAGTTTTGACGGCTGTGTTCTCCTTGCTGAAGATAACTCGGTGAATATTAGACTTATGGAAGCATTGCTTAGGCGTTTGGGTGTTGACGCAGATGTGGCAGAGAATGGGCAGATTGCTGTGGACCTGTGTGAAACAAAAAAATATGACCTTATCCTTATGGATATAAATATGCCTGTTATGGACGGAATTGAAGCTGTACGTACGATAAGGGAACATGAGAATGCTCTTTATCGCAGCAGAACTCCTATTTACGCTTTAACAGCACACTCACTGACTGATTTGGGTGGCAGAATAAATAAAAGTGATTTCGAAGGATATTTGTCAAAGCCGATTAATCTGGAAGCACTGGAGAAAATTCTTAAAAAGCATTTAAAAAAATCAGAAATTATTTCATATTCTGGTGAAGCTTTCAATATGTCTGAAATTGTTGATGAACTGGGGCTGCCGGATGACATGCTGTATGAGTTATTAAACGGATATTCCGTAAGCCTGACCGGGGATATTGCAAATATGAAAAGTCTTGCTGAAAATGAAGAGTATAATATGCTCAAGTCGCTGATTCATTCCAACAGGGGGGCGGCAGATAATTTACGGCTTAAAACTTTAGCAGTATTATTTGAAGAGATTGAAAAGTCAATTAACGTGAAAGATAAAGATGGTATAATTAATAATATCGATCAGCTCGACACAGAGCTTGTGAACGTTAGGCTTATTTTGGATCAGCAGAGGGGGGGAGATTGAAATACAAGGTTGTGTCTGTCGATGACAACAAACTTAATCTTATGCTCATAGAGTCTATGCTTGGCAATATTACTGCGGATATTACAAGTTTCCTAAACCCTGTTGAGGCTCTTGATCATTGCAGGAACAACCCTACTGACCTGATTCTGGTGGATTACATGATGCCTGATCTGGATGGCATAACATTTATTGCTGAGACGAGAAAACACGATGAAGAAGTCCCTATTGTAATGATCACGGCTATAAATGATGATGACAATATAAAGCTCAGTGCTCTTGAGGCCGGAGCAACAGAGTTTCTTAATAAACCTTTGAAACTTTATGAATTTCAGGTAAGAGTGAAAAACCTTCTCACTCTGCGGAAACAGCAGATTTTACTTAAAGATAAAGCTGCGCTTCTCGAAAAAGAAGTTGAGGCGGCAACCAGCCAGATTGCGAGCAGAGAAATTGAGACTCTATCTATACTCGGACGGGCAAGTGAATTTAAAGACACTGAGACAGGGGCTCACATTAGCCGTGTAGCTATGTATGCGAAACTTATCGGAGGTGAGTTTATCAAAGATGAAAATGCTTTAGCAATGCTCTTTAACAGCAGTCCTCTGCACGATGTCGGGAAAATTGGCATACCAGACAGTATCCTTCTGAAGCCCGGGGCTCTTAATGAGGAAGAGATGTGTGTAATGAAGACGCATACTACAATAGGATATGATCTTTTATCTGAGTCTAAAAGTAAATATCTTCAGGCTGGGGCTGTAATAGCTAAAACCCATCATGAGAAATGGGATGGGTCAGGTTATCCTGACGGGCTCAGGGGAAAAGAGATACCCTTTTTTGGTCGGATTGTTGCTGTGTGTGATGTTTTCGACGCTCTTATGTCTGTGCGCCCATATAAACCCGCATGGAGCTTTGACGATGCAACAGAATTTATTATCAGTAAAAAGGGTTCTATGTTCGACCCTGACGTTGTGTCAGTTTTTATTCAGAAATTACCTGAAATTAAGAAAATTGCAGAAACCTTCAAAGATGATTAGTCTTTAATCTCATTTTTTACAAAACTTTACAAAAAATCACCCCGTTTTCTATTGCATTATTTACGAATAAGACAATTTTAATGTTAAAGATAAATACTCCTAATGTTTTATGCTGAAAAGCAAGGGTGCAGCCACTACAACCTCCATGAGTAACGGCTGTACCCTTTTTTCATTTAAAAGTTGCACTGCCTCGGACTTAAAAGTAAAATATAAAAAAGACCAAGGAGTTTTTCGGTGGAACTTACAAGAAAGAACGCATATACACTTCTTACAGAATACACAAAAAACGATTCACTTCTGAAACATGCTCTCAGTGTCGAACAGGCTATGAAGGCCTATGCTGCGAAATATGGTGCAGATGCCGAAAGATGGGGCATTGCAGGACTCCTTCACGATTTTGATTATGAAATGTATCCATCACTGGAAGACCACCCTTTTAAAGGGGTCGAAATATTGAAGGAAAAAGGCTATCCGCAGGATATCATTGATGCCGTCGCCGGTCATGCAGAACATACTGGGGTTAAACGGGAGACAATGATGGCAAAAACACTTTTTGCTGTAGACGAACTTTGCGGTTTTCTGCTTGCCTGCGCCTATGTCCGTCCGGATAAATCCATTGCAAATGTTCAGGTCAAGAGTGTTAAGAAAAAACTTAAAGATAAGTCTTTTGCCCGTGCGGTAAACAGAGACGATATTGAGCAGGGGATAGCTGAGATGGAGCTTGATAAAGACGAACATATAAAATTTGTCATTGATGCTCTGGCTGAGATAGGCGAACAGCTCGGAGTATGATGGATAACGTCCTTCTGCCTCTGGAGCTTTCTGACGGCTTCTGCTTAGAGACAGTTTACTACGAAAGCGGAACCCTTTGCATATCAACTCAGGCGGGTTGCCGGATGGCTTGTCCTTTTTGTGCGTCAGGTCGTGTAGGGCTTAAGAGAAACCTTTCTTCTGATGAACTTTTTACACAGGTGGAACTGCATAAAGGCAATGACATAAAACGTGTTACTCTTTCAGGAATTGGCGAACCTCTTGATAACTTTGAAGTAGTTAAAGAATTCATAAAAAAGTCCGGATATCCTGTTTCGGTCACAACATCTGTACCTGATACTGAAAAGCTGAAAGAGCTGCTGAAGCTATCTCATAATGGCGTAATGCTTTCTTTTCATGCAGGTTTTGATGAAACCCGTAAAAAACTTATACCAAAAGCCTGTCAGCTTGATGAGATATTTCATGCTGTTTCTGAGGTATGGTCTGAAATCTCTGTTAACAAAAGAAAAAAAGTTGGTTTTAATTATATGCTTCTTGATGGGATTAATGATTCGGCTGAGGAGCTTGATGCATTTGCCGGGCAGGTGACTAATTTTAAAGAGGTTACAGTGCATCTGCTTGTGTGCAATGACGTTTCAGGCAGTAGCTTTAAAAGTCCGTCGGTATGTGTTTTTACTGATGCTTATGAACTGCTCCGGAATAATGGTCTGAATGTGCGCCGAGCTAATAACTGGCGCAAAAGCTCGAATGGCGGGTGTGGAACACTTTTTTTAAAGACTTTGCAAAAATAAATATTGACATAAGAATCGAAATATAGGATTATCTGCGTATGAATTATAAAGAAAGAAACAGAAATCTTACAAACTGGTGGTGGCGTTTAACTTATATATAATAGGTTTTCGCCCATTTTTAAAAGACGCTTATAACGGCTGTGTGGTGAAAACTGCACAGCCTTTTTTTATAATCTTAACGCAAAGGCTGTGTTCTAAAGGACACGGCCTTTTTTTGTATCCGCAGACAGAACAACGATAGAAATAACTATGGAAAAGGAGCAAAGATGAACCTCACAGAGCAGATCCATCCATCGAGGGAACGTTTTACGGAACTGGCAGGAGAGTTTGACAGAGTAACAGTTTACCGGGAAATTATCGGTGACACATTCACTCCGATTACTCTTCTGCGGAATTTCTCAAATGAAGAGAATATCTTTTTGCTGGAGAGCGCAAATCTGGACAAAACATTTTCCAGATTCTCATTTTTCGGCAACAAGCCTAAGAGGGTTATTACCTTTCAGAACGGGCAGGTTACGGTAAAGAAAGGTAGTAAAAAAGAGACCTTCAGTATGAACCCTATGGATTATATGAGCCAGCAGCTATATGCAGAAAAAGGTTATAATGACGGTACTTTCGGAGATTTTTCCGGTGGTTTCGCAGGCTTTTTCGCTTACGAGGCGGTGAACTATATGGATACACTCAGAAAGCCGCTTAAAGTCAGCCCCGAGAGCAAGCTGATCGGGTTTATGGAAGTTGACGAGTTTTATGTTTTTGATAACCACTTTTCAAAGATGTATGCTGCAGTGAGCGTTCAGACCAAAGGGGGGGAGTCTGCATATGACAAAGCCCTTAAGCGCACACAGAAAATGAGCTCTGAGGTGCACAGGTTCAATTTTGACAATTATGACTCTGACCTTGACTGTGAGCTTGTTACAGACATGACAGAGGAAGAATATATGGCAACCGTTGATGCTCTGAAAGAAGAGATAACAAACGGTGAGGGGATACAGATTGTACCCTCTAATGCACACAGACTGAAAGGGAAGATAAACCCTCTCAGCCTCTACCGTGCACTTCGCAACGTCAATCCTTCACCTTACATGTTTTACCTCAAATTTGGCTCAGAGGTTCTTTTGGGAGCGTCACCTGAGATACACCTTAAGATACGTGAAGGGTATGCAACTCTCAAACCTATAGCGGGCACATATCCTATTACAGATGATATTGAGGCGTCTAAACAAGCTCTCCTTTCAGACCCTAAAGAGCGTTCAGAGCACCTTATGCTCCTTGATCTTGCCAGAAATGATCTTTACACATGCTGCGAGCCTGAATCTGTGAAAGTGAAAGAGCAGTTTGTTCCGGAAGTATATTCCCATGTGATACACATAGTCTCCGAAGTGGAAGGCAAAATTGAAAATGGATATAACCCGTTGAATCTTTTCATGAAATCTTTTCCGGCAGGCACAGTTTCCGGTGCTCCGAAAGTTCGTGCAATGGAGCTTATAGAACAGTATGAAAAGTCAGAGCGAGGTTTTTATGCCGGATGCGTGGGGTATTTTGGCTATAGCGGAAACATGGATACATGTATAACTATCCGATCCGCATACGTCACAGAAACGGAGACAGTTTTCAGGTCTGGCGGCGGTGTTATATACGACTCTGACCCACAGACAGAATATAAAGAGACCAAGAACAAGCTTGGGGCTCTCTTTTCAGCGTATAAAAATATCGGAGTTACGGAGGGCAGAGATGTTTCTAATGGTTGATAATTACGACTCTTTTACATATAACCTTGTTGCGCTTTTCAGGCTGAACGGTGCAAAGGTGGATGTAATCAGAAATACAGAATACAAAGACGCAAATGAATATCAGGGGATTATCCTTTCCCCGGGGCCTTCGAATCCGGCAAATTCCGGCTCAACTCTTGAGTATCTGGATAAATATGCAGGGCGTACGCCTATCTTCGGTGTTTGCCTCGGTATGCAGTCCATAGGGCACTATCTGGGATATGAAGTACGTAGAGCCAAGAGTGTTATGCACGGTAAAGTTGACAACATTAAGCTGACAGGAGATTCAAAAATCCTGAGCGGTGTAAAGGATGATTTCGCAACGGTACGCTACCACTCTCTGGCTGTGGCAGCTCCGGAAGAGATGATTATAGCAAAAGCTTCGGCTGACGGCGAGTGCATGGCTATAGAGGACGACAGTAAGCTCCTTTACGGAGTACAATTTCATCCGGAATCAATTCTGAGTGAGCATGGCGACAGTATAGTTAAAAACTTTATGAATATATGTGGGGTAGAGGCATGAAAAAAGAACTTATCAGAAAGACGGGGATGGGTGAAAAACTTACGCAGAAGGAAACTTACACCCTGTTTACATCTATCATGACAGGCGAAATGACTGAGTCAGAGATAGCGGCGGTGCTTATCGCTATGCGCATGCGTGGGGAAACACCGGACGAGATAGCGGGAGCGGCACTTGCCATGAACGATGTAAAGGTGAAGTTTGATACCGAGGGAGTAAAGGCATATGACACATGCGGAACAGGTGGAAGCGGCAAGTCTACAATGAATGTCTCTTCTGCTGTTGCTGTTCTTCTGGCATCTCTCGGAATGCCTGTAGTAAAACACGGGAACAGGGCTATGAGCGGAACTATGGGGTCAGCAGACCTCTATGAGATGGCAGGTGTCCCGATAGAGTCTGCAAAGGATGATATGGAGGCATACTTCAAAAAGAATAATTTCGCTTTTTGTTTTGCGCCCCTCTACCACCCTGCTATGAAATATGCCGGTCCCGTCCGCAGGCAGATTATGGTTCCGACTATATTTAATTTTCTCGGACCTCTCTCAAACCCTGCTGATCTTGCCGGTCAGATAATAGGGATACCGAAAAGGGAGCGTCTTGCAGGGATTGCGGAAGCGCTGGAAAAAATGGGGAGAACAAATGTTGCTCTCTATAGCTCTCTGGACGGTTTTGACGAAGCATCTTCATGCAGTGAGACAGAAGTTTATGTTATTAAAGAAGAAGGTATCAGAAATTTTAGAATAAAACCCGAACAATACTTCTCTGTCTGTGATATGCCCGTTGTTAAAACGAGGGAAGAAGGGCTTGATATGTTTGTAAAAGCTATAAGTCCTGACGGGGGAAAACTTAACGAGCTGATCGCTCTTAACTCCGGTGTGGCTCTTTATGTCTTTGATAAAGCTGACAGCCTGAAAGACGGCTATATGAAGTCTATGGATACTATACAGTCCGGCAGAGTGTTTGAAAAATACAGGGGTCTGTGATGAAGTGTTCGGATGTCCTTGAAAGAATTCTTTCTAATAAGAGAAAAGAGATAGAGTTACTGTCGGAATCGGTCGAAGAGCGTACAAAGCCTTTGCTGGATTTCAGGCAGGCGATTATTGACAGGCAGTTTATATGTGAGGTTAAAAAAGCCTCACCGTCTCTGGGTGCTATAAACACGGGAGCAGATGTTGAAAAAGTTGCAGCGGTGTATGAATCGATCGGCGCGGGATGTGTGAGTGTTTTGACCGATAAGGAATTCTTTGGCGGGAGCTTTGATGATCTTCGGAAGGTTACGGCTAAGGTCAGTATTCCTGTTTTATGTAAGGATTTTATAATCACAGAGAAACAGATTGATGTTGCCTATTCTATGGGGGCCGATGCTGTGCTTCTTATGGCTACATCTCTTAGCAGAGAGGATTATGAGAGACTATATTCATACGTTAAGGGTAAAGGGATGCAGGCTCTTGTTGAGATACATGAGCTTGAGGAACTTGAGATTGTAAAGGGTATGGAGCCGGATATCCTCGGAGTCAACTCACGCAACCTGAAAACTCTTGAGATAGACCTTAATAAAGGGGCAGAAATAATAAGATCTCTGCCTGAATATGAAGTTAAGATAGCTGAAAGCGGCATGAAAGCAGAGGCGGATATAAGGCTGATGTCCCAAGCGGGGGCGAAGGGCTTTCTTGTCGGGTCAAGCCTCATGGGGGCTGATGACCCCGCCGGTGTTTTCGCTTCTCTGAGGTCGGGGTTATGTTCGTAAAGATATGCGGTATAAAAACACCGGAGATGGCTGAACTTGCGTGTGAGCATGGAGCAGATGCCATAGGTGTTGTCGCTTATAAAAAAAGTAAGCGGTATGTTGCTCCTGAACAGGCAAAAGCTATTAAAAATGCTATTAACGGGCGGTGTCCGCTGGTGGTGGTTAGTGTTTCAAAAGAGGACTGCGAACCTTATGCATCTTTTGCAGACTATGTTCAGGCAGATGATGCCAACACCTCTGAAACCCAAATTCTCAGCGGAAGTGAAAGACCGGATGGAATTTTCAGATACTTCCTGTATGATGCCAGCCGTGGGGCTGGACTGCGCTCTGACTATCCTGACTGGATAGAGGAATACAGCGACAGACTGATTCTCGCCGGCGGGCTTGATTCGGACAATGTCATTGATGTTATTGAAAAGTACAAACCGTTTGGAGTGGATGTCTCCAGCGGAGTTGAGACAGATGGTGAAAAAGATATTGAAAAGATCAAAGTTTTTATAAATAACGCAAAAACAAACTAGTCACCTCTTCATCCGAAAAGGTTCGTGGTGACTACCTAAGAGGACAACATGTACGATAAAATGTTTTATGGAAGATACGGAGGGCAGTTTGTACCGGAAACACTTATTCCGGCTATAGACGACCTTGAGGCGAAGTTCGAAGAGCTGAAGGATGATGCGAAATTCAATGAAGAGCTGAAAGAACTTTTTACTAAGTATGCCGGAAGACCAACTCCTGTTTATAAGGCTCAGAATCTCTCTGATAAGTACGGATGCGAAATATACCTGAAGCGTGAAGACCTCATGCATACGGGTGCACATAAGCTCAACAACACTCTTGGGCAGGCACTCCTTACAAAATATATGGGGAAGAAACGTATCATAGCTGAAACTGGTGCGGGGCAGCATGGTGTAGCGACTGCAACTGTGGCTGCGCTTTTCGGCATGGAATGCACAGTTTATATGGGGGCTCTGGATGTAAAGAGGCAGGAGCCTAATGTTAAGCGTATGGAGCTTCTCGGTGCGGAAGTTGTAGCTGTAACAGAAGGGCAGGGGGCGCTGAAAGAAGCGACTAATGCGGCTCTGCGTGAGTGGGTGGCAAGTGTGGAAACAACACATTATATCATAGGTTCGATCGTGGGACCTTATCCATTCCCGAAAATTGTGGCACATTTCCAGTCTGTCATAGGACAGGAGGCAAACGTACAGTGCAGAGATATGGGGTTTACTCCTGACTGTGTTGTTGCCTGTGTCGGCGGTGGGAGTAATGCTATCGGTATATTTAACGGATTTTTAGACAAGCAGTGCGAGCTGTACGGTGTCGAGGCTGGCGGTGTTTCTGATGAAGACTGCAAACACGCCAGAACTCTCGGTAAAGGTAAACCTGGGGTTCTTCATGGTTCATATACATACCTTGTGCAGACGCCCGAACATCAGATATCTGATGTCCATTCAATTTCTGCCGGGCTGGATTACCCCGGGATAGGTCCTGTCCATGCTATGTTGCACGACGTCGGCAGGGTAAAATACGGATATGTCAGAGACGATGAGGCACTTAACGCATTTAAAGAGCTATCCAGAAACGAAGGGATAATCCCTGCTCTTGAGTCAAGTCACGCTCTGGCATACGTTATTGAAAACAAAGAGAAGTTCAAGGGTAAAAAGGTGCTTGTCAACCTCTCTGGCAGAGGAGACAAAGACATGGCGGCTATACTTGAAAGGGGGCTGATATGAAAGGATTTTACATTGTAGGCGGTTACCCCGACAGAGATAAGTTCAGAGAATGCCTTTTTGCTGTGGCAGAAAGGGGATTTGACTTTATAGAGGTCGGCATACCTTTCAGTGAGCCTGTTGCGGATGGACCTGTCATCGCTGACGCTATCCACGAAGCAGTTGAAAAAGGCGTTAATATAGACGAAATAATGAACGATATGCGTGAGATGAAAGAGAAGTATCCTGATATCAAGGCGATCGTCATGACATATGCGAATATATTTACCGGATACGGTGAGAAAGCTTTTACTGAAAAGTTTTCCGATATTCTGGATGGTGTCATAATTCCGGATATCCCTATGCGTATGCAGAGCTGGGCGAGAGAGCGGGGGCTTGGGATTCCTGCTGTTCCGTTTGTGACTCCTGTTTCGAGACTCGCAGATATTGAAGCACTGCGTGGGACAGATGCGCCGTTTATATATTACATAAGTATTATGGGTACAACAGGCTCTGATGTTGAGAGGAAGAACGCAGATAACGGTATAACAGCAGGAGAAGTCATAGGGAAGCCAGTTGTGACAGGTTTTGGCATAAGGACACCCGAAGATGCTAAGAGGGCTCTTGAGTCAACAGGGGGCTTTGTGATAGGAACAGAGGTTGTGAAGCGTCAGGGGGACATTGCAGAGTTTAAAAGATATATAGACCAGTTCAGATAAGATGAAACATGTATGGGCTATCTTTTCTGAAGTGATGAGCTATAGGTGATAAATGCACTTTCCACAGAAGATGTTGCCTGGTTTGTTTTGAGCCTGGCAGCTCTTCTGGTTTGTAAGATGCCTTCCATCAAAATGTATTGGATGGAATATGCAGATAACTTCCGAGTGCCACGGCAGAGGCCGTTGTTTTTCTCTCCTTTATCTATAATCCGCTTGCTGGTCGCACTATAATATTTCTATTTTTTTAATTTCAGGATCCAGTGCATTAGTGATTTTTGCCAGAGACTGAAAGATATCGTTTACGTTCTCTTTCCCCAGTTTTTTTTCATCAAAGAAACAGTCGTCTTCCAGTATTTTTGTAAGGAGTGCTGTGTATTCTTTCCCTGCCGGAGTTATTTCGAGATAAATTGTTCTTCTGTCACCTGCTTTTTTAACACGGTTAACAAATCCTTTCGCCTCCAGTCTGTCGACTATGCCTGTAATGGCGCTGTTGTTCAGGTTAACTGAGCGGGTCAGCTCTGTCAGGTTCATAGAGTCATGCTGACTTATTTCATAAAGAGAGAGCATCTGAGGGAGAGTTACATTGTAGTTGTTGTTAAGATATTTGGAATATTTATCAAGAAACCGTGAAAGTTTTCTTATTTCGAGAATAGTTTGGATACATATGTTGCTGGACATTATTATCTCCTGAAAATATCAGAGATGATAAAATTTTATATTGAAAATGTCAATGTGAACCGTGTGCCGGACAATAGTTTTAGCCCAGACATTTGCTGCATATACCGACTGTGGTGAGTTTGCATTCGGAAATTTTTCTATCAGACAATTCTTTGATATTGCTGACAAGCTTGATAGTATCAAAGGGGATGTCTTCTATATTGCCGCATTCTGAGCATACAAGGTGAATATGAGGATCTATGTTCAGTTCGTACATAGTTTTTTTACCGCTGACATTCACTTCTGTAATGATCTCTTTTTCAGCAAGAGAGTGCATGTTTTTGTATATGGTGGCAATGGACAAGGACGGGATCTGTTTTTTGAGGCTTTCATAGAGAGATTCGATCTCTATGTGTCCTGCTTTATCGATCTCTCTGCATATCATAAGGCGCTGTGCCGTTGCACGGAGACCTTTTTCCCGAAGCTTATCGTCTATGTTATCTATATTAGTCATAATTTTATGTTATATTTTAAGACTATTTTTGTCAACTAATAATTTCTATAGTTACTAAAATAATAAAGCCGGAGTCGTGCCCCGGCTTTAAAGTCCTATATAGTTTATGCGGGTTGTTTTTTCTTTTTGAACAGAACTATCCAGTGGAAGCTCAGTATATAAGAAAAAATATAATTACCGATTATTACTGCAATGAAAGTCAGTGTAATAGTTGTAGGTGAAAACCATTCATATGAATCACTTCCCGGCAGGTAATGACGCATACTGAAGGCCGGCACATAAGCGAAAAGGAACGGGCCCAGATAAAGGAACTTTGCAAACTTGAACGCATTAAAAGCTGTTAGCCACATATTCGCCTTTGCGATAGTCGCCCCTGCAAAAGCCGCAATGCACACCGGAGGTGTTATGTTTGAGTCCTGAGATAGCCAGTAAACCACCATATGTGCTGCGATAGGTGAAACACCCAGTTCTGTCAGGGCAGGAACAGCAACAACAGCTGTAATAAGGTACGCCGCAGTAACAGGAACACCCATACCAAGCACAAGTGATGCAAGCGCAATAAGCAGGATAGTAAGCCACAGTTTGCCGGCAGCAAGGTGTATTATTATTGAGCTGAATGTAAGTGTCAGACCGGAGTAAGTCAGCATAGAGATAATTATTCCTATGACACCAACAGTAGCTCCGATTTTCAGGCTGGATTCTGTTCCGTTTCTGGATGCTTCGATGAATTCTTTAAGGTTAATCCTCAGCTCACCCCTGAGTGCAGCAAAGCCGAATGTTACGAGGGTTGAAAGCCCGGCAGACATTTCATTAACCGAATCAAAGCCTTTAACAGAGTCTGCGAAGAGAACACCCAGCAGGACAATAGTGAATATTGATACGTATTTAGAACCCCTTGTCCATGTTATGATAACGCATGAGAGCATTCCGACAACAGCCGAATAGCCTGGGGATTTTCCCATTATCATGAGTATGGTAATAAGGACGAGAGGCATAACATAATGCCATCCTTCTTTAAATATCTGCTTGGGGCTGACAGCGGATTTTTCACCCCTGATGTTATGAAGTTTAGCCTCGTAGTGAACCATTACAAATACGCTGAAGAAATACATCAGCGCAGGAAATATAGCAACAAGCATGATCGTCTGGTATGGAACTTCTGTCAGCTCCGCCATGATGAAACCGCCGGCTCCCATGATAGGAGGCATAAACATACCACCGATAGATGCTGCTGGTTCAACAGCACCGGCAACGTGAGGTTTGAAACCAGCCTTTTTCATAAGAGGTATGGTGAAAGCCCCTGTGGATACTGTGTTTGCGATAGCAGAGCCTGATATGGAACCGAATATTGCACTGGCAATAACTGCGACTTTTGCGGGGCCTCCGGTTTTGTGACCGACAGCCGCAAGTGGGAGGTCGATAAAAAACTTCTGTGCTCCGGATTTTTCCAGAAAAGCACCAAAGAGGACAAAAAGCAGTACATATGTGGCGAGAACGTCTGCCATGATTCCGAAAACGCCATCGTTTGTAAGGAATATAGCAACAGATATGGTATCAAGGAAGTTTCCGCCGGAGTGCTGGAAGAGATCAGGTACTTTATCACCGAAGACACCGTAAAGTATCATTGCTCCGCCGAGAAGTACAAATACAGAACCAACCGCACGTCTAGCCACTTCGATACCCATCAGTACGCCCACTACAGACATCCACTGATCCATGATAGTTTCAGCACCTGCTCTGTAGTTTAAGTCAACGAAAAATATCATGAAATATAAAACAGGTACGCATGCCGCAAGAATTAATATATAGTCAATAATTCTAAGCCATTTATTTTTAGATTTATATACGAGGAAAATCAGAAAATATGTGATAAACACATATATACCCTTGTGGTATTCGGTTGATACGGGCTTTATAAGTGCAGCATATGAGTAAAATAGAACTAAGAACACAGCCGCAATATCAAATATGATTTTTTCAAATTTCTTCAGATCAGCATACACGATGATCACTCCTTAAAAAAAGCGGCAGACACGATTGCCCACCGCTTTATACCAAACTTTGATTGTGTGTTGTTATTACTTGATTACGCCCATTTCTCTCCAGAACTTTTCAGCTCCAGGGTGAAGTTTAAGCTGTGTTGTACCTTTTGTTCCGCCTTCGACGCTCATTTGTCTTGCAGTCTTTTTGATGGTTACGAGGTATGATAGACCTTCTTTGCTGTAGACAGATTTGATCATGTTGTATACCACATCCTCAGGGACTTTTTCGCTGGCTATCCAGAGAGCAGAATCCTGAAATGACTTTGTGACTTCAGCCTGACCTTTATAAGTGTTTGCGGGGATGTCAATAGAGCTGTAAAATGGGTATTCGTTAAAAACACCGTGTGTTTCAGCGTCTGTGAAGACATTTATGAGTTTGATGTCATTTTGTTGTGCAGCCTGAATAACAGCCGCTGTAGGGTATCCTGCGAAAACCCAGAAAGCGTCAAGCTGTTTGTTAGAGAAAGCAGCCGCAGCGTTGTTATATCCAAGGAATTGTGGTTCCATCTTATCCCAGACGCCCATCCCTTTGAAGAAACGTTCGGCGTTTGCAGCGGCACCGGAACCGCCTTTACCAACTCCGACCCTTTTGCCTACAAGGTCAGCAGCAGAGTTTATGCCGGAATCGGCTCTTACGATAAGCTGAGCAGGCGCACCGTAGAGATATCCAACAGCTCTGACACCTTCATATTTTCTGGTGTCCTGCGGTGAAAGTTTTCCGATAGTAGCAAGGTATGTGTCACCGGCATAAGCAATGCCGAAATCGGCTCTGCCAGCGGAGATAAGCCTTACGTTTTGAGTTGAACCGGCAGAAGCGCTGACGTTGACTTTGTCTTTGTCCAGAAGTTTTTTGTCATTTGTCCACTGGCTGATACCAGAGGCGAAATACTGGAAAGTACCGCCCGAAGGTCCGCCGGAGAACTTGTAAACTTTCGCTTCCGAGGAAGCAGGGAACGCTACAAGCACTGCTGTAACAGCGAAAACTGCAGCAAGTGTTATAATAAGCTTTTTCATAGAACAATCCTCCTTAAATGATACATAGAAACACTTTTTTATCATGTGTGATTAAATAATACAAGAGTATTTTAAAATTAGCATAAGCAGTATTCAAATACATTAATATTGTGATGTAAGTATCTGTAAAAACAGACTAAAGTGCTATTTAAAAACGTTTATATCTGTTTGGAATTATAGAGACATTCAAACGTTGTTAAAGTTACTGTTTTACTATTGCAGAACTTTTCTGACCAGAAAAACACAGCAGTTAGCTTTTCTGACAACTTTTTCTGTTGTACTTCCAGTAAAGAATCCTTCTAGTGCATTCTTACCTTTAGAAGAAATAACGATAAGATCAACTTTAAGTATATCGGCTAACTTAAGTATCTTATCATACGGAGAGCCTGTCTCAAAGTGGGTTTCGTAGTTAACATTTTTACCTTTAATGAATTTTTCTATCTTTGCGTCCATGAGCTGCTTGTTGTATTCGGCAAGATGCTTTTTAACTTCGCCGACTTTTTCATCATCAAGGAAAAACATAGGCATGTGCTCTGCATCCTGTGCTGAAACGTGAACAAGGTGTATCTTTGAACCGAACTGCTGGGCGAGCTCTACTGCCTGAGCGAGGGCAGCTTCTGAATATTCTGAAAAGTCTGTGGGTACGAGTATCTCTTTTGGCTTAAACATAAATTCCTCCGGAAGCTTAAATATAATCTAATATACATCTGAAATCTATTGTGCGCTATCGAAATACGCTATTACTTCTTTGTAGTTATAATAAAATTATCTGTCAGACAGCTGATGCCCGGGAATCTGTTAACATAGGTTTCTTTGCAGTGAAGCATTATCCTGTCTGCTGCTGTCCCGCCGTAAAGTTCATCTCCGAGAATAGGGTGCCCTTTGTGAGCAAGATACGCACGTAGTTGATGTCTTGAGGCATTTTCCATCTCTGCTCGTACGAGTGTGAGACCATTTTCAAAACTGACAGGTGTAAATGTCGTTTTGTAGCCTCCGGGCTTTTCCAGAACCCTCACCTTGCGCCTTTTATCAGCATCTATCAGGTTATCCATAACAAAGGGCTTCTCAATTTTACCTTCGACATGGGCAAGGTAGACTTTTCTTGTCTCAAAAACAAAAAAGTCATCACGAACTGCCGCAATCACACCGTCTGTTGTATAATCCAGTCTGGATATAAAGCTGAACTCATTTGAATATGCCATGATGACGTCAGTCATCGTGATAGGATCGTCAGGTTTCTGAAGGTCAGTATGCATAAAAGCCGGCTTGTCAAAAAAAACGATATGATCGAATTCTTTGACAATGTAATCTGCTGGCGTGACATCCGGTCTTTTTGTTTCGGCGGTCAGTTCTAAAAAGCCTTCGTCACTGTCCAGATCTTTGGTCGTAACGATACCGTCAAGAGCAACCATTCCGTCTTTAATATATTTTTTTGCCATGCGTACAGAAAGTCCGTACTGTTCTGACAGGCGTCTGGAGTATCTCATATAATTTTAATCTCATATGTTTTAGTTTATTGCAACAGTCAAAGAATATGATATAAACACTTATGATTGAATACAGATACGGAATACTTTCCGAAAAAACAAGAGAAATCCTTGCAGAGCTCGGTATATACCCGATAGAAGAAGACTTTAAAGGGGAGTCCGTCTGCAATGTTATATACTTTGATGAGACACTTCCTGAGATCATAGAAGAGCAATATCTGACAAGAACACCTGTCGAAGATACCGGATGGGAAGAGAAGTGGAAGGAGTTTATCAAACCGGGTAATCTTACTGATAGCATCAGGTATGAATTTGATGCTTCAATTCAGTCCGACGAAAATACTATAATCATTAATCCATCAATGGCGTTCGGGACAGGAACACACCCCACAACAAAATGTGCGGCAGAGCTGCTTGAGAATGTATGCAGCGGGAAAAATGTCATTGATGCAGGTTGCGGCAGTGGGATACTCGCAATCACAGCCTCCAAGAGGGGAGCCGCAAAAGTGTATGCGTTCGATAATGATCCGGTTGCCCTTTTTAACACTTACGAAAATATAAGTCTAAACCATATTGATAATATATATGCATGGGCAGGTGTTATTGAAAGTTTCAGAGGGGAGGTTCAGGTTGTTGTTGCGAATATCATTACAAGCGTTCTGAAAATCATCCACCCTCATGTAATGGCTCTCAGACCGGAGTACATCATATACTCCGGCATACTTGACAGTGAATATGGTGAATTCATTTCATCCCTTAAGCTTGAAGGGTGTGAGGTCGCAGGGGAGAGCAGCCACAAGGAATGGCGGGGAGTGCTTATAAAATGCCGGTAACAGCGGTTATTGGAGATATCCACGGGTGTATACGCACCCTTGACAGGTTAATAAATGAACTTGAGAAGAGATTCAGCGGAGTTCAGTACATTTCTCTCGGAGATATTGTAGACAGAGGTCCGGGAATACGCGAGGTTCTACAGCTTTTTATGAACATGAAAGAGCTTGGGATTCTGACTATGGTTCGTGGAAATCACGAAGATGTTTTCCTTGATTTTGCCGAACAGACAAATGACTATAGTCATGAAAACTGGTTTACTTACGGCGGCAGGGCAACGCTTGAAAGTATATCAGAACAGTCAATACCTGAAAATGTTACAGCGTTGAGCGCTGATGACTTTATACCTTACATGGAACCTTATCTTGAGTTTATCAAAAGTGCGGAATACAAGACTAGTATGAAGTTTGAAAACAATAACTTTATGTTTTCCCATGCGGGGATAGGTCCTTCCTTTGGGCAGGCTAACAGTGTCTATGAGTTTCAGGCAAGGCAAAACTATCTTTTCATGTGGTCCAGAGACACCTGGCGTTCCACAGAGAAGTATTACGGCTATACCATGGTGCATGGACACACTCCGGTTAAAGAGATTGAAGCTCATAACGATCCTTACAGACCCTTTGTGAATAGAAATAAAAGGGGGGATCTGGTTAGTGTGGCAATAGATACCGGCTGTGTTTACGGGTACTCCCTGAGCAGCATGGTTATCGATACCAGCGGAGACTTTGACTTTGTGAGTGTGAGGAATTGTGAATGAAACGAATTTATCTGGCTCAGAAGCTGACAGATATTTTTGAACTTGAGGGTGATTATTTTCACTATCTTAAGAATGTCGTGAGAGCAAAAGCTGGTGATCTTATAGGGGTTCTCGCAGACGATGAATACGCAGAATGTACTATTACTGATATGGGGAAAAGAAATGCCGTGATGTCTGTTGAAAGCTGTCGTCCGGCAAAACGTTATACCCATAAGCTGAAAGTTTATCAGTGCCTTTTAAAGCGGGAATACATGGATTTTGCCGTTGAGAAATACACAGAGCTTGGTGCGACAGAGATAGTACCCGTTATCTCCGAGCGGAGCCTGAATGACCTGAAAGACAAAACTATGCAGAGGTATCATGATATATCCGTAAAAGCAGCGCTCCAGTCAGAAAATGAACAGCTTCCGGTTATACATGATGCAGTTGGCATTGCGGATATTCAGCCGGATATGCAGAGTAACTTAATTTTCTATGAACGTTGTGAAGAGCGTGGGTGTTTCAACACCACAAATGAGATGAGCATTGTGATTGGTCCTGAAGGAGGCTTCACCGAAGAAGAATATCATATGCTGAAAGATAAAGGGTTTACACCTGTGAGACCGATAGATAATATCCTTAAGGCTGAGACTGCATCAGTTGTTTTTACCGGATATATACGCATACTTCAGGAGAACCTGTGAACGGATTTACTGAACAAGACATATTCTTTATGAACGAAGCTGTCAAAGAGGCAGAGGGTGCAGCGGCAAAAGGCGAAGTTCCTATAGGAGCTGTAGTTGTGTCTGAAGGCGCAGTGATAGGGCGGGGCTCTAACAAAAAGAACAGCGGTAAATCTGCACTGAACCACGCAGAAATAATAGCAATAGAAGATGCCTCGTCAAAGATAGGGGACTGGCGTCTGGACGAGTGCACACTTTATGTCACTCTTGAACCGTGCCTTATGTGCGCAGGTGCAATAATCCATGCCCGGATAAGGAATGTTATTTTCGGCACTACTGAGCCCAAATTCGGAGGAGTTATTTCGCTAGCCAGAACTTTTGATATTGATGGTCTTAATCATAAGGTCAGTTACAAAGGAGGGCTGCACTCCGATGAAATTTCTGCAATGATGAAGCAATTCTTTAAAGAAGTTCGCTCCAGAAAGCAGTCTTAGGTGTAAGGCACATCCTCATCAAAACTTGAGAGAAATTCTGCAATAACAACTTTATCATATTCATGTATTTCTATAAATCTGAACGCCACAAATCTTTTGCCTAGTTTCATGTTAGACTCGTCAGGTTCAATGCGCCAGACCATTGCTTTTGCATATATAATGTCCTTTCCATCTTTGAGAGGGATTTCTACCTGACACTCGTAATTTTCATAAATATTGAAGTCTATATTTGTTCTGACCTGAAGCCCGCCAAGGCTGATATCGAGCATTTCTGTGAAGCGGAATTCACCGTCACGCTTAAGGTATATCTTTATTGGGACAGCGCTGTATCTTTTAAATTGTCTTCTTTCTTCCAATTGTACCGGCATAATCAACTCCTGCATTTATACAAAAGATAAAAATCAAATATTGCTTATAAATAATACTATAAAAGTATTATTAACTATGCAATATAAAATATACTTATTAATCAATTCTGCAAACAAAATGCTGTGTCGATACTGAAAAAATCACATGAAAAAGTGAGGGTCACGGTCTATTTTAATACGAAGTGTTGTTTTAGCGTTATCTTTTAAAGTGTTGGCTGCTGCTCTGATTAATTTCGACAGTTCTGAGTTCAATGGACTTTTTATGATGATTCCATAGCGGAACCTGTTTTGTATTTTATATATCGGCGCCTGTGCGGGGTAAAATACCTCTGCATCATTTTTAAAACGGAGGAGAGTGTCGTAAACAAGGAATGCGGCGTCTTTCACAGCCTCTTCTTTTGTGTGAGAGAGGGTTATACGGCACATTTTATAAAATGGCGGATAGTTGAAAAGTTTCCTCCGTGCCATCTCCATTTCGTAAAATGTGGTGTCCAGACAATCCAGCCTTTTAAAAAGGTCAAGTTCGGGCATTGCTGTTTGTATAACAACACGTCCTTTTTTATCTGCACGCCCGGCACGTCCTGCAAGTTGCAGCAGAAGCTGGTATGCTCTTTCATTTGCTCTGAAGTCCGGCAGAGTGAACATGTTGTCAATATTTATGATGCCTGCCAGTGTTACATTGCCGAAATCAAGCCCCTTTGCCACAAGCTGAGTCCCTGCCATGATAGGGTATTCGCCATCTTCGAAGCTTTTAAGCATTTCGGAGAGTTTTTTGTACGATTTAACATTTTCAGTGTCGAGTCGGAGTATTTTCTTTTCAAATGCTGTTTCCAGAACTTCTGCAACTTTTTCAGTTCCTGCGCCGTAGTCGGTTATGTCGTCACTTCCGCAGTGGAGGCATTTAGGTCTTCTGACTTCCTGAGAACAGTAGTTGCATTTGCATGTATTTGTTGACTTATAGTATGTTACGGCGACAGAACAGTTAGAGCAGTTTATAATATTTCCGCATTTCCGGCAGTACAGGGTGTGGGAGTAGCCTTTTCTGTTTATCAGCAGTATGACCTGCTCACCTCTGTTTATAGTTTCATATATTGCATCGTAGAGCGGGATGGACAGAATACCGCCTATAGGTTCTTCCTCTTTCATGTCTACTATCTGAATTTCCGGCATATCGGTGTCTGGTCTGCACGGGATAGAGTGATATAAGTATTTTCCGCTTTTAGCGTTTGCCCAGCTTTCAAGTGATGGTGTGGCACTTGCCAGAATCACAGGTATTTTGAGTATCTTTCCGTAAAGGACAGACATATCCCGAAGCTGATAAGAGGGGATCTCGTCCTGCTTATAACTGCTTTCGTGCTCTTCATCGACTATTATAAGACCTATCTCTTTTGCCGGGACAAAGAGCGAGCTTCTTGCCCCCAGCATCATCGGCAATGTGCCGGCTGAGAAGCTCCAGAACGCTTCTTTGCGCTTCTTTGGTGTCTTCTTGCTGTGGTATGACAATACGTCGAACCCCATGCGTGCAGACAGCCTGTTTTCAAGCTGAGGTGTAAGGGATATTTCAGGCACTAGGTAGAGCACCTGTTTGCCTTCGGCTATAACTTTTTTTGCTAGCTCTATGAATATCTCTGTTTTCCCGCTGCCGGTAACGCCGTGCACCAGATGGGTTGAGAAGCCGTCTTTCAGTGATGAATATATACCGTTATAGACAGAAAGCTGCGCTTCGTTGAGGGTTAGTTCTTTCGGTTCAAAATGTTTTATCTCTACTGTAGTTTTCTCGCTGGTGTAGACCTGTTCGGAGATGACACCCTTCAGAACCTGCCCTGCACCGGCACAATAGTACTCTGATATTTTCATTATCAGATCCATGTATTCGCAGCTGAAGATTGGGTTTGTGTCGTGTACTGTGCTGATATTTCTGTATTTTATGGATTCATCCGGAGCCGTGTTTTCTCTGAGGACTATGCCGGTGAGAGTTCTTCTGCCCAGGGGGACAGTGGCTCTGACCCCGTTCTGAATTTCGTCTTCGGATGTATAGGTGTAAATCCCGCCTGTTGGAACAGGCAGGATGACATCGTAATATTTCATTTGTTCAGAGCTTTGGCTTTCAGCTCTCTCTTGAGTATTTTCCCTGTGACAGTCATGGGGAGATCGGTTTTCACATAAATCTGTTTCGGCAGTTTATAATTTGCGAGACAGTTTTTCAGATACACACGTATTTCCTTATCTGTTAATTCAACATCGTCTTTCGGTTTGACATACGCAACAGGGATTTCGCCGCTTGCTTTGTCAGGCATCCCTATAACTGCCGCTGCTGCAATTCTTTCATGTTTGTGAAGGACTTCTTCTATCTCTCTGGGATAAACATTCATCCCTTTTACAATGATAAGATCTTTTTTGCGGTCAACAATATATATATATCCGTCCTCGTCAATTTTCGCCAGATCACCTGTGAAGAGCCACCCGTTGCGGAGGGCGCTTTTAGTAAGCTCAGGCATATTCCAATACCCCTGCATAACGTTTGGTCCTTTGACAATGAGCTCTCCGACGTCACCGGTAGGCACTTCTTTTTCAAATTCATTGACTACTTTGGCTTCGACACCTTTCAATGCGGGGCCGACAGAGAGAGGTTTTTGTTCCTTCAGCTTATTTGCGGAAACAACAGGTGATGCCTCAGAAAGCCCGTACCCTTCTATTATCGGTCGTCCGAACTTCTGTCTGAACTGCTCAAGTGTTTCCTCAGGAAGTGGTGCTCCTCCGCTGACATGAAGCCTTATAGGGTATAGATATTTTATAAAAAATTTCGGCATCTTTGATTTTAAGAGTGCCATATAAACCTGCGGAACACCGAGGAAAAAAGTCGGGCGTTTGTATAAAAGTATCTTTTTGAATGTTTTCTTTTTAAGGTCATTCACGCTTTCAAGAATAATGATGGATGAACCCACATATGTTGGCAGTATGATACATGTCATCATTGCGTAAGAGTGAAAAGCAGGAAGAAAGAGCAGGAACCTGTCCTTGATGGTAACTTTGAATCTTGCCAGACATGCAGCTGTGTTCGAAGTCATATTGCTGTGAGTCAGCATTGCACCCTTTGGGTGACCTGTCGTACCTGATGAATATATAAAAACTGCGAGGTCGTCTTTGGTTATTTCTATTTCTGGATTATTTTCATTTATGACTGCTGACGTGTTTACATTGTCTGAGCTGAAAGATGTTTCAGTGTATGCGATAACAGAGCTAAGGTTTTCGCAAAGAGCCTTTATCCCTGTGGCAACGTTTTCGAAGTTTTGTGATGTCACAAAAAACTTAGCCTGACTGTCGTTAATCATATAGGCGACTTCTTCCTGCTTGAGGAATGTGTTCACCGGGATTGCTATTCCGCCGGATTTTAATATTCCGAAGAATGTAACGAAAAACTCAGGGCTGTTTTCAAGCATAACGGCAACACGGTCACCTTTATTTATCCCTTTTTCTATAAGGATATGCGCCAGCCTGTTAGCACGCTTATTTATATCTCTGTAGGTAAATTTCTCATCATTAAAAAATAAATATTTCTTTCTGCTTTGTCTTTCAGCCTGTCTTTCAAGGCATTTATGAACTAGATCAATATGCATTCAGTCCTCCGGGACGTACACCAAACTTTATCAGTCTTTCAAAAAGTTCAGCAACCGGGAGCCCTACGACATTGTCGTAACAGCCATCGATCTTTTCCACCATAAGGCTTCCTTTCCCTTGTATGGCGTAGGAACCTGCTTTATCAAAAGGTTCTTCAGATTTGATATACCATCTGATAAATTCATCAGAGTAATTTTTAAAATATACGTCAGTTGTGCGGTAGAATCTTTCGCACACGGCTGCACGTTTGTTTATTATGGCAACGCCTGTGGTGACCTGATGTTTCTTATTCCGGAGGAACTGGAGAGCATCCATGATGTCCTGCTCGCCTTTCGGTTTGCCAAATATTCTGTCTTCGCAGGATACTATTGTGTCGGCAGCTATTATAAAAGCTTCGTCGTAAAGGTTCGACACGTCATAGCCTTTCATTGCGGCATTTTTTATAGTGAGCTCACCAACTGGGATATTGGGGCTCATGTCTTCTTTTGCTTTGGATGTAACGTATTGGAAGTTAATACCTATTCTTGTCATGAGTTCGCGTCTGCGGGGTGACCCGCTTGCGAGTATTATTTTTTGAAAATTTAAGTGCACTCTTCAACCCCTGGGAAATTCTTTAGAATCTGTATGGTTATATAGCCTGTTACAGCGCCTGTAAGCACTGAAAATAGTGTGAAATACGGTAATAAGTTATAAATCGCATCAGCTTTGATGTAAAGGTTTTTTACAGCAAAAAACTGTACGGAGATGTGTACAAATGCCCCTACAGCTCCTGTGGACAAAGGGCTTGTGAATCTACCGGATAAAAATATATAAAGTGCCATAGCTGCTGTGGCACAGAGTGTTGCGGGCATACTTATAGACATTTTAACTAGCAGATTTCCCGTAAGGAGCGGTACAAGAATGGACTTAGCCAGTGCGACATATATTGCTGCTGGAAAGTCTAATATGTAAAGGCACATCATAATGCCTACATTAGAAAGCCCCATGCGAACCCCGGGAACAGGTAAAGCCACGAACGTTTCAAACACGCCCAGCGTTACAGTCAGTGCGGCAAATAGCCCTGTTGTTGCCAGACGCTTACTCTGAGACTGCGTCATATACGACCTCTCTGCACTCTATCACAAGAGCATATCTGTTCGGTACACAGACAGCGGTCTGTCCACATTCTTTTGCCCAGCCGGTATGTACGCATATCTGATTGGAACAGTCACTTTTAAGAAAGCGGGCCCCATCTTTGGTTACCTCAATAATCACATCACCGCCGTGGAGTTCTATCATCTGGTTTTCTAATTTTATCTGTTTTTTTACGTTATTACTGATCAGAAAGAGTTTCTTTTCACCATTTCCTTTGTTTAGCATCAGCATTAAAGAAAGGGCTATAAGAGCTGAAATAATCAGAAAGTCTGTTTTAGTTATTTTCAAATTTTTCCCACCCGCAGAGTTTTATCTTCTCTTTATCCTTGGTGAAAAGAAGCACAGGAGTTTTGAGCCTGCTGCATTGAATCTTTATATCCTCAGGGGGCAGCAGAAAGAACACTGTAGCGAGACCATCGGCTGTGACAGTATCATCTGCGATAACGCTTACACTGGAGTAAAATAGTGGATTTTTACCTGTCGTAGCATCGAATATATGAAAGATCATTGTGCCGTCATCCGCCTGAAAAAAACGTTCATAGTCTCCGCTGGTTGCAAGAGCCTTATTCCGCAGATTGACTATGGAGAGCATCTCTTCACTTGTTTCAGGGTGTTTTATTGCCACCCGCCATTTTCTGGCTCCCTTTGAGCCCATAGCGTAGAGGTCGCCTCCCGCATTAATGAGTGCACTGTTGATGTTTTCAGCTTTAAGGCGGCTCACAGCTTTGTCAACAATATAGCCTTTTGCGTATGCTCCCATATCCACCATGACATTTTGTTTCTTGTCGATGTTGTCCAGAGCTTGATCAAGCTCGTTATCGTCAGGCACTCTGAAAGGTCCTTCGGGAAAACCGTATAAAATTGATATGGTATGTGCAAAGATATTGAATCTGCCGTCTGTAATGTCAGAAAACTCTGAACCCCTTATGTTCAATTCCTGCATCACCCCGCTGAAGTTGAAGTTCTGCGTTTTGTTGGCAGTTTCAGTGGCAGATTTGATTGTATTTTCTAATTCCTGCATTTTTGCACGGATATCCTGTGTCTTGTCGAAGTTTTTTTCAGTCAGAGTTACACTAACAAATGTCCCCATGCTGTAAAACCGTTCCGTTCTGTAAGGATCACTGCATGCTGCAAGTGTTAAAATTAGAAATGAATAGAGAGTGAGGTGGAGCATTTTGTGCATTTGTTATCTTCCGTTAGGCATTGGGTGTAATAGCCGTTGCGCTTTATTATTATTTCCCCGCATTGGGGGCATTTTGTGTCTGATGTTCCGGGGATGGATGCATTGCCGACATAGACATAGTTCAGGTACTGCATCGCCAGCTTTCGGAAATCCTTAAGCGTTGATTCATTAGTTATACTTAAAGAGCTTTTATGCTGAGGGAAATATCTGGATATATGCAGAGGGATGTTTTTATCTATGTCCGCTATGAAGATACACATCTTTTTAAAGGTTTCGATGTTGTCGTTCAGCCCCGGGATGAGAAGATTAGTAAGCTCGATGTGCGTTCCCGCTTTGGCTGATGTTTCGATGGTGTCTAGAGTAGTCCGGAGATATCCGCCTTCGTCTTTATAAAATTTCTCTGTGAAGCCTTTGATATCTATGTTCATGGCATCAATAAACGGAAGTAGTTCCTTCAGCGGAGCGTTGTTTATCTGTCCGTTTGTAACCATAACGTTTGCCTGACCTGCTTCTCTGAATATTTTTGCACAGTCATATATAAATTCATACCAGACGATCGGTTCGTTATAAGTATATGCAATACCGAAGCTGTTGTTTGCTTTTGACAGTCTTAGGAGTCTTTCTGGGGTGGTGCTCTGACGTGTTGTTTCCTTTGTGCTTATCTGCCAGTTCTGACAGTGTCTGCATCTCATATTGCAGCCGTTTGTGCCGACAGAAAGTATGTCTTTGCCTGGGTGAAAATGATAAAGAGGTTTCTTTTCCACAGGGTCAACTGAAACAGAGCAGGGCTCACCATATGCGGTCTGCTGGAGCATACCGTCTATGTTTCTGCGTATGAGGCAAATGCCTGTTTCCCCTTTTGATATGCGGCACATATGAGGGCACAGTCTGCACGTTACATCACCGCCGCCGGATTGTTCCCAATGCCTAGCGAGCACACCCATAGGTTTTTACCTGTCTCTTGCAACCATATAGTCAGCCAGAAAATCGAGTGCATCCCTGTATTTACTTTTTTCAAAGAGGTTCAGGTTTGCTTTGGCTTCCTGAATGTATTTATCAACCACAAGCTCGGATTTTGCTTTCACGTCGTAAGTGTTCATAAGATCCAGTATGTAGTTAAGGTTCTCTTCCGAAGACCGTTCGTCAACTATTATATTGCGTACACGCTTCTTCTCTTCTTCGGCAGCGTTAGCCAGAAGGGTTATTATAGGAAGTGTTATCTTACCTTCTTTAAGGTCTGTACCGGGCTTTTTCCCTGTTTTTTCAGGGTCGCCGAGGTAGTCGAGGATGTCATCCGCCATCTGGAAAGCAATCCCCAGCGTCTTGCCGAAGTCTGCCAGTGCCTTTTGTTTTTCCACAGGCATTTCACCCAGTATAGCTCCTATTTCGCAGCAAGTGGCGAACATCACGGCTGTTTTAGAATTAATTATTCTGAGATAGTCGTCCATTGTGATTTTGACATCTGCTGTTTTGATGAGCTGGAATACTTCCCCTTCGCTCATGGTGCGTGCTGCAACAGCCAGAAGCATCTGGGCACGGCTGTCTCCGTCTTTTACAAGGTTCATGAAAGCTCTGGAGTAAAGGAAATCACCACAGAGAACGGTAATGTCGTTGCCAAAAACATTATTGGCGCTCTCTTTCCCTCTGCGGTATTTAGCACCGTCTATAACATCGTCGTGGAGCAGTGTGGCTGTGTGGATATATTCTACAACGCCGGCGAGGTTAATTGTTCTTTCACCGTCATATCCGCACATCAGTGCTGAAAGGATCATGAATACAGGGCGGAGTCTTTTGCCCCCGCTTTCGAAGATGTATTCGGCAACTTTATTTACCATTTCAACATCTGAATCGAGATTATCTATCAGGTTTTTTTCTACTGCTTCACGTTCATTTTCGACCAGCTTCATCACGTCATTTATATTCATCCGGTGTCTACTCCAAAAAACTTAAGATTGTTGAATTATTAAAACGGGTATATTGTTACTTTAATACGTGTTCAAACACATGTAGAATATACGATATTAAATTCACTGTAAAGCGAAAGGTAACACATTTGAGCTATAGAGGACTGGAAGACGCACACCTTACATATTATAAACTTCTGGACGGGATGAACATCAAGCAGGGGGGGAAGGTCTGCGACTCTTCATTTAATGATTTTGTTACGGCTAAGTATCTGGCAGAGAAAAACCTTTTTGATAAGGTTTATGCTATGACCGTTGATAAGATGATTGTTCAGGACAAAATCGAACCTATGAGATGCGGTCCTATGATAGCCCAGACGATGCGCAGGGTTCGTGTGGACGCACATATGTGTCTCGGCGGAACTTTTAACTATATACCTGTGCATGACGTAACCCACGCTTTGCACAGCTCTCTTAATGCCGGCGGCAGTATATATATCGCTGTTTATCCTAATGTTTACGATTCGCAGGGGCGTGATGTTCTTATGATGCTGTCTGAGCTTGCCCAGCTTCCTGTGAAAGATAAGCTTACAAGGTGGTCTGTAACAGTGACAAACTCAATTACAAATATGTTTACCCGTATTGAAAATGAAGAAGTTATCGCAGATTCAAGTATCGGTGAGATAATCTCACTTTTATCCGCAGAACACTACAAACAGCAGCTTTTCCGCAGCAATGTCGAATATGAGAAGTTTTTTCAGCCTCTCAGTGCTGATCAGAAATATTATATGTCATGGAACGTTTTAAAGGGGATGAGATTATGAATATACCATTTCACACGACTAATGCACCGGACGCTATAGGTCCTTATTCTCAGGCCGTTATGACAACAGGCAATATGCTTTTTGTCTCCGGTCAGATACCGCTTGTGCCTGCAACGATGAAGATTGTTGAAGGAGGAGTGGAGGAGCAGACTACAAGAGCTCTTACGAATCTTATGTGTATAGTTGAGGACGCAGGGTTTACGAAGCAGAATATAGCGAAAGTGACGATATTTATAAAAAATATGGACGATTTCGGTGTTATAAATGGTATCTATGCTGACTTTATGGGAGAGCATCGTCCGGCAAGGGCTGTTGTCGAAGTTGCAAGGCTGCCTAAAGATGTTCTCGTCGAGATCGAGTGTATCGCCTGTAAATGATTAATGCATTTTCAATTTGGAAGACTGCTTTCGGATAAACCATCGCAGTGACGTTAAAAGTTTGGTAAGGCTTAGATGAGCTTATTCATGAAAATGTTATTTTAGAATAAAAAATCCCCAACCCTGTTATCAAAATTGGGGATTTTATTGTTCTTCTTTAAACTTTCGACAAGTCTGGTAAGGGGCTAAAAGTTTTGCGCCCGCTTTTCAGCTATTTACCGTCTTCAAGTACTTTGAAGATGTTGTTGTCAGTACTGAGGAAGAATTGTGTTCCTTCTGTCAGCACATTTTCATAAACACTAAGCGACTTATAAAACTCAAAGAACTGCGGGTCTTTACCATATGCTTTAGAATAGATATCTATAACCTTCGCATCGGTATCACCTTTTATCTCCTGAACTTCTTTATAAGCGTTTGCCAGTATGATAGCTTTCTCTTTCTCTGTTGTTGCCTTGATAACCTGAGCTTTTTCCTGCCCTTCCGAGCGGTACTGTTTTGCTATACGCTCGCGTTCCGCCTGCATTCTGGCATAGACAGCTTTTTCATTCTGAACCGGCAGGTCTGCACGTTTGATTCGTACATCGTATATTTCTATGCCGTACTCTTTTGCTTTCAGCTTTGTCAGTGCAGTTACATTGTCCATTATCTTCTGGCGGTTATGACTGACAGTTTCGAGCAGAGTGTGTTTTCCCAGCTCGTTTCTCATTTCAGAATAAATTATGTCATCCAGTCTGTTAAATGCTTCACCATAGCTTTTTACAGTCAGGTAAAATTTCAGCGGATCAGAGATTTTCCATCGGCAGAAGTTGTCTATCACAAGATTCTTCTTGTCGTTTGTGATTATTTCCGATGGCGAAGCGTCGTATTCAATGAGTTTTTTAGAGAAGTATACAACCTGGTGTACAAAAGGGATTTTAAACCTGATACCCGGTGTTTTGTACTCTGCTACCGGTTTGCCTAGTCTGGTAAGGACTGCTGTCTGGTCAACTTGTACAGTGAAGGTTGCCATTTTATAAACAACAAAAAGAGCAATCAGGATAACCGGTACTACTGCTGTTGCGTATTTTTTCATTTTGCACCCCCTGACATTGCTTTATCAAGCCCCAGGATAGGCGTGATTTCTTTTATGTTTGAATCGAAAATTTTCTTGTCGCTTTTTGCGAGAACTTTTTCCATTGTTTCAAGATAGAGCCTTTTCTTGGTGACCGCAGGGGCAGCTCTGTAGCTTTTAAGTACAGATTCAAATCTGTTTGTCTCACCCTCTGCTCTTGCAACTTTTTCCTGCTGATAGCCTTCTGCCTGCTGGAGCATAGTTGCTGCTTCTGCTCTTGCTCTTGGTATCACTTCGTTCTGATATGCCTCTGCTTCGTTAATATATCTGTTTTTGTCCTCGCGGGCGCTGGCAACGTCTTTGAAAGCGTTTACAACTTCCTGCGGGGGTTCAACATCCTGAAGCTGAACAGCAGTTATCTGTATTCCAGCCTCATATTTATTAAGTATAGCCTGTATCTCTTTCTGGGTTTCCGTCTGTATTCTGTTTTTCCCAGAGGTCAGGATATCATCTATCTTTTCTCTGCCTGCAACCTCTCTGATAGCTGATTCTGTAATGTCGAGTATTGCATCTTCGACATCGTGTACATTGTAAAGATATTTAGTAATATCAGTTATCTTGTATTGTACACTCAGGTTGATGCTTACGATATTTTCGTCACCTGTGAGCATAAGAGATTCCTGAGGCAGTGACTTAGTGCCGCTTCTGGTGGTGCGGAAACCCACTTCGAGCCTGTGCACCTTTGTAACTTCTGCTTTGTCTACTGAGTCAATGGGGTAGGGTAGGTGGTAGCTAGGTCCTGAGCCTACAACTTTCACCACCGTTCCAAACCTCTTCACCACAGCCTGTTCGGATGGCTTTACAATAAAAAATCCGCTTGCAAGCCATGCAACAATAACTACGATGGTGATCACACTTGCACCCGGTGCATTAAAGTTCATCTTCGGGAGCTTGTCCTTCAGGTCAAACTTATCGTCACCCCAGGGGCTTTGACCGCCGTTTCCGTTATTCATCAATTCCTCCGTTAAATATAAATCAGATATGCAGAGCGTTGCGTTTTTCACGTCTGCACATGTTAGATTACTTTAGAAAATAACAGTATTTGGCAAAAAAGCAAATGTATTCGGCTGATATCAGACATCGGTGATATAAATATGATATCTATGTAATATTTTTTGAACAGTCAGGCTTGAGAGTGTGAAAAGTGGATGATATAATTGATAATATTTGAATGTATTGCTCTGGAGGGTGACTATATGGAAACCAAAGACATACGTAACGTTGCATTTATATCCCATGGAGGTGCGGGTAAGACCAGCCTTGTGGAGGCTATCCTCTTCAACGCCAAGGCTACCGCCAGAATAGGGAGCGTCGATAACGGAACCAGTGTTATGGACTTTGACCCTGTTGAGATCGAGAGGGGCATCTCTCTCAGCTCAAAAGTTTGTACCATAGAGTGGCTTAAAACCCATATCAATATTGTTGATACGCCCGGGTATGCAAATTTTCTGCATGAGACGCGGGCAGGATTGTCGGCTGTAGGCGGCGCAGTTGTTATTGCTTCTGCCATTACAGGTGTTAAGGCTGAAACGAAGCGTGTGTGGGGATTTTCAGAAGAATTTGACCTTGCTAAGGTCATTTTTGTTAACAAGATGGACAAAGACCGGGCTGACTTTTTCAGAGCATTAGGAGACATTGAAAAATCTTTTGGCGTAACGCCGATTCCGCTTTTTTTACCAATAGGGAAAGAAGACAGCTTCAGGGGAATTATTGACCTTGTGAAGATGAAAGCATATATATATCCTGCTGAACCGACAGCAGAATTTTCTGTTGAAGAGATACCTGCTGAAAGCATGGCAGATGTTGAAAATTATCGTAACAAGCTTCTGGAGGCTGTAAGCGAAACCGATGATGCTTTGATTGAAAAGTATCTGGAAGGGGAAGAGCTGACAGAAGAAGAAATACTGAAAGGTATAAGAGAAGCTACGATTTCTAAGCAGTTTATCCCTGTTATCTGCGGTTCTGCTGTAAAAAATATAGGGAGTAAATTTCTGCTGGAGGCGATAATAAACTACCTTCCGTCACCGCTGGAGCGTGAGCATAAAATGGCGGTGGAAGAAGATACTGGTGAAGAAGTTTTCGTTGAACCTGCATCTGAAAATTTTACTGCATGGATTTTTAAAACATTCATGGATCCTTTTGCTGGTAAATTGACTCTGTTCAGAGTATATTCCGGCGAGATAACAAATGACACAGAGGTTTACAACTCTGCCAAAGGTAAAAAAGAGAAGATTTCCCAGCTTTATATTTTGCAGGGTAAAAACCATATAAAAGTTGACAAACTCGTTGCCGGACAGATAGGTATGGTAAATAAGCTTAAAATAACCGATACTTTTGATACCTTTTGCGATCCGAAGCATAAACTGGTTTTCCCTAAATATCAGCTTATGGACCCTGTCCTTGCATATTCTCTGAAACCTAAGTCTAAAGATGACGAAGATAAGGTTTCAGGCGGTTTGCACAGGATTATGGAAGAGGATGTCGGACTTAGACTGGATAGAGATGAACGTTCCGGAGATATGCTTATCAAAGGTATGGGGCAGATGCACATCGAAGTTGTTGTTGAGAAACTCAGCAAAAAATTTGGTGTGGAAGTTGAGCTCCAAGCTCCAAAAGTGCCTTATATGGAAACAATCAGGGCGTCTGCCAGAGGGCAGGGGAAATATAAAAAGCAGTCCGGTGGACGTGGTCAGTATGGTGATGTACATATAGAGCTTGCACCCCTGAAGAGTGGCGAAGGGTTTCAGTTTGAAAATAAAATTGTAGGTGGAGCTGTACCCAGAAATTATATCCCTGCTGTTGAAAAAGGGATTTATGATGCATCCAAAGAGGGTGTTCTGGCGGGGTTCCCGCTGATAGATTTTAAGGCTGTTCTTGTTGATGGATCATACCATTCGGTTGACTCATCGGAGATGGCGTTTACTATCGCAGGCTCAATGGCATTTAAAAAAGTTGCTCTGGATGCAAAACCTGTACTTCTCGAACCGGTTATGAATTTAGATGTTTTTGTGCCTGACGACATGACAGGGAACGTTATCGGTGACCTTAATGCCAGAAGAGGAAGGATAATGAATGTGGAGCCAGAATCTAACGGTCAACACATAAGATCACAGGTTCCTATGGCTGAGGTCTTGAAATATGCACCGGATCTTCGTAGTATGACAGGTGGTCACGGCATTTTTTCGATGGATTTCTCTCATTACGAAGAGGTTCCGTCACACCTTGCAGAAAAGGTTATAGCAGAAAATAAAGGGGAATAAACCTGTAGATGAATGACATTAATTTGATCAGATACCATAACAGAAGCTCAAGTGAAATTAATATGCTTCTGGCTGGGGAGACAGCAGATAAGCTTTTCTCCAGAGTGGTTCTGGGTGAATCTAAGAAAGGAGCCGGCTCTTCTATGCTGGTTCTTTTCGGTACTGTGGCGGCATCTTTTGCCTGTGCGGTTTTTGCGTCTTATGTCATTTATCATGTTGTCCTTGTTAAAGATATATCTTTGCCTGCCATAGATAAGACTAAGATAGCAAAGAAAGTTTCAGATTATAAACTTGAGCTGAGAACAGGTGGGGATCCTTACCTGAAAGACGGCTTTCAGAAGATCGCAGAGGTGGAAAAAACACCGGATGCGAATGCGCAGCCTGTTGTTGTGGTTTCCGGATATAAACCACCTGTAGATAAAGAGGCAAATCCGGAGCTTTTCACTAAACCTGTGGAACTGCAAGGAGAGCCTAAAAAGCGCAAAAGAGATAAACGTATGTTGGTTACCCCTATTTTTACGGGTAATCACGTTATACAATTTCTGGACGTTAATGAAAAAGAAGCAGCGAAGGTTAGGGTTCTTGCAGAAAATAACGATTTTAATCTTGAGATAATTGGTTCCAGTAAAAAGGCTTTCAGGAAATGGAAGGCATATAGAGAAGACAGAAGTTCCAGTGTGGTTATAGCGGGAATGAATGTCAAATATATGAAAACTTTTAAGAGCAGACAGGCCGCTCTTGACTATCTGGAAGAGAAAAGAATAGCAGGGATAGTTGCAACAGACACAACTTACTATGACTATTACGATATGGAAGTTTGCTGCCTCGGAGACGAAGCTGCGGAAAAACTTGCCCGTGGAAGCGGTATTGCTATGAAGAAAATTAAAATTCTTAAGAAATAGCAACAAAAAGCGTTGACGGGTCTTTTTTTAACGGATAAAATCTTAATACTTGGAGGTTCGCTATGACAAAAGCTGATATAGTTGAGTTGATTCACGAGAAACTAGGTCTTACTAAGAAAGACATTGCTAAAGTTGTCGATGAACTTTTTAACGAAGTTAGAGATCAGATACTCGGCAAAAACAATGTCAAAATATCCGGTTTTGGTAATTTTGAAGTTAAAAAGCGCGGGCGCAGAATAGGACGTAACCCTAAAACAGGAGTTGAGACTGTTATTGAACCAAGAACAGTTGTCGTATTCAGACCTAGCCAGATTTTTAAAGATGAGGTAAATGACTAAGCTATTTTATAAAATAGGCGAAGTCTGCGACATTACAGGTCTTAAACCTACAGTTCTTAGATTTTGGGAAAAAGAGTTCAGACAGCTTCGACCTACTAAATCATCTGGTGGTCAGCGTCTTTACACGGAAAAGCATATTGAACTTGCAAAACGTCTTAAGGTTATGCTTTATGATGAAAAGTTCACCATTGAAGGTGTAAAGAAAAAACTAGCTGAGTCTGAAGATTATGAAACTGGTCTTAATAAAGAACAGATTAAAAGCGAACTTAACAATATACTTAAACTATTAAACTCCTGACAGTCTCAGGAGTTTTTTTTTATGCGGTAGAAAACAGAACACCACGTATTTATGTGTGAATGAATGAGCTAATCACAGCTTTAGAACTTATGAGTCATTGCGAAGAATATAATGACGAAGCAATCTCAGGACTAACTAACGAGTCCAGAGACTGCCACATCCCTGCGGACTTCGCAGTGACGTGTTTTGCATATACTCTGGCTGTGACAACGAAGTTGTAACTTCGTGTGTTAAGCATGTGCGAAGCAATAGAACCACAGGTTTCTCCGAGGGAATCTATATGATCTACCAGCAATACAAATCACATCCTAATATGAAGAATATAAGTAAGATGTTATTAGAGCCTATCCGTTTATTCGACATCGTTAAGAAGATAAAATGCCTGCTCAATATCCTTGTTAAACTTTATCTCATGAACCTCGCTACCGTCTATTGCAAATGCGCTCCCTGCTTTCATTTTAAAGTTATGTACATATTCAACAAAATTTTCTTGAAGGTCTTTAACATATTGGTCATATTCGCCCATCATTTTTTTAACGTAAGCTTCATATTCGTCTATCTGAACCTCTGAGTATTTTTTAAAGTTGCCCTCTTTGGATGTAACTTCGAGCTCTCCTTCTTTCAGGAAAATAGCATTTCTCCCTGTTTCGCTTGTGTCTACGACAAATTTTGTGCCTTTGACACCGATGACCGCAGTTGTGAGCGATATATTGACTCCTGATGTTTTGCCTCGGGTTTTAATGGAAAAGACGACTCTTCCTGCTTCCGGAGCATAGGTGTTAGTGCTCTCCACTGTAAGTACAGAATTTTCCGCAAGTGCGATCTTATCTTCATTAATGAACTTCAAAAGAGCAGTTGCTTCTCTTTTGGTTGCTACACGGTTGTGCTCATATATTTCAGTCTTAGTTTCGGTCACGTTTTCAGGTCTTGGTGAAGTTCCGTCGTATATCTGTACACGACCTTCGAAATTTTCGATGATGCCTGCTTTTTCAGCACCATAAACTGAAATTGAGGAGACCATAAATATCAGTATTATTATCAGTTTTTTCATTTTCAACTCTCCATAATACATTATGTCATGTATTAGATAATTATGTAGTGAATAATCACTTTATTTTTTGATATCATCTATTATGCTGTGTAATTATCATGGTAACATGCATAAGTGTGTGGTAAATTATTATATTAAAAAAGTATACGGAGGTTCAAGATGAAAAAGATAGTTCTGTTTCTTGCTGCTGTGGGATTACTTATGGTTGGATGTGCAGGCAGCGAACCAAAACAGGAACTCGCGGATCCGTGTTTTCAGGGTGCTCCTAGCTGGGTTGTTAATCCACAGGTTGAAGGTGCGATTGCGGCAGCCGGTTCTGCTAAGAAATCTGCCGGTGGTATGCAGTTTACGAGAGACGCTGCTATGGCTAATGCCAGAAGCGAAATCTCCCGTGTTATAGAAGTTAAAGTTAATACAATGATGAAAGACTTTACTCAGGTTACCGGTGTTGGAGATGCAGAGACTGTTGATAAAGTGACATCTTCTGTTTCCAAACAGGTTTCAAGCCAGGTACTTCAGGGCACAATGCAGAAAGACGCATGGTTTTCTCCATGTGGCGAGCTTTATGTTCTCGTAGTTCTTGACCCTAGTAAAGTTGCTGACGCCACAAAGAAACAGGTTGTGACAAGCATGAAAAACGATCAGGCTCTGTGGCAGCAGTTTCAGGCTCAGAAAGCACAGGACGAGCTTGATGCAGCTGTTAATAAAGAGTTCGGTCAGGGCGGATTGGGTCAGTAAGAGATATTTTATAAAATTTAAGAGGGCAGTCCGTTTGGCTGCCCTTTTTTTATAGGTGACTGATGAAAAGACTATTTGCAATATTTCTTATATTTTCTTTATGTGTGCTGATGGCTGCATGTGCAGCAACAAGCGGAGGCGGACCGAACCTTGTAAACGGGAAACCTGAATGGTATTTCTCACCAGAGAAAGACGGAAAGATAGGCGGTGTAGGTGTTTCTGGTATCCATAAGGACGGAAAAACAGGGCAGAAGAAGCTGGCTGTGGAGAGAGCTCTCGGCGAGATCGCAAGACAGATGGGTGTCAAAGTTCAGAGCTTTTCAAATCTCACTTCACAGTCATCATCATATGGAACATCTGTAACAGGTACTGATCATTCGTTTTTTACTGTTGATGGTAAAATTGTTACTGCGCGCATAGTGGAAATATGGGAAGATTCCTATACTCATGAATTATATGTATGGATGGTTGCAGAATGAAAAAAATTACTATAACTGTCGTGGTGCTGATGTGTTTTGTTCTGGCACATGCGGATGGATTTGAGGACTTTAAGGGGCAGAATGAAAAGGAGTTTGAAAGCTCTAAAAAAGAGTTTACTTCCTATAAGCAGGAGACCGAAAAGGCTTTTGAAACATACAAAAATATAGTAAATGAAGAGTTCGAAAGTTATAAAAAAAATATTGAAAAATACTGGGATACTGTGGAAGTTTCCACTAATACAAAGTGGGTTGAATATCTGAACAACTATCGTATCAGAAAGATAGTTGATTTCGAAACAGGTGAAATACGGATTGATGTTCTCGGCGGTACTCCATCAGACATCAAACCTGTCCTTAAAGACCTTTTGAAGGAAGACAAAGGAAATGCTTTCCGGCGGGATCCGGTTGCTTTTAACACTGAAAAGAAACTTCGTGAACAGGTTCCAGGAGTCGTGACGGAAAAGGTAAGTGATGACCCTGTACTTGAGCCTGTTTTTTCTGACAACCCTCTTAATGCAACTGAGCTTGACCAGCTTGCAGATAAGCTTATAAATGATTCGTCTGTTTCAACGGAGATATCTGATAAAACCGGCAAACATGTTACTACAGCAAAAATTAAACTGCCGGCAGACACTTATCAGAAATCAGCCGCAAAAGTGAAGCCTTTCGCTGAGAATTATGCAAAAGAGTTTAAGCTTAATCCGGCTCTGGTGATGTCGGTGATGTATAACGAAAGCCGCTTTAACCCTTTGGCAAAGTCACATGTTCCTGCATACGGTTTAATGCAGATAGTTCCCCAATCTGCCGGAGTAGATGTTATGCAGTTTCTCGAAGGTAAGAAGAAGGTGCTTGCTCCATCTTATCTTTATAATGCAGAGAATAATGTTAAAATCGGTTCAGCTTATCTGCATATTCTGTATTACCGATATCTGAAAGGTATAAACAACCCCGAAAGCAGGCTTTACTGCTCGATCGCTGCGTATAATACTGGTGCCGGCAATGTCGCCTATGCCTTTAATAAAAATAACGGCGGACGATACAGCATATCCAGGGCTGTTCCTGTCATAAACAGCATGAGCCCGCAGAAAGTTTATGAGTATCTTAAATTTAACCTCAGATATGAAGAAGCGAGGAACTATATTGTTAATGTTTCAGCTAAAATGAAAGATTATTAATTTCAGGAGCACATTATGGGAAAGATAATTATTTTTAGTATAACTGTTGTGCTGTTTCTGACTGGATGCGGAGGCGCTGCAAAGCCCACAGCAAAACAGGATAGCGCGAAAATTCAACAGCAGAGAGCCGAACAAGCTCAAAAAGAGATGGAACAGGACATTACATCAGGAACTCTTAATATGGATTTCGGGGGCTCTTCAGCTATATCCAAACCCGTAGAAAAACCAGAAGCCGTTATGCCTCCTAAAAAACAACCCGGAAAGGTCGGTTCTTTGATGCCTGAAACCAAATATCCTATGAGGGATGGTTTTCCTGAATGGTTTTATACTCCTGTTTATGATGGATACATAGGGGCTGTAGGTATAGCTCCGAAGCAGAGAAGCAACAGCCTTTCTGCGCAGAAAAGGGTTGCGAGGGTGCAGGCACAAAAAAATCTGGCAAAGCAGATCGAGGTACTCATAAACTCAGACTTGAATGTTGAATCCCTCAGCTCAGGCACTGCAACTGTGGAAAGCTACAGGCAAAAGGTTACTTCCATGACAAGGGAGCAGGCTGATCAATTTCTCAACGGGTTCAAGGTGATGGATGAATGGGTAGACCCAAAAACCGATGATTACTATATATGGATGATACTAGAAAAGTAGTAATTTCTTTGATATGTATTGAATAATAAACTTGCAATTGTACTTAAGATTCCAGTATGCTAATTTAAATGCGTTAATATGATTAATACTTAAGGAACTGATATGAAGATAATTGTTGAAGAAATAGCAGACGGTAAAACAATAAAACCTCACGGAAAGATTGATATACTGACATCTGCCGAGCTCCGCTCAATGCTGAACGACCTGACAAAGAAAAAGGTTATGCTTATTGTTGTGGATCTCGAACAAGTGACATATATCGATTCATCAGGGCTTGCCACTCTTTTGGAGGGGCTTAAAAACCTTAAAGAATATGACGGCAAAATGAAACTTGTTAATGTTCCGGAAAGAATACTGAAGGTTCTCTCACTGATGAAACTTGATATGATATTTGATATCTCAAAATAAGACCTCATGCCCGTGCCCGTTGCATATGTGAGGTTGTTTTGTAATGAATAAAAAGAAATCCCCGATACTTTTTAAGTGCCGGGGATTTTTTAGTTTTGCTATAATAACGGTGTTTGCCGTTTTAATTGTACTTATTAATCTTCAATGTCAGCTTTCCACCCAGAGAAAATAGAGCTGATATCCCCTGCATGTGTACGGAAGTCAACGAGTACGGCGGCATACAGGTGTGCCATAAGGAATATTGCAATGACAAATATTGAGAAGTAATGCAGATACCTTACCCATTGGTTGGACATCAGGGAGAATATTGATCCGAATATTGCATATGCTGTGCCGTCAGGGTTTATCTGAGACCAGAGGGCGAATCCGCTGAATATCTGGAACATGAACACTAAAAATATCCCTATATATGCATATTGTGCCATAGGGTTGTGTGTAAGTACATGTTTCGGTTTTTTTTCCAGAAAGCAGTAGTACTTCAAATATGAGATGATATATTTTCTGTCATCTTTGTTGAACGGATTATAGAACGTCCTTATATGAGCGTATTTATTGCCAAGGAAAGCCCACATCCCTCGCACTATTATACTGGTGGTAAATATCATGGCAGTGAGGTAGTGTGTGTACCTTATACTGCCCATCATGTAAGGGTGGTCTACGGGGTTATGTTTAACGAAAGGATAATGTATGTATAGACCGGACATGACAAGGATGATGATACTGGCGACATTGACCCAGTGCGTTATTCTGATTGGTCCTTCCCAAACATATACAAAACCTCTGGCGGGACAGTTTTTGTACATTCTTTTTGCTTTTTTTGTTGCCATCTCCGCATTCCTCCATATCTTTTATATGCTAATTGTAACGCTGTTTTGCACTTATGTCTAATAGATTTATAAGAAAATCGTGTTTTATTGCTGGTTGAAAAGTGTCAGAGGTTGTTGCGCGGGCTAACTTTGTGGCTTTGGGCTATTAAATAGCGTTGCAGGGTTATTTATATGATGCTATATACTTTTAACCCGGAGAAAATGATGAGAGAGAAAAAATATCAGATATCCAAAAGACAGCTTATAGAGTGTCTTTCTTCTGCCCTGGAACTTATTAACCCGACGGTAGCAGGTCATAATCAGCGAGTAGCTCTTTTTTCAAAAGAGATCGCAAAGGTCATGGGGCTGAGCGATGATGCTGTGAATGAAATCTATTATGCTGCATTACTGCACGATATCGGTGCTGCGCCGCTTACTATCAGAGAAAAGAACGACCTTATAGAATTTGATGTAAATATGCCGTATAAGCACTGCCTTATCGGTTATCTCTTGCTGAAAGACTATAAACCGTTTCAAAAGATTGCAGAGATAGTTCATTATCATCACTCGAACTGGCTGTATGGTGCCAACAGGACATTTGACGGTGAGATGATACCTGTTGGAAGCTATATAATACATCTTGCAGACAGAGTGGATATACTCATCAGGCAGAATCAGCATATACTTCTTCAGAATCATAAGATTACTGACTATATAAAAAGCAGGGTTGGGAGTGTATTTGCTCCAGATGCTGTGGCTGCCCTTGAAGTGCTCAGCACACAGGAATATTTCTGGCTGGGAGCAACGTCTAAGAGCTATTGCAATACATGTATGACAGCTAAACAGTCAGAAGAATATATCACACAGGGAGATCTGGAGCAGTTTACAAAGCTGGTATCTTTTGTCATAGATTTTAAGAGCCGGTTTACAGCTTCTCATTCTTGCGGGGTTTCCGCAGTGGCAAGGCTCATGGGGGAAGCTTTCGGTCTCTCCCGCAGCGACTGTGGAGAGCTCTCTATTGCAGGTAATCTGCACGATCTTGGCAAACTCGTTGTGCCTAACGAAGTACTCGAAAAAAAAGGTGCTTTGAACACTGAAGACGAAGCATACATAAAGAGCCATTCGTATTTTACTTATTCTGTTCTTTCGCAGGTGGAGGAGATAAGCAATATCGCCTCGTATGCAGCACAGCATCATGAAAAGATAGACGGCAGCGGATATCCCTTTCACATCAGGGATGATGAGCTGAGTCCACAGTCAAGACTGCTTTCTGTCGCAGATATATTTACAGCTCTTGCGGAGGACAGACCTTACAGAAAAGGTATGCACAGAGAGGAACTTATGGCGGTTATGTATCAGATGGCGCAGAGTAAACATCTTGACTATGATATGGTAAAGATGGTGGATAACAACTTTAGCGACTTCGATCTGAAGAGGGACTCGATGCAGCAGTATGCCGTTGGCAAATACAAAAATTTCTGGAAAAACATAAACCGTACACTTGCAGGATATCGTGAGGAAGCAGGCTAGGGTCACTCCAGAAGTTCTTCATATTCCGGCAGAACTTTCTCAATAAAGAATTGAACGCTTGTAAGGGGAGACTTTTTAAGCTTTTCCCGAATTTCTGAATATTTCTTTTTAAATGGCGGGTTGTTCCCAAGTTTTGTTTCTGTGAGGCACTCAAGCATTGCATCGATATTATCAGAATAACGCAGTATCTGCCCTTCGAGTGATTCATCTTTCCCATCGAAAATCATATCTCTGTACATGTCTCTGTACGGCGGTTCCATTTTGGAGAAGAGAAGCTCGTCGGCTATCATATTTTCGATGTCGTCCACTGCTGTTTTCATCTTTGGGGTCATGTTTTTTACATTGCTGAGGATGTCCCCTGTGAATGCCTCCACAACGTCGTGGTTCAGGGCTTTTTTATAGAGTTTTTCCCAGTTTACACTATTACCGTGCTCTTCTTCTATCATGCCGAGCATTTGTGCCACCTGAGTAACAAAGAATGAGTGTTCGGAAACGGAAGCGCGTATGTGCATAAAGTCACTTGCCCATCTGCCGATGTTGTTCAGCTTTCTTGCTGCATAAAGAAATTGTGCCAGACCCATATTATATACTCCTGATGATAAAGAATATCGTCTTAAGATTAATTATGTTAAGTAGTGATTTTGTTATTATATAGTGCTATATTATTCATTATACATCAATAACTCATTGCTTAAGGTTGGATTATGAGATTTGATAATTTTCTTGTGGGAAGGCAGCCTATTTTTGCTGTTGACGAATCTGTTTTCGGCTATGAATTTCTTTTTCGTAAAGCCGGAACAGATGAGCGTGCAGAGTTTTATGACCCTGTGACAGCTACCTCCAGAGTCCTGATTAATATCTTTCAGAATTTTGGTGTAAAATCCCTCACGTCCGGCAGAAAAGCGTTTATCAATGTTGATGACAACATTATTATGCAGGATGTTCTTGATGTTTTGCCGAAAGAGAATTTGGTGCTGGAGATTGTTGAAACAACCAATGTTACCCCGGAAGTAATAAATCGTATTGACGCTTATTATAGGGACGGGTATACATTTGCATTAGATGATTTTGTTCTGAATGCTGATTATTTTAGTATGTTTATGCCGCTTTTTTCCTATGTGGAATATCTGAAGGTCGATATGAAAGAAAACTGTCTGGCTAAGATGGACAGGGTGGAAAAGATATTTCATGGCAGACACATGATGCTTTTGGCTGAAAAAGTTGAGACAAGAGAAGACTTTCTTTTTGCGAAGGATTGCGGATTTGAGCTTTATCAGGGGTTCTTTTTCGAGAAACCGGCTGTGATAGAGAAAAAGAACATTGAACCTTCTAAAGCCTGCATACTGCGCTTGCTTTCAAAGCTGTCACAAAATACAGATATTGGCGAGATTGAAAGGGAGTTTCGGCTTCAGCCTGAGCTGACACTTAAACTCCTGAAACTTATAAATACATGCTCTTTTTGTCTGCGCCACGAGATAACCAGCATTAAGCACGCACTCAACCTGATAGGGCGCGAAGCAATGCGTAAATGGCTGACTATTATGCTTTATGCAGGCAAGAAAGGAGACCCGGTTAAGTCCACACTGCTGGAAACTTCCATGCTTAAGGCTCATATACTGGAGCTTCTTGCCAAGAAGGTTTTCGGTGATAACTATAGGGGACTTGCTGACGCTTTTTTTATTGGGCTTTTGTCACATCTGGATGTTATCCTCGGCATTTCAAAAGAAGAACTGCTTGAGATGATAAACGTAAGCGAAAAGATAAAACATGCTCTGCTTTATAAAGACAATGAGCTTGGCGAGCTTTTGGGACTGCTGGAAGCAACAGATGACATCCACAGTGATGTAAACCAGCATGTGCTGGATAAGCTGAAACTGTCTGAACAGGATATATCTGAGATTAAATTTGAAGGTCTTAACTGGCTCGCTGATCAGCAGGAAATTTATAAGAATCTGTAAAACACCAAAATAGTCTTGTTAATAGCGTAGACATTTTATAGCTCTAGGGGTATATTTTTTTATGAGTATTAATATTGAGGAGTCGTTGTGCGGGTGTTGTCTTCATTTCAGGAGATTATTAATAACAGAGATGAAGAATACATTCAGTCTTAAATGTGCCTCTATGGGAAGGTATATAAAAACTCCTAAAAAATCGTGTAACTATTATGAACCGCTGACATGGGAAATTTTTCTGACAGAAGAGGACGGAGGCACTAATGAGAATTGAATATTCTAATAAAGTCATAAAGACATTAAGAATCAAAATAATTGATAAGCCTGGTTATCTGGGCAATATTACATCGATCATAGGCGCAAACAGCACCATGATCGGGGATATTAAAACTGTACATCTCGGCAAAGGTTATAAAATAAGAGATATTGATATTTATGCTGACGAGAATAATGTGCTCGATAACATCCTATCAAGTATTAAAGATTTCGAAGGCGCAGATGTTATAGAAGTTGTAGACGTTGTGGAGAAGATGCATGTTAATGGCAAAATTGCTGTTAAACCCACTGTAGACATTAACTCCATTGATGACCTCAAGATAATTTATACCCCGGGCGTAGCTTCCATATGCAAGAAAATTCATGACAATAAAGCACTTGCGGATAAGTATACATCTATCAGAAATAATGTTGCAATAGTCACAAACGGAACAGCTATCCTTGGTCTTGGTGATATAGGCGCAGTTGCAGGAATGCCTGTGATGGAAGGGAAGGCTCTTCTGTTCAGTCTGCTTGCCGGCATAAACGGGTTTCCGATACTGCTGGAAACTCATAAACCTGAAGAAATCATAGAGACAGTAAAGCATATAGCCCCAACCTTCGGCGCTATTAAGCTCGAAGATATAAAAGCACCAGAATGCTTTGAAATAGAAGATAAATTGGATGCAATGCTAGATATTCCTGTTCTACACGACGATCAGCATGGTACTGCTGTTGTTGTGCTTGCAGCATTGCTGAACATTGCTAAATACACTTTTGTGAACCTGAAAGAGTCCAGTGTCGGGATAATAGGTCTCGGTGCAGCAGGGACAGGTATCATGAAACTGCTTAAATCATACGGAATCAAAGAATTTAATGGTGTAGACCTTGACAAGTCAGCTCTTGAGCGTTTTGAATCCCTCGGCGGCAGTCCCAAAGATCTTCGCGGAGTAGTAGAGCAGTCTAAGATTGTCATAGCTACAACAGGATGCCCTGACCTTATAACACCGGATATGATACAGCCGGGGCACGTCATACTTGCACTTTCTAACCCGAATCCGGAGATAGATCCTGATCTCGCAATGAAGCACGGCGCTATTTTTGCAGCAGACGGAAAGTCTGTTAATAATGCATTGGCTTTCCCTGGTCTGTTCAAGGGTGCTTTGCAGGCTCATGCTTTTACTATTAATAACCAAATGAAAATCGCTGCGGCAAAAACCATAGCGTCTTTTGCTCTTGAGGGTGACCTTGTGCCAAACATCCTGGATAAAAAAGTTCATGAGGCTGTGGCAAAGGATGTTGAAGCGGCAGCATACAGAACAGGTGTCGCAAAAATATATGAAGATTAGTTAACATAGGTTATAAACTTCAGACTGTTAATCCATAAGGCTTAACGAAAAGAAAACATTGACAGTGTTAATATCCTATACAGTTTATGATTAAGTTTTGCTCAGTTATGCTTATGAATCTCTTGTTTGATAGTGCTTTAAATATGATCAAAAAAGATTGACAGGTTAACCTGAGTTTGGTTTACTTTAATGTAATTTATGTTAGGAGGAAAGAATGAAAAGACTTGCACTTTTGGCGCTTCTCGTAGTTTTTGTTGCATTTGGTTGCTCACAGCAGCCTGCACAGGAAAAGAAGGAGGAAGCAGCAGCTAAACCTTCAGGAGTTACTTATGTAACAATAGGTACTGGCGGCGTTACAGGAGTTTACTACCCAACTGGCGGCGCTATTAGCCGTATTGTTAATAAGAAAGCCGCTGAATATGGAATCAAAGCTACTGTTGAGTCAACAGGTGGTTCTGTTTATAACATTAACGCTGTTCTCGCCGGCGACCTTGAATTCGGCGTCGCTCAGTCGGACAGACAGTCTCAGGCATATAACGGTCAGGCAGAATGGTCTGAAAGAGGACCTCAGACAAAACTTCGCTCTGTGTTCTCTATCTACCCTGAGCTTATAACTCTTATTGCTTCTGAGGCCAGTGGTATCAACTCTATTGAAGATCTTAAAGGTAAGATTGTAAACATAGGAAACCCTGGTTCCGGTCAGCTCCAGAATTCTAAAGATCTGTTTGAAGCTGCCGGATTTACAGAAGACGATATCAAAGCTGAGTACGCAAAAGCTGTTGAATCTCCAGGTCTCCTTCAGGATGAAAGAATTGATGCATTCTTCTATACTGTCGGTCACCCTAACGGTAACATCAAAGAGGCTACATCCGGACGTGTGAAGGTTAAGATTGTTCCTATTACAGGTAAAACAGCTGATAACCTCATTGCTAAATACCCATACTATGCAAAATCAAAAATCGCTATCTCCAACTACCCTACAGCAGTAAATGAATCTGATGTTGAGTCTGTTGGTGTTAAAGCTGTTTTCGTTACATCTTCAGATGTTTCCGAAGATGTAGTTTATGCGATCACAAAAGAAGTTTTTGAAAACTTTGAAGAATTCAAAAAACTTCACCCGGCATATGCCGTTATAACAAAAGAGAGCATGTTGGAAGGGCTTACAGCTCCTATGCATAAAGGTGCTCTTAAATACTACAAAGAAGCAGGACTTGATCAGTACATCAAACCTGAACTTATGCAGTAATTAACTACTTAGACAAATATATTTGAGGGCAGTGTAAACAAACACAGCCCTCTTTTTCTTTTTTTAATTTTTTTCGGGAGGGTACTGCATGGCTAGAAAAATCAAAACCGCAGAAGAGATACTGAAGGAAGAAACGGGGGAGGTCAGATCACTGCGATCCTACGAAAGCTATCTTATCTCTACAATAGCAATAGCTTGGGCGTTCTTTCAGCTTTCTCTTGCCAGTTTTCTTATTTTGGATGGTACAAAGACGAGAGCAATCCACCTCGCTTTTGCTATGTCAATTTTGTTTTTAAGCATGCCTATTGTAAAAAGACCACCCAGGTTTTTAAGATATTTTGCAGCTACAGACAAAATCCCTGTTAACGATTATATTTTTGCTATACTCGGTGCAGCCGCAGCGCTTTATATTGCTGTTGATGCTAACGGGCTGGCTATGAGAGCCGGTTTTCCCATTACCAGAGATGTTGTTTTTGGCTTTGCAACTGTGATACTTCTGCTTGAAGCAACTAGAAGATCAATCGGACCGGCACTCACTATCATTGCGCTGGCTTTTTCCGCATATGCTTTTTTAGGACCGTATATGCCTCAGTTTATGGCTTTCAAAGGTGTTTCACTCAATAAATATCTGAATCAGATTTCTCTTTCCACAGAGGGTATTTACGGTATACCTCTCGGGGTATCCGCTTCTATTGTCTATCTCTTTGTTCTGCTTGGGTCTATGCTTGATAAGGCTGGGGCGGGCAAATTTTTTATAGATATGTCTCTCTCACTTCTTGGAAGGTTTAAAGGCGGTCCGGCGAAAGCAGCAATCGTTGCTTCCGGTTTTACAGGGCTTGTTTCAGGCTCTAGTATTGCAAATATCGTTACAACAGGTACTTTTACAATTCCGCTGATGAAAAAGGTTGGTTATCCGGCAACAAAGGCTGCTGCAACGGAGGTTGCTGCTTCAACAGACGGTCAGCTCATGCCTCCGATAATGGGTGCTGCCGCTTTCATCATCGCAGAGTATGTGAATGTTCCATATATAGAAGTGGTGAAGGCCGCTGCTGTTCCTGCTTTTGTTTCGTATTTTGCACTGTTCTATGTGACACATCTTGAAGCGAGCAAGCTCGGAATGAGAGGGCTCACTAAAGATGAATGCCCTAAATTTTTTGAAGTTATAAGGAATGGTGCTCACTATCTTATTCCGATATTCATGCTGGTATACGAGCTTGTTATTGTAAGACATTCACCTGAAATGGCTGCCTATAACGCTGTGCTCATACTTGCGCTGATCATTTTTTATCAGGAGATCAGAAAGGAGTTTAAAACAGGCGGCTCAAAGAATTTTGCCGCGGCTATGATAAACTCTATTAAGACAATAGGGAATGGGCTTATTGGTGGTTCCAGAAATATGGTTTCTGTTGCTCTCGCCACAGCTTCTGCCGGAATTATCGTCGGAGTAGTTGGCATGGGGATAGGCGGAATGATAACCCAGATAGTTGAAACTCTGGCTCAGGGTAATATCTTCCTTCTTCTTCTCATTACAGCGATAGCATCTCTGCTGCTTGGAATGGGGCTTCCTACCACCGCGACTTATATAGTAATGGCTTCGCTCACTGCGCCTATCATAGTTAACCTTGGGGCATCATACGGCTTCTTTATACCTCTTATGGCTGCGCATCTGTTCTGTTTCTACTTTGGTATTCTGGCTGATGACACGCCTCCGGTGGGGTTGGCCTCGTATGCCGCCGCCGCTATTGCGGATTCACCTCCGATAGCAACAGGTATTCAGGGCTTTACATATGACCTGAGAACAGCAATTATCCCTTTCATGTTTGTGTTTAACACAGATTTGATACTCCATAACATTTATAGCTGGCCCTTAGGGATACTGATATTCGTTATGGCTTGTTTCGCTGCTTTTGCATTTACAGCAGCTATCCAGGGGTGGTTTATCACCAAAAATAAATTCTGGGAAATTCCTTTCCTTCTTGCTACAGCCTTTATACTTTTCCGTCCGGGCACTTTGTTGCCTATACTAGGACTTGGGGAAGATATGAAATACTGGATGTATCTGATAGGAATGGCTTGTTTCGGGCTGATAGTGCTGGAACAAATGTTTCGTATACGTTTAGCAAAAAAAGCTTAGTTTATATAAATTACTTACCCCCGTGTATTTTATGCATGGGGGTAAGTATATGTTTAAGTGTGGATGAATGAGCTAATCACAGTATAAGTCATTGCGGGGAATGTAATGACGCGAAGCAATCTCAGGATTAAATCACGAGTTCAGAGACTGCCACAACTCTGCGGGTTTCACAGTGACGTATTTTGCATATGCTCTAGCGAACTGTACAACAAAGTTGTAAACTCGTGCATTAAGCACGTGTGAAACAGTAGAACCACGGGTTAATCCGTAGATATTTATCCCCAGTCTCTGCTCAAAATTAATACCAATTGCACAATCCGATTTAATAAGCTTATCCCAATGCGGTTAAATTCTTACTGTAAATTTTATGTCTTCATTTGCGTCTGTTGTCGCATATATAGTCAGGATATTGAACAAAAAAAGGGGCAGAAACATAAATGCCTCTGCCCTTGATAAGAATCATAAAGTGTATCTTAGCTTTTATTTTTGAGTGAGTTCTATTCCCATTGCATTAAGCTCTGAAACTATCATCTGATCTATCTCTCCCACACGTTTTTGAACAGAAGAGCTGAGTTCCACAGAACTTTCAAGGCTTTCAGGGATAACACCGTAAAAGGTTATAGTTTTCGGTGCTTTGCCTCTGAGTTCGCTCAGTGTGAGGACTTCCTGAAGTCCTATCTGGTGTGGAGACATTTTTGCAGGAATTTTATCCAGCATAATGTCATCTTTTTCGTACACACGCAGTTCTCCAGGCTCACCTTCTGCTTCCAGAGAGTCAACAATAATAACATGCTGAGTCTCTTCCAGCTTATGTATAGCAAGTATGCCCATTGTTCCGGCGTCATAAAATTCGACATCGTCACACGCTTCATACTTCTTATTCATATGTTTGATAAGGTGAACGCCTAATCCTTCATCACTGAGGAGCAGGTTCCCTGCACCAAAAACAACCGTTTGCATTATCTCACCTTTACGCTTGTAACTTCTTTGCCTTCAGGGTCGATGGAGTGAACAGCACATGCGATACAAGGATCGAATGAGTGTACCGTTCTGATAACTTCAAGTGGTTTTTCGATATCAGCCACAGGATTGCCGAGGATACTTTGTTCGTATGGTCCGGCAACGTTTTCTTCATCCCTTGGGCTTGCGTTCCATGTTGAAGGTACAACAGCCTGATAGTTTGTCAGTTTACCGTTGTTAATTACCATCCAGTGGGAGAGAGTACCTCTAGGGGCTTCGTGAAAGCCTACACCCTGATATTCGCCCATAGGCATTTCAACGTGGTTAGTATAAACATTGTCGCCTTTTGCAAGGTTGTCAATGAGCATGTCAAGGTATTTGATGGATTTATCAGCCATGATAACTGAGCGGATAGCTCTTGTTACGTGGCGTCCCATAGTAGACTGAAGGTCATTAACAGTGATACCGATTTTACTTACTGCATTGTCAACAAGTGTTTTAACATGTTTGTCGCCGGCAGCGTATGAAGCGAGAATCTGAGCTACAGGTCCAACCTGAATAGCTCTTCCATCAAGTCTTGGAGCCTTACACCATGTATATTTACCGTCAGGGTCAAACTCAGAGTATTTTGGCTCTGTTTCACCCTGGAATGGGTTTTTAGGTTTACCGTCTTCATACCATGCATGTTTTGTAGACTCTGTGGTTCCGTTTATAAGAGCTTCATCTTTGTGGTCTTTAAGAAGTCTGAAGTTTTTCAGGTCTCCGTCGTGGATGATACCACCGGACATATCAAATTTTGTCATTGTGGCATCGAGCGGGAACTCAGGTATAGCAAGGTAGTTATCAACACCTCTGCCGTACTTAAACCACTCTTTGTACATGCTGCCTATGGCAAGCACGTCAGGGTAAAGAACATTTTTAACGAAATCTCTGGTCTCTTCCATAAGTGAACGGAGTAGCGCAACACGTTCCATATTAAGTGTTGCTTCGTTATCCATATTGATAGCAGTGGCTACACCACCCATGCAGAGGTTCTGAATGTGTGGGTCTTTACCGCCGAGTATTGCAACAGCGGAAGCTGCTTTTTTCTGATAATCAAGGGCTTTCAGATAGTGTGCAGCAGCCATGAGGTTAACTTCCGGGCTAAGTTTCATTGCCGGGTGTCCCCAGTATCCTGAACCAAATATCCCGAGTTTGCCTGTTTGGACGAATGCTGTAAGTCTCTCTTTCACTGCTTTGAACTCTGTTACAGAGTTACCGTGCCAGTTAGAAAGGGACTGAGCTATCTGAGCTGTTTTCTTAGGGTCTGCTGAAAGTGCACTTACGATGTCCACCCAGTCAAGTGCTGAAAGGTGATAGAAATGCACAATGTGGTCTTGCAGGGAGTGCTGAGCTATCATTATGTTTCTGACAAGCTGAGCGTTCAGAGGTACTTCAACATTATATGCGTTCTCAAGTGAACGGATTGAGCTGATGGCGTGCACTGTTGTACAAACTCCACAGAATCTCTGAGCAAAAACCCATGCATCTCTCGGGTCTCTGCCGATAAGTATCTTCTCGATACCTCTCCACATCTGAGCAGATGACCATGCTTTTGACACTTTCCCGCCGTCAACTTCGAAATCAATTCGGAGGTGTCCTTCAATTCTTGTAATCGGATCTATTGTTATTCTCTTTCCCATTTATATCTCTCCTGAAAATTAATGAACGTCTGCAGTGTTATTGTGTACTTTGGGCATTATAGGAAATAGTTTTACCAGTACCATATAACCAAGTATTTCAAATGCAACCAGACCGATAGTGATAAAGAACTCCGGTAGTGACGGGAAGTAGCTCCAGTTACCGTGCGGATTATATCCTACGAGGTACACATTAAACCTGTACCATCCGCCACCGACAAGCAGTAGCATCGCGGATATAAACACCATTCGCGGTGATGAGCGGAATTGCTTCCACATCAATATGAACGACCCTGCTGCTATTAGCACTATTTCTGCAAGGAACATCATAGAGTTATAGTCACCTGCAAAGGCTCTTCCGAGCTCTCCTCTGTATATGAGGTCTGCAAGTCTGATTGTGAGCCATACGGCTGTAACATATGGGATAACCCTTGAGAGACGCTGTGTCTCTGACTCAAAAGGTCTGTTAAATGCCATTGATGAAGCAAAAGATTCAAAAATAACAACAGAGTAACCTATGTAGAGTGCATTAATGACGAACAGCAGAGGAAGAAACTCTGTGTGCCATATCGGGTCAACCTTTGATTTTGCGATAATCAGCATAGAGCCGAGTGATGATTGGTGCATTGTCGGCAGTGTTATACCAAGAACAACGATAAAGATAAGGACTTTATCGAGTTTCGGGTATAGCTTCATTGCGAACTTCTTAACTTTAGGGAACTTCGGTGTTTTGGAATGAATAAATTTTTCCAGAATAGCCGGGAGAACCTCAAGCATAAGTACCACGTTGTATGCCATAATACATACCGCAACTTCGAACATTACGGAGTTGGGCTGCCATCTTGTCGGGATAAAAAAGCTGTAAGCGTTCCAGTAGCGTCCTATATCCACCATAACAGAGAGACCTGCAAGCATGTAGCCAAACAAACTTGTTACAAGGGCAGAGCGTATCAGCGGGTGATACTTCATTCTGTTCATGATGTAGATGATGATAGCCATAGCGTAACCACCACAGGCAAGAGCTGTACTTGTGGCAACATCATATGCGATCCATATACCCCATGGGTAGCCGTCGGACATGTTTGTAACAGCGCCGATCCCTTTTACGAAACGGACGCCGACAAGGAAAAAGCCGATTACTACAAAAAACAGGAGCACATAAAACGAAGGGGTGAGTATCTTTGCCCTGTGGATATGATATTCATCGTTATGGGTCATTATTTGTCCCCTCCTTCATCTTCGTGTTTAAGCTCAGTTTCGATCTCTTTTTCTATTACGTGTTCTTTTTCAACCTGTTGAGCTGTTTTTCTGTTTTTCAGCGCAACCATGGCAAGAAAACCGTAAAGAGCAACAGGAGCAATGAAACCTTTGTAAAGTGTGTGCTGAATGTGTTCAGAACGCACCGCGGCAGATTCTTTTTCCAGCTCCGGGAAGCCCAGATTAGAGAAGTCTGTTCCGGCAAGGTAAAGGACGTTTGTTCCGCCAACTTCGTATTCACCGTAGATCTCTCCGGTATATTTTTCAGGAGAAGTGACTAGTCTTCTCTTAGCTTCAGCCAGAAGGTCTTTACGTTTACCGTATATCACAGCCTGGGTAGGACATGTTTCAACACATGCCGGTTCGCCTTTGACCTTAAGGTTGGTATATTTGCAAAGGTCGCATTTAACGATCTTAGGGAACGTTTCAGGCCAGCCGAACTTTGGAATGTTGAACGGACAGGCAATCTGGCAGTATCTGCAGCCGATGCATTTATTTTTGTCATAGAAAACAATGCCTCTCTCTTTCTCTTGTTCCATAGCGCTGACAGGGCAGGCTGAAACACAGGAAGGTTTGATGCAGTGCATACACTGGTATTTTACGTAATCCCAGTTTGCTTCATTTTCTTTATCTTTGTAGAGTTTGATAATGTTTCTTGTGCGATAGTCAAGGTCTTCCGGTGAGTCCCATATTCTGTCTTCGTCACTCGGAGAAGGCACCGCCTCCATGTCATTGACCTGTTTGCACTTGGTCACACAAGCTTTGCATCCGACACACAGGGTGGAGTCATAAAGCATCCCTACTGCTTCGTCGGATTCCTTCAGGTGTTCCTCTTCGGCATGGAGACTGAAGGGTGCAGCGACAAGAGCACCGCCCGCCGCAGCGGACTTCAGAAAATCACGCCTGGTCTTCTTCATCTTCTCCCTCCTTTGGAAGCTTCTTAGCCATCATTGCGCTGGCTCCGATACCTGCACCTGCAAACATACCTACTACAGCAGTCGTAAGCGGATCAGCACCTTTGCCACGCTTGGACGGGTTAGCATTAGGATAGAAGTCAGGAGGTGTAACCTCGTGTATCTGAACTCTGTCATATATTGATGTGTGGAACATTACGTCAGGCTCTGTACACCCGATACAAGGGTGACCCATAGCGACTGGCCATACGCCGACATCGTTGAATCTTTGTGTTGAACAGTTAGCAAATGTTACAGGACCTTTGCAGCCGAGTCTGTAAAGACAGTAACCGAGTGTATGCCCTTCGTCTCCGAACTGTTCTGCGAAACGTCCTGCATCGAAATGCGGTCTGCGTTCACAGTGTTCGTGGATACGTCTGCCGTAGGCAAATTCAGGTCTGTTAAGCTGGTCAAGTTTAGGAAGTTTTTTTAATGTGAGATAGTAAAGTATAACAGCAAGAAGATTATAAGGGCTTGGAGGGCATCCTGGTACATTAATAACAGGCTTATCTTTTACAAGACTTGCTGCCGACACTGCTTTTGTCGGGTTAGGAGCAGCAGCCTGAACACCGCCGAACGATGAGCAGGTACCGATGTTAATAACCATTGCCGCACCTTCGGCAACCTCTTTCAGAGAATCCTGAGCTGTTTTACCTGCTACTTTGCAGTAAACTCCATTCTCAGCAAGTGGGACAGCACCTTCCACAACCAGTATGTATTTGCCCCAATTGTTTTTCATACTGTTGTGAAGTGATTCTTCCGCCTGATATCCGGAACCTATCATAAGTGTTTCATGGTAGTCCAGAGAGATGAGATCAAGAATAAGAGAAGCAGTATCCGGATGTCCTGAACGGATAAGGGATTCGGAGCATCCAGTACACTCCTGAAAATGAAGCCAGATAACCGGCGGTCTGTTGTCTGCTGTTGCTGCTTCAGCAACTTTTGAGCTCATAGAGACCGGAAGTCCCATCATGGCTGTCAAGCCTGCTGTCAACCGCAGAAAGTCACGCCTTTTTATGCCGGCGCTGAATAGTGAATTGTCAGACATAGTAAACCTCATAATAATGTTATCGATTAAAGTTCAAGTTAACTTAGCGTTTACTCAATAAAATGATCCTCTAGTTGGATCTTATACTTTATGTTTTATATCAACAACATAACTGTAATATAAATGCAACATCTTTTTAATCAAGGGTACATTTTAAAACGCTGAACCATATTATGTTAGAGATGATGATGTTATGTATGGTTGAAATATTTTATAAAAAAAGTTTAGTATACGTACTTTTTTTGAGCTTGATTTTATAATACTTTAGGTGCTCATATTATGTTTTTTGATTATATGAGGGTATGTTATTATGTATGCTTATAAATGAACCAGTGCTTGTTTTTTAAATTGATAAATTCAATTAAAATAATTTTGGAAATATTTTTGATAACATGGTTATAATAATATCAACTATTAGACGTTTGAATAATGGTTACTTTCAGAAAGATTATACAGCAATTCAGGCATATGTATATTTAGAGCATGTGTTTAGTATGGTTTTTCATTTATTTTGCAAAAATTGTTATGTATTAGCATTTTATGGGGTGAGCGAATTTGTCTTAAGTGATAGTTTTATATGCAGAAATTTATTAGATACTTTAATTCATAAACTTAATATGCAATCATTGTTTATTAATCTCATACAAGTATTAATGACGTGACGAGATGTCGGCATAATTCATGTTTTTGACTATTTGACAGGGCTTCTATGGTATGTTGTGTTATTATAAGAACAATATTTTTGTTTCAGTATTGTTCTTTTTGACAGCAAAAATTTAACAATAGAAAAGCGTAATATAAGTGATTAGGGAAACTGATCAGGTTTCTCTGGTAATAATACTTTCATTTTTAATTCTTATGCAGTATATTCCAAATCCGGTGGTGAACATGAACTTTAAAGAGAAAAGCGAAATACTGATAACCTGTCCGAAAGAGATACCTCAGTACCTCGAAAAAGAGATCAAAGCACTTGGCTTCCCTGTCCTTTATACAAGGAAAGCCGCAGTGGCAACAGAGGGCACACTTGAAGACTGTATGTTTCTTAATATGCACATAAGAACAGGGCACAGAGTGCTTTACCTGCTTGAGAAGATGCGTGTGCAGAATGGGGATGTTCTCTATAAAAATGCTAAAAAGATCAAATGGGAAGAGATAATACCTATTGACGGATACTTTAGCGTCTCGTCTGCTGTGCTCAACACTACCATCAAAGACACGAGATTTGCATCATACAAGCTAAAAGATGCGATAGTAGACAGACTGCGTGACACAAAAGGCAAACGCCCTGATTCCGGTCCTGACGAAGAGAAGACGGTAATCTTTCTCTACTGGAAAGAGAATGACTGCTCTATATATATAGACACATCGGGTATCCCGCTTACCAGAAGAGGCTACAGGAAAAACCCGCTGAAGGCCCCTATGCAGGAAACTCTTGCTGCTGCCGCTCTTATGGCCGCTGGTTTTGACGGTACTGTCAATCTTGCAAACCCTATGTGCGGAAGCGGGACGATTCTCATCGAAGCTGCAATGATGGCAACTAATACCCCTTCAGGCGCTTTCAGAACAAATTTTGGTTTTATGCATCTTATTGGATATGATCATAAAGTTTTTGATAAAATATGCAACGAAGCTGCATCTAAAATCAAAAAATGTGAAATTAAGCTTTCCGGTTCAGACATAAGCCGTGATGCTGTACTGGCATCAAACATGAACATAGGCAATGCAGGATTTTCTAACCTGATACACATACAGAGATGTGATTTTCGTGAAAGTCACATTCCGAAAGGCGGAAAATTTCTGCTGATAGTAAACCCGGAGTACGGAATGCGTATGGGGGATGAGAAAAACCTTGAAGGAACCTACAGAGATATTGGAGATTTCTTTAAGAATAAGTGTCAGGGCGGAAAGTGTTTCATCTTTACCGGAAACCTTGGATTAGCCAAAAAAGTTGGTCTCAAGGCTGACAAGAGACACGTTTTCTGGAATTCTAACATAGAATGCAGACTGCTTGAATACGAGGTTTATGAAGGTTCAAAGAGGTTTGACGACTGATATCACGGGGCGATGTCACTTAACATTTGCAAAAACAGCCGTGTGAGTTATAATTATATATATAAGAATAGTTTAAGGTGGTTTAACAATGTTAAAGACTGGTTCAATCCTGTTTATCATCTCCCTGATTCTCGGGTTTAAATTCAAGATATTTCAGCTTATAGCTCTTATTATCGTTGCTGTTTACGCTCTTGTGATCCCATATTACTTTCTAATAATGAAGACATGCCGTAACTGCGGTGTTAAAAACCCTCCTTTTAAAGAGGTTTGTCCTGTTTGTGGTGAGAAGGACTGGAAACGTCGTTAAAAGAAGTTGACCACGCTGGTGAGACTGTTTAGAATCTCTGACAAATGAACAAAATTGAAAAGATAGTCTCCCATATCAAAAATAGTAAAGTCGGCGGATCCATAGCTTTCGAACACGTATTTTCAGAAAAAAAAGCGGATCTTTGCGGACTGGACATTATAGAGTCACAGATTATAAGGGATTCTGTAGCAGACAGCGGTATTCCATCACTTTTTACACATCAGTCAGAAGCATATCAACAGGTAAAATCCGGACGTGATGTTCTTATCACTACTCCCACATCTTCCGGTAAGACATTATGTTACAATCTGCCGATTATTGAAGACATGTATCACAACAGGAATGTTACAGCACTTTATCTCTTCCCTCTGAAAGCTCTCGGGCGTGACCAGATGCGGCATCTTGAGAATTTTCTAACGAATATTCCCCTTGGAGAAGGTATCGGTCTTGCTGTTGTGGATGGCGACACAGATAAAAAAGTACGTAGAAAAATTCAGAAAGACAGACCTAACATAATCTTCAGCAATCCGGATATTCTGCACTATGCCGTTTTGCCTAAAAGGAACGAGTGGGCAGATTTTCTGAATAATCTCAAATACATTGTAGTGGATGAACTTCATACATACCGGGGTATATTCGGCAACCATGTGTATAACCTTTTTGCACGTTTTATGCGTCTTTATCCACATGTTCAGATAATAAGCTGTTCGGCTACGATAGGTAACCCGAAAGAATTTGCAGACACTATGTTTTCAAGAGATTTCTACCACGTATCCAAAAGCGGTGCCCCCTCCGGTAAAAAGCATTTCCTGTTGATAAACTCAGACCTTCCTGTTGTAAGCATTTCAAATTATCTGCTTAAAACTAATCTTGAAGCAGGGCTTAAAACGATATGTTTCACCAAATCAAGAAAACAGACAGAACGGATATTTGCTAACCTGCTCGCTGCTGATCCGGGATATGGAAAGACCGTTTCATCATACCGTGCAGGCTTTCTGCCGGAAGAACGGCGTGAGATTGAAGCTGATCTCGCAGAAGGACGGCTGAAGGCTGTTATATCCACCTCTGCATTCGAGTTGGGTATTGATATCGGCGGTGTTGACTGCACAGTTCTTGCAGGATATCCGGGGTCTCTTATGAGCCTCTGGCAGAGGGCAGGGCGAAGCGGGCGGAGGGGTGAGGACAGTCTGGTTATTATGATTGCGGGCTTTGATGCTCTTGACCAATACTATGTCAAACATCCAGAAAAACTTTATGATGCCGCATTCGAAAATGTTGTTATAGATACGGGGAATGAAATAGTTAACACTGCTCACATCCGCTGTGCTGCATACGAAAAACCTATTGAAGAAACAGAAGAATATTTTTTAAAACACAGAGCTGTAATTGAAAAAATGGTTATGGACAGCATCATTTTCAAAGATGAAGAGAATGAACGGTACTTTACGCTGGTCAGGTATCCATACGGGGATGTTGATCTTCGCATGGCAGGTGATAACTATAACATTTATTGCGGAGATACGCTGATAGCTACTGCATCGGGCAGGCGTGCCTATATGGAAAACTTCAAAGGAGCTGTATACATGCACCGTGGGAACAGCTTTATAATACGCAACGTTGACAGATCGAAAAAAAATATAAAGACAGAACCTTTCACCGGAAATTATTATACCATGCCCACAACGGATAAGAATACTATGGTTGAAGCTACTTTCAGTCGAAAAGAACAATCAGGCATGGCTTCCGCTTTTTGCGGGCTGAAAGTTACCGAACAGCTCACAGGGTTTCAGCAGATATCAAGCAGGACAGGTGAAAAAATAGCTGATGTGGAGCTTGAGGAATCACCAATTCAGTTTTCTACAAAGGGGATGTATGTTCTTGTCCCGGACAGCATAAGAAAGCTTATACTGGATGCAGAGCTTGATTTTATGGGAGCGATACATGCATTTGAGCACGCTATGATATCAGTTGTCCCTACATTTTACCTTGCCAGCCGTGATGACATCGGCGGTATATCTTATCCATATCATCCACAGCTTGGCGGTGCTGCTGTTTTTATGTATGACGCTTATCCGGGGGGAATAGGTATAAATGAACGTGTTTATGATCGGTTTACTGAAGTTGTTGAGCGCACTCTTGATCTGGTCGAGCATTGCGAATGCGAGTCTGGATGTCCAGCCTGTATATACAGCCCTAAATGCGGCAGCGGAAATTACCCTCTGGACAAAGCAGGCGCTGTTATGCTTATGAAGGCTCTTCTCTCCGGCAAACATCTTCCGTCTGAAATACCAGAGATAAAAGAACAGCCGAGGACTGATGTTCTCGTATATGACATAGAGACAAAACGCTCCGCAGATGATGTCGGCGGATGGAATAACGCTCATAAAATGGGGATATCTGTCGCTGTAGTCTATTCCTTTGAAAATGATGTATATGAAACATATACCGAAGAGCAGGCAGAGGACTTTATCGTTCGCCTTGAAGGCGCGAAGTGCATTATGGGATTCAACAATATAGGCTTCGACAACAAAGTTATCACAGGATACCGTGTACCGGATTTTAACAAAACAATGGTCTTTGACATCCTTGCAGATGTGCGTGCAAAAACCGGACGCAGATTCTCTCTGGATAATATGGCAGGGACAACTATAGGCGCAGCAAAAACAGCAGATGGTCTTCAGGCTCTCCAGTGGTATAAAGAGGGGAAGATAGATCAGATTATTGAATATTGCAAAATGGATGTTGAGGTGACAAAAAACCTCTTCCTGCACGGGGCTGAAAGAGGCTTTGTGAATGCTCTGTTAAAAGAGGGAGCTGTTATACGGATTCCTGTGGAATGGAACTCCCTAAGCCTTATGTAAGGTTTCGTCTTTAGAATACATCATGACCTGTGCGATGTTGTAAACATGGTCGCCGATCTTTTCGAGATTATTAATTATATCAACAAAAACTATGCCTGAATTGATTTCACAATTACCTTTGGACAGGCGTTTCATATGATTGTTTTTAAATTTTTTACGCATATTGTCAATGAGGTCTTCGTCCGATGTGTCCAAAGTTGTAATTGACCCGGGGTTATTATAGAAATGGATGGTTTGTTCTGTGAACCTGAGAACTACGTCCATGAGATTAAGAACTTCCTGCTCGGCATCATGGCTGAAGGAGATATCTTTTTTAAGCATCTTGTCTTTAAATCTTGCTATATTTTCGACATGGTCACCGATTTTTTCGAGGTTATGTATAACGTGGGTCAGGTCATTGATTATATGAGAAGTTCTTTCAGAAATGTTCTGCTGAGTGAGGAGTGTTAAAAAAGCTGAAAATTCGTGGTTTAGTTCGTCCAGCTTAGCCTCAATCTTTTTGACTTCCTTTAGCTTAGAACAGTTGGTGACTAATGCTTCCTGAGTTAGTTTCAGCATTTCTATCGGAAGTTTAGACATCTCCTCGACTTCTATTTTTGCCTGAGCTATTGCTATGGATGGGGTCTTTGCCATGTTATCATCCAAGCGCAAGAGCTGACCTTTCTTCTTTTTCGGTTCTGACTTTATTACTCTTTCACAAATTCTGGCAAGTATGTGTATGAATGGTAGAAATATCACCATATTTATAATATTAAATGCTGTATGCAGGTTTGCTACGTGCCTTGCTATATAAGGCTTTGTACCATCAGCAGCAACAAAGTCCACTGCGCCGGGGGTGTAAAAATCTATGAATTTTATAAGAAAACTTAAGAAAATGAGCATGTATGCAACACCGAAAAAATTGAGCAGGAAATGCCCGAATGCTGCTTGTTTAGCAGTTCTGCTCCCTCCTAGTGCCGCAAGGTTGGCTGTGATGGTTGTACCTATGTTTTCGCCTAGAACCAGCGCAGCCGCCGCGTGGAAATCGAGAAGACCGGTTGAAGCCATTGCTATAGTGATGCCTATTGTGGCAGAACTACTTTGAACTATAACTGTCAGAATTGCACCGGCAGCCGCAGCTGCAACAGGGTTTACAGACAGGTAAACGAAAAGGTCGGCAAACTCCTTTGCTTCTTTAAGAGGTATGAAAGCCTGTTTCATTACTGAGAGACCGAAGAAAAGCAGACCGAAGCCTAATATTATTTCACCATAGTATCTTTTTCTCGCATCTTTTGAAAAGAGTGCGAGACCAACGCCTAAGCCTATGGCAGGCAAAGCGAATTTCGTTATCTTAAATGCTATGAGCTGTGCGGTTATGGTTGTGCCTATGTTTGCGCCGAGAACAACGCTGAGAGCCTGAAACAGGTTCATGAGCCCTGCGTTGACAAAGCTTACAACCATTACTGTTGTTGCTGACGAGCTTTGTACTATAACTGTGACAAGTGTTCCTACCAGAACACCGATGAATCTGTTTGACGTGAATTTTTCAATAATGTTTTTAAGACTTGATCCGGCTGTTTTCTGAAGTCCCTCCGACATCAGTTTCATACCGTACAGAAAGAGTCCTAGCCCTCCGATGAAGCCGAATAGGATGGCTCCCCAGTTCAGTTCGTGCATACCAACACCACCGCTTTATTAAGTCAGCGATAGGATAACTACGTGTCAGAAAAATGCAAGAAAAAAGTAAAAAAGTTATGTGTCAAATAATTGTTAAATTAAGATTCTTCTTCAATAGGAGGCTTTTCCTTGAGTTTGATTATAAAAGTGTTTCCGCCTTTCTGATTGTTGATAACTTTAGCATTTCCTCTGTAGAGAGTGGCTATGTGTTTGACTATGGAAAGCCCAAGTCCCGTACCTGTATCTTTTTGGTTTTTAGCTTTGTCCATTGTGTAAAAGCGTTCAAAAATCCTTTCCTGTTCTTTAACGGGGATGACGGGACCGTGGTCTTCAACCTTTACTACAACGTAATCATCCTCTTTGACCACAACAAGGTGTATATGGTCACCTGTAGAGTATTTCATAGCGTTATCTATAAGGTTAGTGATAATGCTCATTATGTGTTCTCTGTTTATGAATATTTCGTCATTGCCTGTATCAACCTGAACTTGTTTTTGTCTGTCTGTATAGTAATTTGCAACTTCATCGCGAAGGTCAGCGAGAATAGTTGGTTCTTCAACTGTAATGCTGTCCTGAAGCATTTCGAGTTTATGAAGCTTGAGTATGTCGTTTATCAGGATATTAAGCCTGTTTGAGCTGTTGTAGATTATTTTTATAAATTTGTCGTGAAACTCAGTGTCCATCTCCGGATCGTTCATTATAGTTTCAGAATAACCCATAATCATTGCCAGAGGTGTTTTAAGTTCGTGGGTGATATTGCCGATCAGTTCTGCTTTAAAGTTTTCATATTCGGCTCTTTCTGTAATGTCAAAGAATACAACAAGCTTTTCTTCTTCAAAAACTCTGACATATATCTCATATATTTTGCCTTTATGTTCTTTCTGGAGCCGGCAGTCTTCGTTATGTGACACAACCTCGGAGAAGAACGATAGGGCAGCGATGTTATTCGTCTGAGTCAGGACGTTTTTTCCATGCTGGAGCTGGACTCCGAGATTTTCTATTGCGGTGTCATTGTAATGTTTGACATTATTTTTGTTGTCGAGCAGAACAATCCCTTCGTCAAGTATCGAAAAGATGTGGTTCAGTTTGATCTTTTCTTGTTCCAACTGTTTGGTTTTCTGGTTCATAGAGCTGTATATTCGATATATTACACTGACAAGTTTTGTTATTGTCTTGTCTCTGAAGGAGGGGAAGTATATCTGTGTATCGCCGGCTTCTATTTTATCCGCTATTATGGAAAGGTGCTTTATCGGGCTGTTGATGCGCCTTGCAAGGTATATCGTCACAACTCCTATCATAAATATAAGCACAAAATAAACAGTAAGGTTCTGCTTGAGCATATCACTCTGAAGCGATTCTATGTATGACATAGGGTAGGATATGCGTACAACGAGATTGTTATTATATTTTGCTGCGTAGTAATACATACCCTGCTCAGTTGTTGTGCTCCGCCTGACTACGATGCCTGAGCCGGTTTCGAAAGCTTCTCTGACTTCCGGTCTGTTGGAGTGATTTTCCATCTGGGCAATTTGAGCCTGTTCATAGTATGAGTCATCAACGACAAAACCGTCTTTGCGGATTACAGTTATCCTTAGTTTAGAATTTTTAGATACCGTTACAAATTTATCATGAATGTGCTGATCAAAAGAAGTATTAAGGTCATATCCCTTAAGGATTTCTGCCTTAGAGACCATTTCTGACTGTAGCTCTTTCTCTGCCGACTGGATTGTCAGTTTATTTGTGATATTCCATGTGATCCCCAGCATAACAGCAATGGGGATATAGATTATAAGGAAAACTTTTATGAGTGATCTCATATATCTGCTCTGTATCCTATTTTTGGTACTGATTTTATAAATGAACCCCTTGTGCCCAGTTTTTTACGAAGGGATGAGACGTGAGTGTCCACTGTTCTGGTGTAAACGTCAGATTCATACCCCCATACAGCGTTAAGTATCTGGTTTCTGGTGAAAACCCTCTTCGGATGTTTCAGCAGAAGCTGAAGGAGTTCGTATTCTTTGTTGGTCAGGCTGATCTCCTCGCCGTCTACGGTGACAACATAGTTATTGGTGTCTATGTTTATGCCGTTGATCGAAATCACCTTAGACTTGATTGCAGGGTTTCTGCGGAGGATAGCGTTTATCTTTGCTATTAGGATTTTTATGGAGAATGGTTTTGTGAGATAATCATCTGCGCCCATTTCAAGACCGTTGATTATGTCCTGTTCAGTGTTTTTCGCTGATATTATTATTATGGGGACGCCTGAATATTTCTTGTTGTTCCGTACGATCTGAAGGAACTGCATCCCTTTAAGCCCCGGCAGCATAAGGTCCAGCAGGATGATGTCCACATCGTTGTTTTCAAGGTGGATAAGTCCTTCATTTGCGTTGTCAAAGCATATTGTTTCGAAACTCTCTTTGCCGAGGTTATAAGAGATAAGGTCTCTTATCTCTTCATGGTCTTCAATAACAAGGACTTTAATCATATTAATTTTCCTCTTCGGTTTCTTCAATATATGTGTGTCTGATAATTTTTCCTTCAACCATGTAGTAAACCATCTCTGCGATGTTTGTCGCGTGGTCTGCCACACGTTCCAGCCTTCTGGATACGTTCATTAAGGAGAGCACAGTATGTAGTGTTTTGATGTCTTCCATGGAGTAGGTGAGCAGTTCTCTGATAACCTGATCATTAAGCTGGTCTATTGTGCTGTCTCTCTTAATAACATCGAATGCAAGCTTGGTGTCTGCGTCAAAGAATGCCTGAAGAGAGTCATTGATCATCTTTACGGCATTTTCAGCCATTTTAGGAAGGTCGATATAAGGTTTAAGCTGGGGGGTGTCGTTTATCTGGAGTGCTTCCCTGCTTATGCTGACACAGTGGTCACCGACACGCTCCAGATCGATTATTATCCTTGATGCTGTTATGATATACCGCAGGTCAACTGCTTTCGGCTCAAAAAGTGCCAGCATCTTTATGCAGTGTTCATCAATGTCAACATCCAGCTGGTCAAGGTGCTCGTCCTTCTCGACTACTTTTCTGGCAAGGTCAGAATCCCTGTCTACGAGAGACCTGATTGATTCCGACACCATAGACGATGCCATAGTAGCCATCTCTGCCAGCATCCCTTTAAGCTGTACATATTCCTTTTCATGTCTGAATATTGTCATTGATTAACACCTCATGTGAGTATCTGTATATTATAATGTCTATAAGACGATACAGCAATCTATCTTAATGATACGAATTAAAAATACTCAATAGCTGTAAAGACTCTGTGAAAATAATGTCAATTAATTGTAAAATAGTAAAAAGAGGGGTTATTTTTTGATTTTATTCAGAAGATATGAGTATCTGGATATACTTTTACCGAAGACAGAGAGCATGAGTTCTGCCTCTCTTTTGGTAAGCCTTTTAGATTCTATCATCTGTCTTATCTCTTTCCAGATATGGTCGGGGTTCTGGTCGTTAAAATATTCTATTAGCTCCAGATGATCTTTTATTCTTTGGAGAAGGGTGCCGATGGTATTTCTGTCGGCATATTCAGCTTCAGCTTCTTTGTCAGGTTCTATATCTTTTATCTGCCACAGGCTAACAAGTACAGCCTGAGCGAGGTTCATGCTGATGTAGTCTGCGCTTGTGGGGAGGCTCACTCTGTGTGCGCACGCTGAAAGCTCTTTATTGTTCAGCCCGCTGGCTTCGTTGCCGAATAGCAGCCCGACTTTAAGCCCTGTTGATACTGTTTCAGATACAAAGTCTTTTAACTCTTCGTAAGGCAGGTTGTTTGTGCTGAAAGGGCTTCTGGGGGTAAAACCTATTACAACATCACTTGTACTTATCAGCTCTTCGAAAGTTTCCGGATGATAAGCATTTTCAAGGATATCTGATGCATGTACGGCAAACTTGAGGGCATCTTCATGGTTATATGGTACTGTACCGGTATATGAAAGTGAGCTGAAACCTGTGTTTGCCATGGCTCGGGCGATGAAGCCGAGATTCACAGGACCTTCCAGACGTGATAAGAGAACGTTTACCCCTTTCAAAATATATCAGACCCTGCCTGACTTGCTCAGGATATAGCTATAATTACGCATGACACTGCGGTAATATCTGTTAGGCAGAACGTTGCCGGTTTTTATCCTTCTGACAAGATTTGTTGGGCCCATGTTGTAAGCTATGAGGGCATACTTTTGGTTGTCGAACTTGTTAATCAGGTATGAGAGGTAGCTGATGCCTATTGTGATATTTGTCTGTGGTTCGAAGAGTTCCTGAGTGCTTGTAAGCTCTATGTGGTCGTGCATTGAGGAAACGTACTGAGCGGTGTTAGGCAGTATTTGCATAAGCCCGATCGCTCCTTTGTTTGAGACAATGCTTTTCCTGAAGGAGCTTTCAGTCTGTATTACTGCAAGTACCAGAAGCGGGTCAAGGTCATTATCCAGAGACTCTTTAGCTATCAGATAGGCGAAGTCCATTGTGTTGTATGAGCTTGTTGTGCTGCCCATGTCATCTAATACGTTTTTGATGTCCAGCACGTGTGCCATAAAGGACATTTTATCCTTTTCATGTTTAAGTTCGTTTTTCGTATTGATGTACTGGTCAGATTTTTCCATAGTTTTTTCGCTGAGCTTTTCAACAGTATTGCCCATCTTGAACAGATAGACTACATTAAAAGCGGCGAATGCAGAAAGTACGACAGCAGACATTATGAATGCTGAAGTAAAGCGTTCAAAAGTTTTTTTCATATTTGTTTAGATTCTCGTTGTTTTAGATTTTTGATCATGTTGATGGTTGTAAAAATAGTCATATAAATTTTTTTTGTAAAGTAAAAAATACGTCAAAGGAGCCCCATAAGGTGTACAAATACCCCAAGTTATTGAAAGCAAAGTTTATTAAAAGATACAAAAGATTCTTTACGGATGTAGAAACATCAGGAGAAATACTCACTGTGCATAATCCTAATACAGGCTCAATGAAATGTATTGTGAAAGAGGGGAGAGATGTTCTGATCAGCGAGTCGGACAACCCTAAAAGAAAGCTGAAACATACTCTGGAGGCTTTTCTTATTGATGGTGAATGGATACTGACGAATACTATCCTTATGAACAGAATAGTGAAGCACGGCATTCAGGATGGCGAAATACCTGAACTCGGTGTGATAAGCTATCTTAAAAGTGAATACAAGTATGGTGACGGGCGGATAGATTTTCTGGTGGAGTGTGAACTAGGGAAGTGTCTCATAGAGGTAAAGAATGTCACTATGTTTGATGAGGATACTTGCATTTTTCCTGATGCTGTTACTGAGCGCGGTAAAAAGCATCTCGGGCTGCTGGTGAAGTCCATTGAAGAAGGCTATACCCCGATCATGTTTTATGTGTGTCAGATAGACAAACCATATTTCCGTCCCGCATGGGAGATAGACCCTGCATACTCAGCGGCTCTTTATGATGCGGTTGATAAGGGTGTTCGTGTTGTAACCCTGCATACAGTTTTTGATGAAGAAGAGGGGACTGTTTTCCTCGAGAAAGGCGGGGAGCTTATAAAGCGGCAACAAGCCTGAGCATGTAATTCTGTGTGGATATCTGCCCTGTTTTGTTCTTGTAGTCCAACTCAGCAAAAAGCCCGTAAAGCCTTATAAGGTCTTCGTGGCGCCATGCTCTTACACCCGCTTTCAGTTTATCCAGCATCCATGGACGGTTTTCTTTTACCTGTTCTTTAAGATTGATGTATAAGTAAAGCTCTCTCATTCTTTTGAACAGGAGACTTATCAGTATGTTGAGGTTCTCTCCGGAAGATATAAAGCCGTCCAGCATAACATTGCATACATTTCTGCTGCGTGCAGTATAGGCGTCGATAAAGGTGAATATACTGTCGTGCTTTCTGGCTGTTACAGCCTTTATGACATCTGCTGCGGACTTAGGCTTTTTATAAGCAAAATAGAGAGTCAGTTTTTCTATTTCGTTCGTAATTTGTTTCAGGTCGCCTTCGAATATTTCGTTTATCTCTGCTGCACTTGATGAATCTATTCTGAAATCAGCATCGGCAAACATCTGAAGTATTTTACCTGTCAGATCATATTTCCTTGCCTTCTTTTCGATTTCAGTTTCAAAGCCGGCTTCTTTTAAAGCCTTGTTTATCTCTTTGGAAATTTTCAGTTCAGGAGTCAGGAATATGAGGTGGGTTTCCACACAATCTTTGCATTTGGTTATGACATCAGCAGCATTTTTGATCTTGTGAGCAGATTTGACTATTGCTGCTTTGTTCTCCTGAAAGAGGGAAGCGGAATTTATGAAATTAAAGAAAAATTCAGGATTGAAGTCCTCAGCAGAGAAGCCTTCTGTTTCGCAATCCTCAATGGAACCGAGTATTTTTTTAAGCTCCTGCTCCTGAAAATAATCGCTTCCGGCTATATATTTAAATTTCCCATCACTTTTCGAAGGCATTTCTGAAATCCGTCATAATCTTATTAATAGCATCATCAACAGCTTCGTCCCTGTTTGATCTTGTCTCAGACATTGAAGACGTGTTGGCGTAATCCTCGGAAGCGTTAAAAGTCCTCATGAAGACTTCGTCACCTTTTTTGTCTTCGATCAATATCCTTATAGACATATTTGCATATGCAGTTGTAGTGGTTGAGGATGAGGACGCACCGGTAAATTGCAGTGATGTAAGCGTAAATTCACCAGTATAGTCTGCATTGTTTTCAGATGCGAGAGCGTTTATAGTCGCCAGATAAAGGTTAATAGAGTCTTTAAACTGAGATGTAACTTCTATTTCGCCTGATTCGTTTGCAATGACTGACGGGAAGATTGTAAAAGCCGCTTTTTTACCTGTTATAACAATTCTATATCCGCATCCGGTCATGATTATCAGAGCCAGCAGAGCTGACAGAACGGCTTTCTTAGTCATTATTTCACCACAAAGTTTACCAGTTTGTTTGGTACATAGATTTCTTTTATCATATTGAGCCCTTCGATATGTTTCTGAACATTTTCATTCTGTTTTGCAGTTACAAAGACCTCATCTTTGCCCATGTTGCGGGGGATATCAATTTGTCCCCTGAGTTTTCCATTTACCTGTACAGCAACTGTGATTTCGTCTTTCTGTGTGAGTTTTTCGTCAAACGAAGGCCAGTCGCTCCTTGATATGTGACCTGGCAGCCCTGTCATCTCGTAAAGTTCTTCCGCTGCGTGAGGTGTAAATGGGGCCATAAGCTTCATCAGTGTCAGTATAGCATCTTTGAAGTGCGTTTTGTGTCCATCCTGTATTTTTGGCTCAATGGCATATAGGTTATTCACAAACTCCATCATAGCTGCAACACATGTATTAAGCTGATATCTTTCTATATCTTCTGTAACTTTTTTTACAGTGACGTTAGTATGAAAGAGTATTTCTTTTGTTATATCATCTTCTGTGGAGGTGGGGAGCTCTTCCTTAAATAGGTTTACATTGTTTTGTATAAGTCTCCAGACCCTGTTTATGAATCTGAAAGAGCCTTCCACAGCAGTATCACTCCACTCAAGTTCCCTTTCCGGTGGGGAGGCGAATAGTATGAAAAGCCTTGCTGTATCTGCTCCGTACTCTTGAATGAGTTTGTTTGGATCCACAACATTCTTTTTGGATTTGGACATCTTTTCAACACGTCCTACAGTAACGTCTTTACCGCATTTGGAGCATTTGCCGTCTGTCGAATCTTCAGGGAAGAGCCATCCATGATCAGGACATTTGTATGTTTCTTTGCATACCATCCCTTGGGTAAGGAGCCTTTTGAATGGCTCGTCTATATTTATATAACCGAGGTCGCGGAGAACTTTTGTGTAAAAACGGGCATAGAGCAGGTGTAGTATAGCGTGTTCGATACCGCCGATGTACTGGTCAACATTCATCCAGTAATTAGCCTGATCTTTATCAAAAGGCGCAGTGTCACAGTCAGGTGATGTGTATCTCATGAAATACCATGAAGACTCCATAAATGTGTCCATAGTATCGGTCTCTCTCACTGCTGCGCCGCCGCATTTCGGACAGGTAGTATTTTTGAAGCTTTCGACTTTGTCCAGAGGGTTTCCTCTCATGTCCGGGTTAAAGTTCACATCAGGGAGCTTCACCGGAAGCTGATCCATAGGAACCGGCACTGTGCCGCATTTGTCACATGAGATGAACGGAATTGGTGCCCCCCAGTATCTCTGGCGTGATATCTGCCAGTCCCGAAGGCGGTAGTTGATTGTGCTCTCACCTATGTTCTGGTCGTCCAGCCAATCAATAATCATTTTTTTAGCATCCTCATTAGGGATACCGTCAAACTGACCGGAGTTAACAAGTTTGCCTGCACCGGAATAGGCTTCTGTCATTGTTTCCAGAGAGAGCTCTTCTTTGGGCTGTATAACTATTCTGAGGTCACATCCGTATTTTTTCGCAAATTCGAAGTCGCGCTGGTCGTGTGCAGGGACAGCCATAACTGCACCTGTACCGTAATCCATAAGGACAAAGTTTGCTATATATATAGGCATATCAATGCCTGTGACAGGGTTGAGAACATATCTCCCTGTGAAAAATCCTCTTTTTTCTTTATCATCATCCATTCGGCTTATCTTGTCGTCTTTGAGAATAGAATCTATGAAAGCCAGTCCGTCTTTCTCTTTCTCTGTACCTGCGAGAAGAGTTTTTACAATAGGATGTTCGGGGGCGACAGACATAAAAGTAGCACCGAAAAGAGTGTCAGGTCTTGTTGTGAAAACAGTTATTTTATCATCTATATCTTTGATCTTAAAGTCGATTTTTGCACCGTATGATTTGCCTATCCAGTTGGATTGCATGGTGAGAACTTTCGAAGGCCAACCTGGGAGTTTATCAGTATATTCCAGAAGTTCATCAGCATAATCTGTTATTTTGAGATACCATCCGTCCAGCTCTTTTATAGCAACCTCGTTGCCGCATCTCCAGCATGCACCGTCTTCAACCTGTTCGTTAGCGAGGACAGTGTTACAGTCGTCGCACCAGTTCAGGTGGGATTTCTTTTTATAGATTAGTCCTTTTTCCCACATCTCAATAAAGATTTTCTGCTCCCATTTGTAATACTCGGGATCACATGTGGCAATTTCTCTGTCCCAGTCATACGCAAGACCGAGTTTTTTGAGCTGCTGTTTCATGTAGCTGATATTTTGTTTTGTCCAGACAGCGGGGTGGGTTGAATTTTCTATAGCTGCATTTTCAGCGGGCAGTCCGAAGGCGTCCCATCCGATAGGGTGCAGTACATTGAGCCCCTGCATGAATTTATATCTTGAAATAACATCCCCGATAGCATAGTTGCGGACGTGCCCCATATGGATTTTACCAGAAGGGTACGGAAACATTTCAAGGCAGTAGAACTTTTCTTTGGTATCGTCCTTTTCTACTTTAAAAAGTTTTTCGTCCTCCCAGATTTTCTGCCACTTGGTCTCTATGCCCGCAGGGTTGTATTTCATTTGTTCCTCCTGAATATTGAAGACGTAAACTAACATAACTGTTCAGTGCTTATCAAGTATTAAACGTTTAATTTAATATATGATATACTCCGTTATTATATGTATTTCCAGTGTATTTCTATTGAAAACATGTTTCTTGTTTGCTACTGTTTATAGTTGCTTCAGATCAGACATATAACGAAGCATCCTTACTGAAAACTGGTATACTTACATATTATGATTTAAAGAGTGGCTTATGCTTACAGACAGTGCGTTTATTGATCTTGCATCTTCGCTGATCCGTATAAGGGATCTGGACGAATTGCTTGATGTTATGCTTACCCGTATCAGGCATATACATGATGCTGATGCAGGCAGTATATTTATATATGACGATAACACCGATGAACTTGTTTTTAAGTATACTCAGAACGATTCTATAAATTTACCTTTCAACCAATTTCGTATTCCAGCCGACGAACACAGTATTGCAGGTTACTGCGCAGTTAAAAACAATATCCTTGCGCTCAGAGATGTTTACAATATTGATGACAGCTTCCCTTTTGACTTTAATCCAAGCTTCGACAAAATGTCAGGCTACAGAACAGTCTCGATGTTGGTGTTTCCTATAAACGATATTAACGGCAGACTGATAGGGGTGCTTCAGCTTATAAATAAAAAGACAAAACCTATTGAAATTTCTTCTGAGAACTTTTCCGAGATAGTTGTTCCATTTACAAAAGAAGATGAACGGACAGCTCATTCCCTTAGCGGCATAATAGGCATGGCACTTGAAAACGCAATGCTTTATAACAGCATAGAACAGATGTGGGAAGGCTTTATTTCTGCATGTATGACAGCGATTGATTTGCGTGATCCGGTTACAAGCGGTCATAGTGAAAGAG